>JAPLRD010000453.1:0-975 GCA_026399375.1 Pseudomonadota bacterium
GGCTCGTTCCCAGCGGCGTTGGATAGACGGCGACTGCACAATACGGCGCTTGCCCGATGGTGCCGACGCAGGGATTCGGTTTGTTGTCGGGGTCGCCGTTGTTGAGGTCGTAGGCGTTGCTCCCCTTGCCGAACTCAGCATCGATGCCGGTCTTCGCGTATTCGTTGTGCTTCATCACCGTTTCAGCCAGGCCGGCGGCATCGACGCCGATTTGCTGCGCCAGCGCCTCCAAGGACGATCCAACCCGAAGATAGCCGCTCTCGATATACGGCTTCAAGCTCGGCGTCATCGGCCGTATCATGCCCAGGCCGTATTTCCTGATGAAGCGCCGGTCGCAGACGAGCATGGCTGGAATGCAGGGCGAGTCTTGATGGGCGCGATACATCGCGCGCACGAACTGGTGGTAGGACACGGCCTCGTCGACAAATCGCCTGCCCGCAGCGTTCACCGCGACCAGCCCGGGTTTGGAGCGGTCAAGCACGATATGCGGATAAACGATGGTCGAACCGTCATCGCGTTTGCCCAGGGAACTGGGGAACCACAGCGCGTTGTCTTCGCCCTCCCCGCCCAACGTCGCTCCCACATCCAGTGCGAGCTGCAGCGTTTCACCGACGCAGCCCTCGAATGCCGCGGTATGCTCGGCCACGGGCTGCGGCAGGTAACGCTGGCGCATCGCCGCGTTGGCAGGGAAGCCTCCGCCCGCGAGGACCACGCCGCGCCGCGCGCGCACGCGCAGCATCGTGCCCTTGCGTTCGACCTTGAGTCCGCACACACGCCCGTTCTCGGTCAGCAGGGCGCTGGTTCTGGCCTCGTACCAGATCGCCACCTTGCGCTCGAGCAGATTCTTGAACAAGTGCGCCGCGAGGGCGTTGCCCAATACCAGCCTGGTTCCGCGCCTGTACCGCAGCCGGTCCGCGAGGTAGCGCAAAGTAAGGCCCGCCGCAAGCAAGAACGAATCCCACGATGTGGCAAAGC
>JAPLRD010000453.1:1003-2185 GCA_026399375.1 Pseudomonadota bacterium
CGCGTCGCCTCGGCGCGCGTCACCATCATGCCGCCAAAGAGCATCAGTTCGCGCAGGGGCGCGCGGACCCGGCGAAACTCGCTTCCCAGCGTCCGGCCGTCGAACGGCAATGGCTCCAAGGGGCGTCCGCCATCGGCCGCACCGGCTAGTTCCTGGCGATAATCCGGATGCTTGCGATAAATCTGAAAGCGCATGTCGGCATGCTGCTCCAGATAGTCGAGCATTTTCGGACCGGCGCTGATGAACGCCTCGCGCAGGGAGGGATCGGCGCGATCACCCACGAGCGCATCCAGGTAGGTGCGCACCTTTGCCGCGTCATCGGTGATGGCTAGCCTTCGCTGTTCCGGATTGTCGGGTATCCACACCGTGCCAGAGGAGCGCGCCGTCGTGCCTCCGATCTGGTCGCTCTTCTCGATCAGCAGCGTGCGCATGCCCTCGATGCCCGCGACCAGGGCGGCGGTCATGCCGCCCGCGCCCGCGCCGAGGACGACGAAGTCGTAGTCTTCGTCCCAGGTTTCGCCTGTCTCCATCGTCGTCATCGATGCAATCGGAAGATCAGACCAGCAGGCCGCCACCGTCGATATAGACGACCGATCCGGTCATGAAGGTATTTCGCAGCATCAGCAGGATCTGCTCGGCACAGTCTTCTGCCTGACCCACCCGCTTCACCGGCAGCGACTTGGCGACATTTTCGAGCATGGTCTTGCGTGCTTCTTCCGGCATCGCGGCCCGCGTAGGCGTATCGATGATGCCGGGCGAGACGACGTTGAAGCGAACCGGCGCCATCTCCAGCGCCAGGCCTTGCGCCAAGGTTTCCAGCGCGGCGTTGATGGCGCCGACCAGCACCATGTTCGGCTTGGGACGCCGGCTCAGGAATCCGGAGACAAAGACGAAAGAACCTCCCGGCGCGACCGTAGCTTTGCGCGCCACGCGGTAGGCGCCCCAGAACTTGACGTTCATCGCGGCATAGGCGTCCTCGATATTCTGCTCGCGCACCGTGCCGAATTTGAACGCGGCGCCGCTGACCACGATGTGATCGTAGGTAGGCGCCGCCTTGAAGAACGCATCGGTCTCGGCATCGCTGGAGACATCGAGCTGGCGCGTTTCCACCCGCCCTCCGAGCCGCGCTTTCGCGGCGCCCAGTTTTTCTTCCGAGCGGCTGGCGATGGTCACCTTCGCCCC
>JAPLRD010000212.1 GCA_026399375.1 Pseudomonadota bacterium
TGCGGCCCAACGGCGCGAGCGGCCTCATGGTGAGTTCGATCGAAGCCTTTCGCGAATACCAGGAAAAGGACGCCTGGGTATGGGAACACCAGGCGTTGACGCGGGCGCGTTTCTGCGCCGGCGACCCGAAAGTGGGTGCCGCATTCGAAGCCGAACGCATCGCCATCCTGCGCCGCAGCCGCGACCCGGGGGTATTGCGGCGCGAGGTGGTCGCCATGCGCGAAAAGATGGCCGAAGCCCACCCCAACCGCAGCGAACTGTTCGACCTGAAGCACGATCGCGGCGGCATGATAGACATCGAGTTCATCGTGCAGTACCTGGTGCTCGCGCATGCGCATCTCCATCCTCAGTTGACCGGCAACCTGGGCAATATCGCACTGCTGAAAATGGCCGGGGAACTCGGCCTGATACCGCTGGCCACCGCCATGGCGGTGCGCGACGGATACCGCGAATACCGCAAGCTGCAGCATGCCGAAAGGCTGAACGGCGGGCAGTACGCGCGCGTAGCCCCCGGGCCGCTCGCGCCTTACATCGAGGCCACAGCGAAGCTGTGGAAGGCCGTGTTCGTCCCCGACGCGAGCGGGCCTGAGCAAACGCCGGGCTGACGCGCCTGCCATTCCCGGCCTTCCGCCGCCCTGCGCGGCAAATACGGTGTTGCGGCAAAAATTGACCGTGGTCAATGATGAATGCGGGCCCGGCTCGCTAGCATGTCTCACCGACCCGACCGGCCGCCAGGCGAATGGCCGGCTCACCGGGAAATGCAGCAATTTCGCCCGTGAACCCCTTTGATGACCAGATACACAGGAGAGACCATGTCCGCAGGATTGGAACAAGCCGCGACCGCCACCGCTAACGACGCCGTGGAAATGACCGATGGATTTCATCTTGTCATCGACGCCCTTAAACTCAACGACATCGACACCATCTTTGGCCTGATCGGCATTCCCATCACCGACCTGGCGCGCCTGGCACAATCAGAAGGCATGCGCTTCATCAGCTTTCGGCATGAACAGCACGCAGGCAATGCGGCCGCGATCGCCGGCTACATGACCCAAAAACCGGGCATCTGCCTGACCGTGTCCGCCCCGGGATTTTTGAACGGACTGACGGCACTGGCGAATGCGACCACCAATTGCTTCCCGATGATCTTGATCAGCGGCTCGAGCGAACGCGAAATCGTCGACCTGCAGCAAGGCGATTACGAGGAGATGGATCAGGTCAATGCGGCAAAACCGTTCGCCAAGGCCTCCTACCGAATCAACAAAGCCGAGGATATCGGCATCGGCATTGCACGCGCGATTCGCTCGGCCGTGTCAGGCCGCCCGGGCGGTGTCTATCTGGACCTGCCGGCGAAATTGCTCAGCCAGACGCTGACCGCGGAACAAGGCAAAAAATCCCTGGTACGCGTGGTTGATCCTGTTCCGCGCCAGATCCCGGCTCCGGACTCGGTCCAACGCGCGCTCGACCTGCTCAAAGGCGCCAAGCGTCCTCTGATCCTGCTGGGCAAAGGCGCCGCTTACGCCCAGGCCGATGCCGATATTCGCGCGTTCGTGGAAAAGACCGGCATCCCCTATCTGCCCATGTCCATGGCCAAAGGCCTGCTGCCCGACACCCATGCTCAATCGGCCTCGGCCTGCCGCTCCTTCGTCCTGGCGGAGGCCGACGTGGTGATGATCATCGGCGCCCGCCTGAACTGGCTGCTCTCGCACGGCAAGGGCAAGACCTGGGGCGGGCCGAAGCAGTTCATCCAGGTCGACATCTCGCCCACGGAAGCCGACAGCAACGTGGCGATCGCCGCGCCCGTGATCGGCGACATCGGCTCCTGCATGTCGGCCATGCTGGCGGGCATCGCTTCCGGCTTTGCCAAGCCAGGCGCCGAATGGACCGGCGCGATCGCCGAGCGCAGAGAGAAGAACATGGCGAAGATGGCGGCGACCCTGGAGAAGAATCCGTCGCCGATGAACTACCACAGCGCATTGCGCGCGATCCGCGATGTGCTGAAAACGCGCCCGGACATCAATCTCGTCAACGAAGGCGCCAATGCCCTCGATTTCACGCGCAGCATCGTCGACCAGTACCAGCCGCGCAAGCGCTTCGACTCCGGCACCTGGGGCATCATGGGGATAGGCATGGGCTATTCGGTCGGCGCGGCGGTCGTGAGCGGCCTGCCTGTGGTCGCCATCGAGGGCGACAGCGCCTTCGGTTTCAGCGGCATGGAACTCGAAACCGTCTGCCGCTACCAGCTGCCGATCACCACCATCATTTTCAACAACAACGGCATCTACAAGGGCTCGGATCCCAACCTCAATCCGAAGCTGAAGAACGATGTCGCGGTTTCCGCTTTCGTCAAGGGCGCCCGCTACGACAAAATGATCGAAGCCTTCGGCGGCGTCGGCTATCACGTCACCACGCCGGCGGAACTGAGCAAAGCGCTGACCGAAGCGATCGCTGCGGGCAAGCCTGCGCTGATCAACGCCGTCATCGACGAGAGCGCGGGCACCGAGAGCGGCCGCCTGACTAATCTGAACCCGAAGAAAGGCGCGACCAAGAGTTAGCGGAGCGTATGCACGTGGGGGCACGCCCCACGTGCATACAGGCCGCCCGCCCTAATAACCGGCGTTTCCGGCCCGGTGCGCAGGGACGAACCTGCTAGCGGCAGTTCGCCGGCAGAAACCCGCTATTCAATCCCGCGTCTGCGCTGCACTTCCAGTTGACAGCCTTGCCGTCCGCGGCCCGTGCCGGACGCAGGGTGATGCTGTGCCCCTTTAATTCCGGCAATACCGTAAACGTGATCAGAACGCTTCCATCCGCCTGCAGCCGATAGCCGCCGCCGTCGGGATAGGGCGTCCAATCTGCAACGCCCAATTCGTGCGCCGCAGGCCAGCGCTGTTCGCGCTCGTGGAAGGCCTCGATCTTCTGCCGGACGGGCGCCACCTGCGTGAGAGCGTAGCCGATTCGGGCTCGCCGGTCCCTGTCAAGTTGTGTGGTCGCCGCTACGCTGAAAATCGCACCGCACGACAGGCACAAAAATACTGCCCCGCCCACGTTGAGGATGCCGGGCTTCTGCGCTGGCTCCGCATCGAAGATAGTCTGCGCTTCGCTCCGGTACCGCACCACCAGCGAACCCGCCAACAGATCGAACAGGGATTCCCGGCGCGGCAGGAAACCGATGCTGGCCCAGGGCAATAAAAACAGCAGCCAGACCAGCGTCAGCGCGATGTTTCCCAATGCATTGGACAGGGCGTTCGAACCAATGAGGGCCGGCAGCCCGAACCAGCATAACATCGCGCCCGCGCGCAGCATCGACGAACGCCAGGCCAGCCGCCGGCCGAGCCGGTCGCAGAGTTTGATCCGGCATATCCACTTTCCGAGCGTGCCCTGCAGCGGACTCAGGGGCATGCCGGCGAAGTAGAGAAAAACGAGCGACAGGAAGGCGGGCGCGCCCGAGAGCACGGTGCCGGACAAGGAGCCTGCAACGAAGCCGACCAGGATCAGGTCCAGCAGCAGCGCGAACACCCGGTTGCCGGTGTCAGCGAATACCGTCTGCGGCGCTTTGGTTTGAGCCATGCAAAATTATGATCCTTATCGCGTCGATGCGTGAAACGCCCGGTCCTGTCCGGGCAGAAGCCTGACTCGCTTCGATGGCAGCCGGCCTATTCCTCTGCCTCGAAAGCACCGCTGCCGCGATGGCGGAGCTGAAAATAGAGCAGCGCCGCGCCCCAGGCCCATGCGGCCAGCATCACGGCAAGCCCAAGCTTGTGCGCGATGCCCGCGATCAGGTGCGCGCGCCTGATCATTCCCAGGTCGCCGAGGATGTTCTGCCAGTCGTGACCGTCGGACTCGGCGCCGGTCTTCCCGCCCAGCAGCATCAGCTTCGGGTCGAACGCGTCCCAGATGTAAGGCGCGACGTCGATGATGGCCGCAGCCGCCCACCACAGCATGAGCGAGGCGGCGAAATTGTCGCGCCGGCTGCCGCCGAAGCCGAACACGAACGAAGCCATCAGCACCAGCGGCAACAGCACCTGCAACAGGCTGCCACCGAGCACGGTCATGAAACGGCCGAAGGGAATGAACAGCACGTGTCCCGCTTCGTGGATGGGCAGCACGACCAGATGCATGAAGGAGCCTCCCATCTCGCCGGTGCTGACGTCCATGGCGTACAGGCGCCAACCCCAGACGAAGCAGCACGCAAACGCGGCGCAGCGGCCGAAGAGCGCAAGGCCACCGACCCGCGACGGCACATACAGCAGATGCTCCAGCCATCGCTGCATCGGCTCGCCTGGCTGCGCCGGTTCGCTTTGCAGCGCATCGGTGACCGGCGCCGCACGCGCCGGGATGCCCGCCTGCGCCCGCAGGTACTTCGCAAACACCAGACCGCAGACCGGACAGCGCTCGCCCGAACCGGCTTCGCCGGGAGTCAGCTTGGTATTGCATTTTGGGCAATTCGAAAACATCCGCCGTCGCTCTCCGCTTTCGCTCTCAATTCTGCCGCACTGCGCCGTCAGGCGCTGCTCAAGCCAGCCGCTTTCCGCTAAAATACCATTTTGCGCCTTCAACTGATTTGAACAAGGAGTTGGAAACAATGTCGATGGCCGACCGCAACGGATACATCTGGTATGACGGCAAGCTGGTTCCCTGGCGCTCCGCAACCACCCACGTGCTCACCCACTCGCTGCACTACGGGCTGGCGGTATTCGAGGGCATACGCGCGTACAACACCGTCGACGGTACAGCGGTGTTCCGCCTGCAGGAGCACGTCGACCGCCTGTACAACTCGGCGCACATCTACATGATGAAAATCCCCTACAGCAAGGAGGTGCTCATCGAGGCGCACAAGGAAGTGGTGCGCGCGAACAAACTCAAGGAATGCTATCTGCGTCCGATCGCCTTCTACGGCTCGGAAAAGATGGGCGTGTCGCCCAAGGGCGCGACGGTGCACGTCGCCATCGCCGCCTGGCCCTGGGGCGCCTATCAAAGGCATACGCGTCAAGACCTCGTCCTTCGCCCGCCACCACGTGAACGTGTCGATGTGCCGCGCCAAGTACTCCGGCACCTACGCCAATTCCATACTGGCAAGCCAGGAGGCGCTCGACCACGGCTACGACGAAGGGCTGCTGCTTGACGTCGACGGCTTCGTCGCCGAAGGCGCGGGCGAGAACCTGTTCATGGTCAAGAACGGCAAGATCTACGAACCGGAACTGACCTCGGCGCTGATGGGCATCACGCGCGACAGCGTGATCACGCTTGCCTCCGACCTCGGCTACACGGTCACGCCCCGGCGCATCACCCGCGACGACCTCTACATAGCCGACGAAGCCTTCTTCACCGGCACCGCCGCCGAAGTGACGCCCATACGCGAAGTCGACGGCCGCAAGATCGGCGCCGGCCGACGCGGCCCGGTCACGAAGAGGCTGCAAAAGGCGTTCTTCGAAGTGGTCAACGGCCGCGATGCGCGCCACAGCGGCTGGCTCGCCCCCGTTGCCAAAGGCAAGGCACAAGCGGCCAAGGCGAAGCCTGTTGCGGCCAAATCCAAAGGCGCGGCCGTCAAAGCCAAACCCGTCGCTACCAAGCCGGCAAGAAAGGGGAAACGCTAATGTCTGCCGCCGCACAGCAACTCACCGTCGACGTCACGGAGCACGATCTGCCGCTGCACTGCCCTACGCCCTCGACCCCGGTTTGGAACATGCACCCGCGCGTGTTTCTGGACGTGGCGAAGTCGGGCAATCTGCTCTGCCCCTACTGCGGCACGCGCTACGTATATAAAGGCGCAGCGCCCAAGGGGCATTGAACCGCGCAGGGAATGAGCCGTGAGGGGCGGCGCCCCTCCCCGTTCCTGCTCCTTGCGCCCCATCCCATGCCGCGCATCCTCATCGTCGCCCCGTCCTGGATCGGCGACACGCTGCTGGCCCAACCCCTGCTTCGACGCCTGCATGACAGGCTGGGCAGCGCAAGCATAGACGCGCTGGCCCCGCCCTGGTGCGGCCCGCTGCTGGCGCGCATGCCGGAAATCAACGAAGTCATCGCGTCGCCGTTCGCGCACGGCGAACTGAAGCTGCGTGCACGCTGGCAGCTTGGACGCGAACTGGCACGGAGAAAATACGACAAAGCCATCGTCCTTCCCAACAGTTTCAAGTCCGCGCTGATACCTTTCTTCGCCGACATTCCGCTGCGCGCGGGTTACGTCGGCGAGTCGCGCTACGGCCTGCTGAATCTGGCGCACAAGCTGGACCAGGCGAAGGTGCCGCTGATGTCCGAGCGCTACGCCCAACTGGCGGAAAAGCCCGGCGCTGAACTGCAGCGCCCCCTGCCCCGGGTGCGGCTGGAAACCGACCCCGTCAACACCGCGCGCACCACGGCGCGGCTGGCCCTGGACCGCTCGCGACCGGTCGCCGCATTCTGCCCCGGCGCCGAGTACGGCCCGGCGAAGCGCTGGCCGGTGCGGCACTTCGCCGCGCTCGCGCGCGAACTGGCGCGGCGCGGTTATGCCGTATGGCTCATCGGTTCGGACAAGGACGCGCCAACGGGCGAGGAGATCCGCGCACAATCGGGCGGCGCCTGCGAGAACCTGTGCGGGAAGACCGACCTCGCGGCGGCGATCGATCTCATCGCCTGCGCCAGGATTGTGGTGAGCAACGATTCCGGACTGATGCACGTCGCCGCCGCGCTGGGCAGGCCGCTGGTCGCGCTGTACGGATCCTCCAGTCCCGAGCACACGCCCCCGCTTTCGCTGTCCTCGCAACCCGGATCGGCGCGCATCGCCAGGATAGAAATCGAATGCAGCCCCTGCTACGCGCGCGAATGCCCGCTCGCGCATTTCAAGTGCATGAACGATCTTGCGCCCGAACAGGTACTCGCCGAAATCGACGCGCTGCTCGCCGCGGCCGGCGCCGGCTGATTTCAGGACTGCGCAGTTCGACCGCGATGACGGCCGCGGCCTCGTTCAAGTCTGCGCGATCGCCCTGCCGACTGCAGGCGAGCCCCCTGACGACAGGCATGGGCGTGGTGCAATACTGTTTCAGTCGCGAAGCTCGCGCGCAAGCCGCGATACCACCTCGCACAGTTCGTCCACCGTATTGGGCTTGTACACCAGCTCTCTGACTCCCACCGCAGGCGCCTGCGCGCGCAACTCGTCGGTGATATAGCCCGACGCAACGGCGACCGGAAGACCCGGACGGATTTCGCGCAATTCCCGCGCCACATCCAGCCCCGACATACCCGGCATGTTGAAATCCGTCACCGCCAGATCGAATTGCTCCGGGTTGGCGCGCGCCGCTGCCAGCGCCTCGCGCGCATCGGTAAAACCGCTTACGCGATAGCCCTGCCGCTCGAGCAGGCGCGTCATCAGGAACACGATCGATTCATCGTCATCCACGAAAAGCACGTGCTTGCCCTCGCCGTGCGCCGGGACGGCGCCCGGAGCGCGAACCTGCACGGCCTGTCCGGATTCCTGCGTCGCCGGAAAATACACGCAAAACGTACTGCCCTCGCCCGGGACACTTTGGACTTCGATGCATGCGCCGTGATCCTGCACAATGCCATGCACGACCGCGAGACCGAGCCCCGTACCCTTGTCCACTGGTTTGGTGGTGAAAAACGGCTCGAATATACGCGCCACGGTCTCCCTGTCCATGCCCGAGCCGTTGTCCTGCACCTCGAGGCAGGCGTACCTGCCCGGCTGCATTTCGCCGGATGCGAACGCAATCTGCGCGGATTGCGCCGGCACAGCGCCCCTCTCGTGCGCCCGCAGTCGCACGTCTATTCTCCCCGTACGCGCCTGGGTCTGAATCGCGTGCCAGGCGTTGTTGCACAAATTCAGCAGCACCTGTTCCACCTGCGTCGCATCGGCCAGAACGGCCGGCGCTTCCGACTCGCATTCCACCTTGAGTTCCACCCCCGCTGGCAGGGTGGTACGCAGCAGCCGCGCGGATTCCTCCACCACCGGAGCAAGCGATATGACCTTGCGCGAAGCCGGTTGCCGCCGGCCGAAGGCAAGAATCTGCTGCACCAGGTCCTTCGCCCTGAGGCTCGCCTTGCTGATCTCCTCCAGGCTCTCCAGCGCCAAGTGGCCGGGCCCGACATCCTGCCGCGCCAGCTCCACGTTGCCCATGATGGCGGCGATGATATTGTTGAAATCGTGCGCCACGCCTCCGGCGAGCGTGCCCAGCGCCTCCATTTTCTGCGACTCGCGCAGCTGGCCTTCGAGCTGGTCGCGCTTCACCTGCACCAACTTGAGTTCGGTGATATCCGTAATGACGCCGACGATACCGGTCGGCGTTCCGTTCTGGTCCGTTATGCGCGCCTTGTGAAAGATCACGCTGTGGTCCGTGCCGTCGGCGTGCGGTACAGTGCCCTCGTAGGTCTGCATGCCGGCGGGATCGTTGAGCAGATCGAGATCCCTGTCCCTGTAATTCTCGGCGAAGTTGTGCGGCGCCAGGTCGAACACCGTCTTGCCGATGATGTCTTCTCTCGTCCTGCCGATGAAGCGGCTGAACGCGCTGTTGCAACCGACGTAACGTCCCGCGGCGTCCTTGTGAAATACCGGCAGCGGCATCGCCTCGGACAACAGTTCGCGCAGGGCCACGCTCTTTTTCAGTTCCTCCTCGGCAATTTTGCGTTCGGTGATGTCGCGCACGAACACGAACAAGCGCTCGCCCAGTGCCGGAACGTACTGGATGCTGACCTCCACGTCGATGATCGCCCCGTCCTTGCGCCGGTGCCGCGCCGCGAACAGCATGCTTCCGGCCTCCCTCACCTCTTGCGTGCGGGCCGCAATTTCCGCGGGCGACGCCCCGATCACGATGTCCGCGAGAGTCAGGCGCAGAAACTCCTCCCTGGAATAGCCCATCATCCGGCATACGGCCTGGTTCACTTCCAGAAACCGGCCGTCGCCATCGACGATCCAGAAACCGTCGGTCGACGCCTGGATGACCGTGTGATATTCCGCCTCCTTGCGTTTCTGCTCGGTGATGTCGCGCGCTATGGCATAGGTGACACCATCGCTCTTGTCGAAGTACGCCATCCACGTCAGGTTTACGTTCCTGCCGTCTTTGCAGACGTAGCGATTTTCGAAATACATCGACGGCCGGACCGCGACCTGCAATTTCATCTCCTCCGCGGTCCTCTCCCGGTCTTCGGGCGCGATGAACTCCATGAAAGGCCTGGCCAGAAGGTCGCTTTCGCCATAGCCGGTCAGCTTCAGAAACGCCGGGTTCACCTGCTTGAAACAGCCGAACGGATCGGCGATGCACATCGGATCCAGCGAAAGCTCGAAAAACCGCAAGAACTGCTTCCTTTCATCGTCCACCCGCCTGCGCTCGGTGACATCCATGTAGGTTCCGACCACCCGCACCGGCACCCCGGCCGCGTCGCGCTCGACCACGCGGCCTCGGTCCAGGATCCAGACCCAGTGGCCGTCCTTGTGGCGCAGCCTGTGCTCGGTCTCGTAGCCGGGCGCCTCGTTCCTGAAGTGCTTATCCAGCGCCGCGTGAACGAACGGCGCGTCTTCGGGATGCACCAGCTTTTCCCAACTGCCGATGTCGGGTTCGACTTCATCCCTCCGATAACCCAGCATCGAGAACCAGCGCTCGTTCAGCTGCATCTTGCCGCTGGGCACGTGCCAGTCCCACAAGCCGAGATTGGCGCCGGCGAGCGCGAGTTCCAGCCGCTCGGCGCTTTCGCGCCGCTCCGCTTCGCGCGTGACCGCGAGGCGATCCGCCATCTGCCGCCGCCGCTGAAGCGGATACAGTACTATGCCCGCAATCAGAGCGAACAAACCGAACAGCGTGCCGTAGGCAATCGACTGCTCGCGCCAGGGAAGATACATGGCTGCCAAGCTCCGGCTGACATGTACAACCAACGGTTTGTCCATGTGGACGCCAGCGCGACTGATAGTGCGCGATGCCATCAAGCGTGCATCGCTTGAGACTGCGGCAGTGCCGGAGAGCAGCGTCGCAATCTGCCCGCTGTCCCGATGCCTGACAAAAAAGGATCCGGGGTTGGCGAGATTCATTCCTACCATACCCTCCTGAACCACTGCCACGCGCATGTCGGGTGCATACAGCACCGAGCGCAGCAGGACGTTGAAATATTCCGGGTCCAGGGACGCGGAGACGACTCCGGCAAACTCTCCCCTCGGATCGACCACTGCGCGTGTCACGTTGACCGCAACCACACCCAGAACAGTCTCGAAAGGCGCGGAAACATAGAGCATGGCCAGGTTCGGGCGCTCCCGCGGGGTTTTGTACCACTCCCGTTCGCTGAAATTCTGACCGATCAGTACGTCCCGATTTGAATCCAGCGCCATCCCGTCGGCATTGGTGACGATCAGCGTACGCACGCCAGTCATCGCACCGCTCAGGGTCTTGAGGCGGCGCGATGGCGATACGCTCATTCCTTTTGCGCCGAACTGCAGCAGGTCGTCCCGGATTCCGGCGAGGGCATTGTTCACGCCCTCCAGCTGGCGCTCCAGGTTCTCGCCGATGACCCGCGCCTGCGTTTGCAGCCGCTCTCCCTCCCGGTACTCGATCTCGCGGTGTTCCGCATACTGGAAATAGCCGAGCATGGCGCCCACGGCCAGCAAGACCATGACCAACATGATCCATTCGAGCCGGTTTCGGTTTGCCGCGTTTCGGGTCATGAGGACATCGCGCTCCCGCGCGGATTAGGGCAAGCCCGGGAGCTGGCAAGATAGCACAGGATTACTCATGGATTCTGCGCCGGCCGCCCCTTCGCCGCTTGATCCAGGTCAAATCCGAAAGAAACATACCAGCAGCGCGGTCTGCCGGCCTGAGATGGAAAAAGTGAAGCCGGCCGGTAAGCCGGGTTCTGTTACGGGGATCGCTCCCTATGACGGTCATTCCTCTAGGCGCCGGGTTGCCCCGGCGCTCCAGCCACCTACCCGCGAACTTGAGCGAGCCGCTCACAGCACGCCAGAACTGCGCGTGCAGCATCCGCCTATTTGGTGTTGCTCCGGGTGGAGGTTACCGCGTTTCACCCGCTGCGATATTCTGCAGCGACTCGTCTCTGTGGCCCTATTCCTCGTCTTCGCCGAAGGCAAGCCTTCGACTAGTACGTACGGCCGTTAGCCGTCACCCTGCTCTGTGGAGCCCGGACTTTCCTCTCCGCATCGTCAAGATGCGCAGCGACCGTCTGGCCGGCTTCACGCCGCGATTCTAGCACCTCGGCCGCGCGCACCACCCCGCCGCGCCGGCGGGGTCGAACGACCAAACGGCAAGCGCAGAGCGGACTACTTCTTCTTTCCCCTGCGCGACGGGGAATCGCTTTCGCCGCGGCCGCGCCGCTCGTCCTGCCGGCCACGCTCCTCCAGCTGTTCCTCCCCCTGCCTGCGCCCGGGGCGAAAGTGCTGCGCGTCGTCGTAATAGCGCTCGTCCTCGCTGTCCGCGGTCCAGCCCGGAATGCCGAGCACCGGCAGCGGCGCGTAGGCATCGGTCGCCTCCAGCGCCATCGGATCACCGAAGTATTTCGCCAGCCGCGCATCCAGCGTCGCCAGTTGCTGCGGCAGCGGCCGCTCCAGTTCGCGCTCGGAGACGTCGAAAATCACCGACTTTGCAGTGAGGCCCTTGTACGGCTGCAGCGCCTTCTCGTAGATCGAATGTCCGAACACGTAGAAGCGCATCGACGCCACGACCTCGGCCCGCCGTTCCCAGAACAGCTCTTTCCACTGGAACTCGCGCATCAGTTCGCCAAGCTCGGGGTCGCTCGTGAGCACAATCACGCCGCTTTCGTCGAACAGGGTCAATATATCGCGCGGCGTGCCCCGCTTCCCCTCCGCCTGGTGCACCAGCATCTCCTTGTAGTGATGGCGGTTGAGCGCCGCCTTGCTCCGTGGAAAAGTGATCCATACCAGGGCGTTGAACAGGTCGTGCCAGTTGCTGCTGCGGGTCAGCACCTTGCCGCGGGAATAGACCCGCGTCTCATAGGGCTCGTCGGTCTTGGCTTCCTGCGGCACGAACTCCACCGGCTCGCCGCTGCCGCTCACCACCTCGCGCTCGTCGCACATGCGGTTGAGCTGCGCCAGCGTGGGAAAGTAGTCTTCCGGCAACTGCTCCAGCAGCGGGGCTAGCGTGCTGAAGGCGGGGGACGCGAGGATGTCCCAGCGGTTCCAGACCGGAGTATTCGATGTGGCCATGGCTACGATTCGTCTATTGCAGGCGCCAGTGAAGCATCTCGCCGGCGCGCAGCGGCACCAGTTCGTCTTCACCCATGGGCAGCGAGGATTGCACCTGCCAGCTTTCGCGCCGCAGCGTGATGGTCCCGGTGTTGTGCGGCAGACGGTAGAAATCCGCGCCGTGAAAACTGGCGAAAGCCTCGAACCGGTCCAGCGCGCCCGCGGCGTCGAATGCCTCGGCGTAGAGTTCCATAGCCGCATGGGCGGTGTAAATGCCGGCATGCCCGCACAGCGCCTCCTTGTTGCCGCGCGCGTGCGGCGCGCTGTCGGTGCCGAGGAAAAACCTGGGGTTGCCGCCGGTTGCGGCCTGCACCAACGCCTGGCGATGCCCCTCGCGCTTGAGCAGGGGCAGGCAGTAGTGGTGCGGCCGGATGCCGCCCGCGAACAGGGCGTTGCGGTTGAGCAGCAGGTGATGCGCGGTGATGCTGGCGGCGATATTGTCCGGCGCAGCGGCCACGTAGGCCGCCGCCTCGCGCGTGGTGATGTGCTCGAGCACCAGGCGCAGAGCCGGAAAACGCCGCGTGATCTGCGGCAGCACCGTATCGATGAACACCTGTTCGCGATCGAACGCGTCCACCGCGGGATCGGTGACTTCGCCGTGCAGCAGGAGCGGCATGCCGGCTTTTTCCATGGCCTCGAGCGCGCCGAAGGCGTTTTCCAGGCGCGTCACGCCGGAATCGGAGTTGGTGGTGGCGCCGGCCGGATAGTACTTCACCGCGTGCACCATGCCGCCCGCCTTCGCCAGCGCGATCTCGCCCGGCGCGGTGTTGTCGGTGAGGTACAGCGTCATCAGCGGTTCGAAAGCGGCACCGGGCGGCAAGGCCGCCAGAATCCGTCCGCGGTAGGCCTCCGCCATCTTTACGCTGGTCACCGGCGGACGCAGGTTGGGCATGATGATGGCGCGCGCGAACTGCCTGGCGCTGTGCGGCAGCACGGCCGCCAGCGCCGCGCCGTCGCGCAGGTGCAGGTGCCAGTCGTCGGGACGGGTCAGCGTGAGAACC
>JAPLRD010000394.1 GCA_026399375.1 Pseudomonadota bacterium
CGCGTCCAGCGCGCGCTGCAGAACCTCCGCATTCAACACCATCGAGCGGAACTTGGGAAAGCGCAGGGTTTTTCCGAATTTGCCCACGCGGTCCTGCCAGAACAATACCGGTCCGCCGTCCGTGGCCTTGATCAGAAACGCGATCAGTAGGAAAAAGGGCGATAGCATGACTAGCACCAGCGCGGACACGAAGATGTCGAGCGCGCGTTTGCAAATCGGCTGCATGCGCTGCACGATCTTCCATGCCTCCAGCCTGGATTCGCGTCTGACCGAATCGAAAAATCCGTTGTGCAGGCTGACATCGACGGCCTCGGGCCGCGTGTTTATTTCGGTATTCATCTTGAACCTGACCCCGCTTGGCGTTTGCATGGGGTGCATTTAAGCAGCGAGCCGCATGCGAATCGTGTCGCGATTGCAAACTTGTCCAAAAATGTGCAGTTCCGGGATGATGGCGCCTTCGGCCCCGGCCGGGCGCATGCGGGCTTTTCGCGCCTGCCGGCCCTATGCGCTTGTCGGATGCGCGTCCAGAGCGTCGTTGTTTGGGTGTTATGCTTTCGCTTAGCTTGAATCGCCCAAAGAATCGCCCAAAGAATCACCCAAAGGAGAGGTCCACATGAAATTCCGGTTTGGTGTTTTTGTTTTTTCCCTGCTACTGCTGGCAGGATCGGCCGCGGCGCAGAATGAAGAACGGCGCTTTCGGATGATCCCGCTGGACGAGATGACGCCGGACCAGCGCGCCGTGGCCGAAGCGATCCGCTCCGGGCCGCGCGCATCGGTTGCTGGATCCTCCGCCAACGCCGCAACGCCCGGCAGCCCCTTCAACCCGTGGCTGCGCGCGCCGGAAGCCGCGGATATCCTGCAGCGCCTGGGCTCCTACCTGCGCTTCAAGAGTTCGCTCTCGGCGCGCCTGAACGAATTCGCCATTCTGATCACGGCGCGCGACTGGACCTCGCAGTACGAGTGGCACGCGCACCACCGCCTTGCACTCGCGGGCGGCTTGAATCCCGCCGTGGCCGCCGACCTGGCCGAAGGCAAACGCCCGGCGGGCATGCAGGAGGACGAGGCTATCGTCTATGACTTTTGCACCGAGATGCATCGCGAGCGCAAAGTCAGCGACGCCACCTACAAGCGGGCGCTGGACAAGTTCGGCGAGCGCGGGATCATCGACCTGATCGCCGTGAGCGGTTACTACGTGCTTGTGTCGATGACGCTGAACGTGGACCGTACGCCGGTTCCCGGCGACGGCCCGCTGCCGCTAAAGCCGCTGCCGCGCTAGCCTTGCCTGCAGGCTGCGCCAGAGGAGGCGCAGCCCGCGCCAGATTTTCGGCAGCAGCCATAGCGCTGCGAGCAGGAACAGCGCCAGGCCGGCAAGAAACGCGATCGGATGCATCAGCGCGGCCCACAGCCCGGCTAGCAGCAGCGCTTCCTCGCCGAAGGAGGCAGTCCAGTTGGAGAAAGGCTCGGGCGAGGTGTTGATGAGCGCCCGCCCGCCGGCCTTGGTCAGATGCACCGCGGAAGCGAGCGTTCCGCCGAGAATCGCCGCGGCGAGCAC
>JAPLRD010000404.1 GCA_026399375.1 Pseudomonadota bacterium
AGCGTCCGCGCAGGCTATAGCTCTGGGCGTTGGGCAGGGTTCCCTTCCAGACGAAATGCATGTCGGCCAGGCTGCCCCGGGGCGCGGCCTCGGCCAGGATCTTGCGCACCTGTTGCGGCAAGGGCAGGTATTCGCCCAGCAGTGCCAGGGGCTGCAGTTCGAGCGCATCGATCTTCACGTCGCCCTGTTCCGCGCGCTTTTCTTCGCCGGGCCGCCACTGCACCGAAAACTGCGTCGGCGGCAGTTTCTCGCCGGTCTGCAGCGCCAGCGCAACCTGCTTGCCCGCCACCTCGTAACTGCCGTCGCGCGAACGCTTCGCCGACAGGCGCCCCTGAAGCAAACTCATCTCCAGCACGGGCAATTCAGGCGCCAGCCGCGCACTGATATTGGCGAGCGAAACGTCGGCGGCGGCATCCACCAGGTGCTTGTCGGCGATGCCCAGCCACAAGCGCAAGCCGCCCTGCCCGTTCTTGATTTCCAGTGGATAGTCGACCCAGGCGCGCCAGACCGCAAGATCGGTTTGCGCAAGCTCGGTGTAGAGCTTGCCGTTCCAGGTCTGAAGCTCCTCGAACGTCCGGCCCTCGAGATCACCGCGCAGATCGAGTGCGGTGGCAAACTCGCGCGGCGGAAGCGCCCGCAGCGCGAAACGATGATGGCTGCCGCGGTTGCGCATGACAAAATTCCGATTGCTCACCGACAGCAGCGGCGCCTGGCGCAACTGGTCCTCCCAGCTCACCGAGGCGTCACGGATGATCACCTCGCGCTGCGCGAGCAGCCAGTTCGCAAAACCGCCGCCTCCGATTTGCGGGTCCATCCTGATGCCCGCCACATGGAGCATCCCGTCGGCGTCGCGCCGCACGGCCATCTGCGGCTTGTCGAGGGAAAGCGATTCAAAGCGCAAGGCGCCAAAAGCGAGCGAGTCCCAGGACAGAGTGCACGACACCGACGGCAGCGACAAGGCGATGCCGCCTTCCCGGTCGTACAGTCGCACGTCGGTCAATTCGAGGTAAGGGCGCAGGCGCTGCCAGCCGGAATCGGCGCTGCCGATGCTGATGCGCTGGCCGATGTTGCGCGAAATGACTTCGGCAATCGACTCCGGATGCTCCTCGATCTGCGGCAGGATCCAGAAACGCAGCGTCAGCACCACCGCCGCGAAACCGAAATAGAGCACCAGCGCGGTGATGCCGAAAAAGCGCAGCAGCTTGCGCACCACGCCGCGACGCTTGGGCGCGAGCCCCAACTCCGCCAGCGGCGAAAACGCCTCCTCTGCGGACGACGCAGCGTTACTTTCGGTTTGGTCGGGCTGCACCATCCGTATGCGATTTTCCCATGCTAGTTGAGCGCGTTTCGGCGAAAGCCCTACAATGAACGCAGGCTGAACAAATAAGACGCGACGTACGACGCGACGTACGACACGACCTACGACACTTTGTAGCATCACATTTTACCTGCAAACATTCAATAGATGCCTCCAGATCAGGGTTTTCCACAATGCGCGCCGGATTGCTCGCGCTACGCACAACGG
>JAPLRD010000220.1:0-6602 GCA_026399375.1 Pseudomonadota bacterium
CTGACCTTATAGCAGCATCCAAACGAAAAAGCCAGTACTGTCTCTCCTCTACGTCACATCAAGGGCTTGGAACAATGAATGACGGAGCCCTGGTAAAATCCCGGGGGCGGTAAGCTTTCTGCATTGTGCGGGCACGGTAGTGCGGTGGACTGTCATCAGAAACGGTTGCTCGCGCTGGCGTTGATCTGAGGTAACGCCGATTGCTGCGTAGTCTTCCCGTGTTCCTTTGGCAGTCATCCGCAAACGAACGATCTGTTCGTCTATCGATAGCCCCGTAAGCGTCCCACACGCCAAGGCTTTATTTGCGCACGCATTGAGGAGACAAAGCATGCACTACCGTCAATCCGTATCTCGGTTCAAAACTTTGGCGCTGTGTGCCGCCCTGCTAGCGCTTATTCCTGGCGCGTCGGCTGCGCAATCGGGGAAGTCACAGATTGTGCGCATCGACATTGTCGAGCGTGTCAACCCTGCATTCAATGGCCGTTCATTCGGCGCTGCAGGTCAGTACGAACTCATCATCGCGCGGGCGCACGGTCTGGCTGACCCTATGTCTCCGCGCAATGCCAGAGTGGTAGATCTGCAGCTTGCGCCGCGCAATGCGCAAGGCCTGGTTGAATACAGCTTCGATGTCGCCTTTATCAAACCGGCTGATCCGGGAAAGGCCAATGGCACCGCCGTCCTCGAAGTTACCAACCGCGGTCGTCCGATTCTGCAGACATCGCTGCTTCGAGGCAAAGGCGACGTCCGCTCCGAAGCGGGTGCCGGCCGGGCTTCGGTACTCGAACAGGGCTACACGCTGATCTGGACGGGCTGGCAGGCGGACATCGATCGCGGTCCGGGCATCATGACCGCGTCCTATCCGGTCGCCACTGAGGCGGGCAAGCCGATCACGGCAATTGTGCGTGACGAAATCGCACTCGACGGTTCCGCCGGGGCGCAGATCGCTCCCGTGGCTCCCAATGCAACTGCCTTTGAAGCGCGACTCTACTACTCCATGGCAAATCCGTCCGCACATCCCCCGAAAGTGCGCGTGCGACAACGTGCCGACGACACGCCCGTCGCTCTGGCATCCGATCAGGTCGAGATCATCGACAAGGACAAGCTGCGGGTTCGCATGCGGCCGGACTTCGACCGGGGCGCAACTTACGAGGTCGAATATCTCGCGCGTGATCCCAAGGTGATGGGGCTTTCCTTCGTATCGATGCGCGATCTGATGTCGCTGCTTCGGCAGGACTCCGGCGTATCCGGAAGCGTCAAGTCCGCGCTGCAGTTGCCAACAATTAGACTCGGCATAGCGACCGGACTGTCACAGAGCGGCCGCTATCTGCGTGATTTCGTGTACCAGGATTTCAACCTGGACGAGCAGGGTCAACTTGCCTTCGACGGCGTCATTCCGCAGGGTTCGGGTGCGAAGCGCGGATTTTTCAACCAGCGCTTCGCGCAGCCCGGGCGGGCGCCGGACTTGCAACATGAAATGCGCGGCTATCAGGGTGCGGACTTTCCCTTCGCTTACGCAGATCTCAAGGATCCGGTGAGCGGGCGCACGGAGGGCGTGCTCTCCCGCTGCACAGCAAGCCGTTCCTGCCCGAAGATCATTCACCTCGACTCGGAATGGGAGCAATGGCAGCAGGCCGGCTCGCTGATCGCTTCAGACTGGCTGGGCCGACCAGTGGGATTGCCGGACAACGTCAGAGCCTATATGGTGGCGAGCACACCACACGCAAGCTTGCCGCCCAATGCCGGGGTGCGTCCGCTGACTCAGCCGCCTGCACGGGCGATTTGCGAACAGATCCTGAACCCGCTGACCTGGGCCTCGGTGTTGCGCGCCGCCGTGGCTAACATGGAGGCCTGGGTGGCGCGCGGCACGGTTCCGCCGGCTTCGCGGTATCCGGCTGGGCCGACAGAAGGCCGCGTTGCAGCTCGTCGATTTCAATCAGAACCCGCCGGGATCCGTGAGTGCGCTTGCCCCGTACGCCGTCATGCTGCCCCGGGTCAACGCGGACGGGAACGGCATTGACGGCGTGGTATTGCCCGAAGTCGCCGTTCCGGTGGCAACCTATTCCGGTCGCAACACGCGCGCCGCCGGCTTCGCGCAGGGCGAACTCTGCCACACTCTTGGCTCCTACATGCCTTTTGCGAAGACTGAAGCAGAACGCAAGGCAAACGGCGATCCGCGACCCTCGATCGCGGAGCGTTACCGCGACAATGCCGACTACCAGTCGCGCCTGCTTGCAGTCGCGCAGCAGCTGGTGCAGGATCGGCTCATGCTCGTGCCTGATGCGGAGGATTACCGCGCCTCCACATTGCCCTGAGGCGATCCGCTTGCTTCAGGCTCCAGCGGTGTAGCGCGGTTCAATCTTGTCTCGTTGAGGAGGAAAGATGTTGCATCTGACTAAGCGGGGCCTGCTGGGCATCACGGTTGTGGTCGCCGCTACATGCATGGCGGGGACCGCACATGCACAGAACTGGCCGACAAAGCCAGTGCGGGTGGTGGTGCCATTTCCCCCCGGGGGCGGAACCGACACCTTCGCGCGGCCGCTGGCGGCGAAACTGTCGGCCCAGATCGGACAGCAGGTGATTGTCGACAGTCGTGGCGGCGCGGGCGGCACGATTGGCGCGGACGTCGTCGCCAAGTCCGCCCCGGATGGCTACACGTTCCTGCTCGGCGCGGTGCATCACACCGTTGCGGTAAGCGCCTACAAAAGCCTGCCCTACGACCTGGAGAAAGACCTTGTGCCTGTCACAGGCGTCGCCTACGTGCCGGACGTATTGGTGGTTAATCCTGTCAAGGTGGCGGCAAAATCAGTCAGCGAACTCATCGCCTTTTCCAAAGCCCACCCGGACAAGGTGAATTACGGCTCCTCGGGCAATGGCACTACGCGCCACTTGGCCGGCGCGATCTTCAACGCCAAGACGGGTGCTTCCATGATGCACGTTCCTTACAAAGGCTCCGGGCCTGCGATGACCGGGTTGCTGGGCGGGGAAATCGAATTGATCTTTGAAGGGCTGGGCAGCGCGGCCGCGCACATCCGGGGCGGCAAGATTCGCGCCCTGGCGGTGACCTCGCCACAGCGTTCGCCCGCGTTCCCCGAGATTCCCACCATGGCCGAAGCGGGCGTTCCCGGGTTCGAATCGTTGTCCTGGTATGGACTGTGGGCGCCGGCCGGAACGCCGCAAGATATCGTCGCACGCATGCAGGCGGAGGTCGCCAGAGCGCTCGCCTCGCCCGAGCTCAAGGCGCTCTGGTTTCAGCAGGGCGCTGAACCGGGTGGTGAACCGTCCGAGCAATACGCGCGCATCGTCAAGTCCGAGATCGAGAAATGGGGCAACGTAGTGCGCCAGAACAAGATCGTCATCGAATAACGGAAATCTGCAACATTCACGGGGAAAGTAATATGACGTCACATCCCGCTGTTACGGTCAATGGGCGTACCTATAGCTGGATGGACCGGCCGCTCGTCGTGGTTTGCGTGGACGGCTGCGAATTTGACTACATTAAACAGGCGGTCGCAGCCGGGGTCGCGCCGTTTCTGGAACGAATGCTGAAGAAGGGCGCCGCGTTCGAGGCCGATTGCGTGGTGCCGTCCTTTACCAATCCGAACAATCTTTCCATCGTCACCGGCGTGCCGCCCGCGGTACACGGCATCTGCGGCAACTACTTCTACGACCGGGATGCGGATGCCGAAGTGATGATGAACGACCCCAAGTACCTTCGCACCGGCACCATCCTCGCCGCGTTTGCGGATGCTGGCGCCAAAGTCGCGGTGGTCACGGCGAAGGACAAGCTGCGCGGCATGCTCGGCAAAGGCATGGCCGGCATCTGCTTCTCTTCGGAGAAGGCGGACCAGTGCACGCTGGCGCAGAACGGCATCGAGCGGGTGCTCGAGCTGGTGGGCAAGCCCTTGCCGTCGGTCTACAGCGCCGACCTGTCCGAATTCGTGTTTGCCGCCGGGGTCAAACTGATGGAAGCGCGGCGGCCCGACTTGATGTATTTGTCGACAACCGATTATGTGCAGCACAAGGCGGCACCGGGGACTGCCGCGGCAAATGCCTTTTACGCGATGATGGACGCCTACCTTGCGCGGCTCGATGCGCTGGGGGCG
The DNA here is from genome assembly GCA_026399375.1 of Pseudomonadota bacterium. GTDB lineage: Bacteria > Pseudomonadota > Gammaproteobacteria > Burkholderiales > SG8-39 > 2-12-FULL-64-23. Next base: position 4,104 of record JAPLRD010000220.1, read on the forward strand.
ACGATTGCGCTGACCGCCGACCACGGCATGAACGACAAATTCGGCGCTGATGGGCAGCCGAACGCGATCTATCTGCAGGACCTGCTGGACGAGTGGATGGGGCAGGGCGTGGCGCGCGTTATCCTGCCAATAACCGATCCCTACGTGGTTCATCATGGCGCGCTCGGTTCCTACGCCACGGCGTACTTGCCCCCACACGCGGACATGGCCGAAGTCATCAAGCGCCTGTCCACCGTGGAGGGTGTCCAGATGGCGATCTCGAACGCAGACGCCAGCGCGCGCTTCGAACTGCCGCCGGACAGGCTGGGCGATATCGTGATCGTCTCCGAAAAGCACGTGGTTCTTGGTACGAGCAAAGCGCGCCACGATTTGTCCGGGTTGGACACACCCCTGCGCTCCCACGGAGGCATCTCCGAGCAAAGCGTCCCGCTGATGTTCAACCGCCGCACCACCGGCATACCCGGGAAGACGCGCATGCGCAATTTCGACATCATGGACGTCGCATTGAATCATCTGCACCCCTTGTGAGGGGGCGGCCTCTCTTGCCCCCCTTTCCATGCGCCAAGCATCATTCAGCTTTGATGTCGTTGGCCTTGATGAGCTTTTCGTACTTCTCCGAATCCATTTTTAGCACGGTTGCGTACTGGTCCGGCGTGGTGACAAACGGATCGAGTCCTTGGGCAGCCAAGTAGGCTTTGACATCGGGCATGGCCAGCACCCTGGCAACCTCGGCCGAAAGCTTGTCGACGATTTCCCTGGGCGTGCCCGCCGGTGCAAATATTCCAAACCAGAATCTCGCATCAAAGCCCGTCAAACCGGCCTGGGCGAATGTCGGTACATCGGGCAAGGCTGACAGGCGCTTGTCACCCGAGACGGCCAGTGCCTTGAGTTTCCCGCTCTGGACGAATTGAATTGCGGAAACGGTGCTCTGGAACGCGAGTTGTACCTGACCTGCAATGAGATCGGTGGTAGCTTGGCTGACGCCTTTGTACGGCACATGCTGGATTTTCGCGCCGGTCATATTGCTGAACAATTCGGCGCTCAGATGGGGTATGCTGCCGATTCCGCTCGATGCGTAGTTGAGCGACCCCGGTTTGGATTTTGCCAGGGCGATGAATTGCTGCAGGTTCTCGGCCGGCACCGAGGGATGGAGCACCAGCAGTTGTTCTGTGCTCGAAAACGTCGCGACCGGCGCGAAGTCCTTGATCGCGTCGTACGGCGTGCGAAACAGGTGCGGGTTGCTTATGTGCGCGCTGGTTTGCCAGAGCAGGGTGTAACCGTCTGGCGCCGCCTTTGCGACGAATTCCGAGCCGATGATCGTGTTGCCGCCGGGGCGATCGTCCACGATAACCGGCTGTCCCCAGCTCTCATTCAGCTTGCGCGCCAGCAGGCGAGCCTGGTTGCCGCTGCTTCCACCGGCGGTGTAGGGACTGACGATTCGGATCGCTCTGTTCGGATAGGCCTGCTGCGCGCCGGCGTTGGCGGAGATGGCTGCGCATGTACAAATGGCCACGGTCAGCGAATATACCGATGTCCTGATTTTCATGTGATCCCCCTGGTCAGTCGTGGCGGTGTTATGGCCTTATGTATTTTCCGAGGATAGAATGCGACGCAGGTAGCCAAATTGTCAAGTCTGCCATCATCGAGGAGCAGAACATGAAGATCACCGATCTCAGCGTCACGATATTCAAGTGGGATACCCCGGCGTGGACGACTGCCAAGATGACCTTCGGCGGTGAGCGGCGCCTGGGTGTCGTCACTGTTCACACAGACGAAGGCATCGAGGGCCACTGTTTTCTGGGATCGTCGCGGGAAAGCGCCGATGTGTTCTGCGGGCCGTTGGTGGAATGGTTGAAGCCCACTCTGCTTGGCCGCAACCCGCTGGACACGGGCGCGCTTTGGGCGGACATGTGGCGGCACAATCGCTACGTGCACGTGCGCACCATCGGAGCGGTGGATGTGGCGCTGTGGGACCTGGCGGGCAAAGTGGCCAATCTGCCCGTGCATCGTCTGCTCGGAACCTGCCGCCACAGCGTGCCGGCCTATGCGAGTTCGGCGCACCTGCCTACGCCAGAGGCCTATGCCGAGGAGGCAATGCGCTTCAAATCCATGGGGTGGCCTGCATACAAGATCCACCCCCACGGCGTTCCCAGGGAGGATGTGCGGATCTGTCGCGCAGTGCGCGAGGCGGTGGGCGATGAAATGGTGCTGATGCTGGACGCCATGTGGGCCTACAACTACGAAGAAGCCCTGCGCGTGGGCCGGGCCATCGAGGAACTGAAATACTTCTGGTATGAGGATCCGCTTGCCGAATACGACATCTACGGCTACGTGAAACTGCATCAGAAGCTCGACATCCCCCTGCTGTCCCTGGAATACGTGCCGGGCGGATTCCACGGCATGGCCACATGGATAACGCAAGGCGCCACCGATATGCTGCGCGGCGATGTCATGGTCACCGGCGGCATCACCCCGCTCATGAAGGTTGCGCATATGGCC
>JAPLRD010000220.1:6653-7246 GCA_026399375.1 Pseudomonadota bacterium
ATCTTCACGTCACCATGGCCATCAATAACTGCGACTACTACGAGGTGTTTCCGGCCAATGGGGCCAACAAGTACGGCCTGGTCGAGGACATCGAAGTTGACAGCCAGGGCCTGGTGCATGCGCCGCAGAAACCGGGACTGGGCTATGAAATCGACTGGGACTTGGTGAAGCGAAACACGGTGGCTGTGATCAGGTAGGGTCGAGTCTGCCGTAGCGCGATCTCCCGGGCTTGAGCGTAGAGTCAGTGGCGAGATCTACGCCTACAAGCAACCCGTCAGTCCATGCCCAGTTTGCTACCATCCTCAACATCGGAAACACCCACCGCATGTAAGGTGGTCATCAACGTGATCGTGGTGTGCGGCACGTTTTTCCTGCTGGCATATTCTATGGTTTTCAACGATCCAAACGATCGGCTAGAACATGCATCGACTCTCGACTATATCTTTGCACTGGAGCCGCTCTTTTCCCTGTTGGTGCTAATGGGAGCGGTAAAGGCCGGATGGCTCGACTGGACAAAGGAACATTACGACCGCATGAGTTTTCCGTTGTCAGGAGCCGAGCTTTTGACATTTGCCGGCCTTATTTCCGGTTTC
>JAPLRD010000220.1:7260-64423 GCA_026399375.1 Pseudomonadota bacterium
GCCAGATACCTCCAGCATGAATTGGGCTGCGTACGCTGTTATCTGCCTCATTGCCCTTCTCGGAGCGGTATGGACTAGCCAGGAAGGCAGGGCCTCAGGGGGAAAGAAACGCATCTGGGCTTCGATTTTGTATGCCCTGATGCTGTTCGTCATCGGCGCGGATATGTTCTTGAACATCAACATGGCAAGCGCGTCAAGAACCGAAAGGATGGTTCTTGGGTACATCAACAGCAAGTACACCACCACATCGAAAAATGGAAGCCATTCCTACCGCGTCTATGTGACCTCACCAATGAATTCCAGTAGCATCGTTTCGCTGCCGATTGATCATGCAACTTGGGATCGAATACGCAAGGGTGATGCAATAAAGCTCAGACTTTTTCGTGGAGGGTTGGGGCAGGATTATTGGCAGTACGAGCGTTGACGCAGCAACCGCTACCGGTCTGAAGCACTCATTCCGGGCGCGGGTCGCAGGCTGGCGTTAGAACGGCGCCGTGCGGCGCGAACGGCGAATGGCAACCCGCCGTGCAAAGGCGGCAAGGGGATTCAACGAAGTCTATGCTTCAATCGACCTTGATGCCAAGTTTGCGGATCAGATCGCCCCAGCGGACGTTCTCCGATCCGATGAATTCCGCAAACTGTTGCGGCGTCGTGACCCGCAGGTCGGCGGAGATGCCATCAAAAGTGCTGATTGTAGCGGGCAGCATCGCGGCATCACGCCACGTCGCGTAGATCTTGTCGATGATGGCGCGTGGCGTTCCCGCGGGCGCGATCAAGCCGAACCACGTCTCTACCGAGAAGCCCGGGTAGCCCGACTCCGCGACTGTGGGCAACTCGGGAAGATGGCGCGAACGCTTGGCCGAGGTAATCGCGATCCCCTTGAGTCTTCCCTGTTTGATGTGCTGCAGCGTGGTTGCAAGCGAACTCTCCATGCTCATCAGCACTGTTCCCGACAGCAGATCGGGAACGATCTGGCTCGACCCCTTGTACGGCACGTGGGTCAGCGTGATCCCCGCAGTGGCCTGCAGAAGTTCCGCGGCGAGGTGGTTGCTGGACCCAACTCCAGAAGTCGCATAGTTCAGCTTGCCCGGATTGGCCTTCGCGTAGGCCACCATGCCGCCAAGATCGCTGAATGGCGCTCCCGGGTTGGCGACGAGCGCGCATGGCGTGATCCCGACGAGTGAGATCGGCGCCAGATCCTTTTCGACCGAGAATGGGATCTTCGTGTAGATATACGGGCCTATCGCCAGGCTGCTGACCGCGGAGAGGCCGATCGTGTAGCCGTCCGCGGGCGCCTTGGCAACCGCGTCGGTGCCTATGTTGCCGCCGGCCCCAGAACGGTTTTCGACGACAAATTGCTGGCCGAGTTTGTCCGACAGCGCTTTCGCCGCGGTGCGCCCCATGATGTCGGTCGGGCCCCCCGGCGGGAACGGCACGATCAACTTCACCGGTTTGGATGGATATGCGTCTTGCGCCCAGCCGGCCAGCGGCGCGAGTGCTGCGGCGCCTGCTGCAGCGACAACAAAATCTCGCCTGTTCATCGATTGTTCCTTTTTGGGTTTCTTTGATCGGCCATGACCTGTGTTGAATCTTGATCCAGATCCTGTGAGAGTCTTCAGTCTAGCGTAGAGCCAAGGCAGGTTCAATCATTCGCTTGCCTTCTGTGGTGTTGGAATGGGGGGGAAAGACGCCAGCGCGGGCGTCCGTAGTGTGTCGGGTTGAGCAGCAGGCACCTTGGGTAAGCCGACCCCTGCCGGGATGCCAGTGGGCCGCAGGTGTTGCAGGTAACAACCGGCCACAACTCGACGTTCAAATGAGGTCTCAATCCATCCTCTGAATGCACGCAATGCGGGCGGGACACGCTGCTGAAATCCGGATAAGCGACCTCTAAACGCCCCTGTTTGCGGCATCGGCTTATCGCCAAGCTGTGAGAATACCTTGGTATCGGCAATAGTTCCGTATGGGTCAGCCGATCTACGCGGAACTGTGTTTGCCGTTTCGACGCAACAGGAGGGCAGTATGTCCATCTCGCCGATTTCCCCGAGTTTCAGCACCCAACAACCCGGTGGCACGCAGGGCAGCATCAGGCAGATACGCCAGGATTTCCAGAACCTCGCCAGCGCACTCAAGTCGGGAGATTTATCCGGCGCCAAGAGCGCTGTTTCCACGCTGCAGCAGTTGATGCAGGGTTTCCAGCCTCCCGGCAGTTCCGGCGCGCTGCAGGGCGGTGGCGGTAAGCCGCCCGACAAACTCGGCATGGATCTGGCGGCAATCGGCAAGGCATTGCAGTCAGGCGACCTTGGGTCGGCGCAGGACGCTCTGAAGAAGATGCTGGATGAAATGCAGGCCGCGGCCGCAGGGCATCAGCGCAATGCAATCGGTTTGCAGGGTGCGTACAATCCGCCCGCCGCCTCCATGGGAGCAGGCGGCGGAGCGAACGATAGCGCTCCGGCAGGAACGGTAAGGATCAATACCACCGCGTAAGCGCGCGACGATGCGTGTCGCTGCCGTCTGCGATTAGCCGGGCACTCAGTAGAAGCGGGAAGTTTGCCGGCTGCAGAGTCGCAATCCGTTCAAGCGGGAGGCGCAACGCCTCCCGCGTTATTTGGGTGATGATTGCGCAAGAAGGACGTCATGTGAAAGCGCGCCTGGACCGGCGCATAGCGGTAATCCCGGCCGACGGGGCAGGCATGGCGCGCGAGACAGCCGATATCCATGCAAGCAGGCTCCGGATTTCCGGCGAGGTGCCGTGCGCAGGCAGGGACATCGTAGGCTTTGCCATCGAACGCACCCACCGGGCATGCGCTCAGGCACGGCCGGTCGGCGCAACTGGCGCAGGGGTTTGCCCTGCCGTCGGCTTGCGGCAATTCGATATCTTCGGCAAACAGCAACGCCCCCCGATATCCATGCCACACGCCATAATCCGGGTGAATCAGCAGCCCCAGAGGCGATGGATGGCAGGGTTCGGCGCGCATGGCCCAGCGCTGAAACGGCAGGTAAGGGCGCTCGAAAGGGAAAACCGCCCGTGCACCGAACTGCGCTGCAAGAGGGCTCAGAACCTGCACCGACCATTCGTCCAGGATCATCGGTCTGCCGGTACGCGCGGCGTCGAAAGCACGCCACATATGCGGACCGGCATTGCCTGCGAGGTAGACGGTGCGCGCCGGAATGTCCTGCGCCAGCGGCGGTACGCCGTCGCCGGCTTCGGGGTGAAACGCACCGCGCGGGGTGAGCCCCGCGTTCCGAAGAGACTGCTCTATATCGTTCCTGTCCATCACCGTCCTTCGTGCCAACCTGATGCCGTTCGCCGGACGCCGTGCCTCCCGAAAGGCGTGAAGTACGACCCACGGCCGGCTTCGCTTACTTCGCCATCGTGCCCGGCAGCCAGAGCGCGATCTGCGGAAACGCGATCACCAGTCCCAGCGCGAAGAACTGCAGGAACAGATAGGGCCAGATCGAAGCGAAAATGTCGTTGAGGGAAATATCCTTGGGCACGACGCCCTTCAGATAGAACGCCGCGGGTCCGAAAGGCGGCGAAATGTAGGAGATCTGCATGTTCATGCAGAACAGCACGCCCAGCCATACCAGATCGAAACCCAGGGCCGATGCCACGGGAACGAATATCGGCGCGGTCAGAAACAGGATACCGATCCAGTCGATGAAACAGCCGAGCACGATCCAGATGAGCTGGATGATGATCAGCACGCCCATCGGGCCGACCGGCAGGCTGGTCATGGTGTCCTGAATCAGCCGCGTCCCGCCGGCCAGCGTATAGACACCAATCAGGGCCGAGGATCCGAAGAACAGCCAGTAGAGCATCACCGTGACCTTGGTAGTGTCGGCCACCGCGATTTTGATGTTGGCCCAACTGAGGCGCCGGTTGACCGCCGCCGCTATCATGGCGCCGATCACACCCACGCCTGCGGCTTCGGTAGGCGTGGCCCAGCCGAGATAGAGCGAGCCGAGAACGCTGAAGGCGACGAACGTGGGCAGGGCCAGGTCGCGCAGCAACGCCAACTTTGCCGACAGCGGAATCGCCAGTTCCTCCGCCGTCGCGGGTGGCGCGATTTCCGGCTGCAGCTTGCAGCGTATGACAATGTAGATGATGTACAAGCCCGCCAGCAGCAATCCGGGCAGCACGCCCGCCATATAGAGCTGGCCTATCGACACGCCCGCCGTCAGGCCCCACATGATGAATACCACGCTCGGTGGTATCAGTGTGGCGAGTCCGCCGCCGGCGCAGATGCAGCCCAGCGCCAAGTCTTTCTTATAGCCGCGGTTCAGCATGGCCGGCAGCGCGACCACACCCATGGTGACGATCTCGGCGCCGATCACGCCCACCATCGCCGCCATCAGTGCGCAGGAGATGATCACCGCAACAGCGAGTCCGCCGCGCATGGTGCCGGCCCAGACGTGCACGGTGTTGAAGATCGCCTCCGCGATGCCCGCCCGCTCCAGGATGCAGGCCATGAATATGAACAGCGGCACCGATACGAGGACGTAGTTTCCCATCAACGTGAAAATGCGGCTGACGATCAGCGTCAGGCCGGGTTCGCCGAAGAGAAACAGCGTAAACACCACGGCGACCGCGCCGGTGGCGAAGGCGAGCGGCAGGCCTGCGAGCAGGATGATGATGAAACAGACGACGAACAGCACCGACAGCAGCGTGATGCTCATGCCTTGCGCTCCGCGTAACCCGATTCGCGCAGCAGGTTGGCGACGCCCTGGAAAACCAGGAGCACGCCGGCAACGGGAATCGCCAGCTTCACCGGCCATATCAGCGGATTCCAGGGCGTGCCCGTGGTCTCGCCCTGCGAGATCGAATCCCAGGCCATCAGGCCGCCGACATAGACCAGGGCGCCTACATACAGAAAGAAAAACAGCGAGGTGAACAGGTCAATGCGCAGGCGGTTCCTGGCACTCAGACGCTCGTAGATCAAGTCGATGCGAACGTGGCGGTTATGCTGGTGCGCGTAGGCTCCGCCCAGGAGGTAGGCGACCGCCGAAACGTAGATCACCGTTTCGTTGCTCCAGGTGGTCGGGCTATCGAAGGTCGTGCGCGCGATCACCTCATAGATGACCGCGACCGTGACGATCAGGATGGCGTAGCCCCAGGCGAGGCCCAGCCATTCATTGATCCCGTCGATGGCATCGCAAAAGCGCGACGCAGCGGAGGGGGAGGAGCGAGCCTGCCCCCCCGCAGGCTCTTCTCCCCGGCTCATGCAATCAGGCCGAGATCACGCAGCCATGCGGTTTGAGAGTCGAACGCTTTCTTGGCGAAAGCGGATTTCTTCGACCAGTCGGTCCAGGTGTTGTGGGCGAGATCGCGCACCTTGCGCAACTCCTCCGGGCTCCAGGTGATCTGGTTGATGCCCTTTTGCTTGAGTTCGGCGATCACCTTCACGTCTTCGACCGCGACGCGCTGGATCTGGTCCCAGGTCCATTCGCGCACGCAGCTGGAAACGATCTGTTTCAGGTCATCGGGCAGGGAGCGCCAGGCCGCCATGTTGACGGTGAAATCCTGCGCCGGCATGGAGTGGGTGAACATCACCGGGAACTTGGCTACTTCGTGGAAACCCATGCGCTGGTTCATGGACATCGTCGCCCAGTCGGCGGCGTCGACCACGCCCTTATCCAGCGCCGAATAGACTTCGCCACCGGGGATGACGACGATGGAGCCGCCCATCTTGGTCAGGATTTCCGCGTTGATACCCTGCGGCGAGCGCACCTTGACGCCTTTGAAATCCGCCATGCTGCGGATCGGTTTTTTCGACACGATGGATTCCAGCCCCCACCAGGACATGCCGACGCAATAGGCGTTGAAACGCGCGTAGGCCTCGCGCAGCATTTCCAGGCCGCCCTTGTGGTAGTACCAGGCTTCCGCCTGCCACGGATGCTGGTAGCCGAAGGCGAGGTCGCCGATCACGGCGAAACCGGCATCCTTGCCGGTGAAATACACCGGAGCGGTGGACTGTACCTGCAGCGCACCCGCCTGCACCGCGTCCAGCGTCTCGAACACGCCGACCACCGCGCCCGCCGCGAACGGCTGTATTTCCAGCCGCCCGTGGCTCGCCTTGCCGATGCGCGCGCACAGGTCCTCGAAGGCCTTGTAGGTGATCTCGGCCGAACTCCACATCGACTGCGCTTTCCACTTGATCGCCTGCTGCGACTTGACGATTGCGGGAAAACCAAGGCTGGCGGCGCCGGCGGCTGCCGCTGCGCCGGTTAAAAACTTGCGACGTTCTACGCTCATGTTCAATCCCCCTTTTTTTGACCGCTCGATTGTGTGCTCATCCGCGCAGGGAACGGTTGACAGCGCGGCGGCGACCTCCGATGATATGTCAGTCGTATTTGACCAACATATCACTAAGGTTTTTCCAACGCAAGCGCGGGCGCGTGCCGCGGGCTGCACAGACAGAAGAAGGGGGGAGCGACACATGCCGAAACTGCTTTCAGCCGCAGCGGTCGAACAGTACAACCACGACGGCTACTTTTTCCCGACGGCGGTGATGAGCCGGGACGAGGCGGCGCGCTACCGCCGCTGCCTCGAGGAGCACGAGGCAGGGACAGGGGCGCCGCTGCAGGGCAACTGGCGCCACAAGATGCATCTGCTTTTCACCTGGGCCGACGAGCTGGTGCACCACCCGAAGATCCTCGATGCGGTCGAGGACGTGATCGGTCCGGATATCCTGTGCTGGACCAGCAATTTCTTCATCAAGGAAGCACACAGCCCCGGCTTCGTCTCCTGGCACCAGGATTCGACCTACTGGGGCCTGGATCCGGATGACGTCATTACCGCGTGGGTGGCCTTGAGCGATGTCACGCCGGAAAACGGCTACATGCAGTTCATCCCGGGCAGCCAGAAGGTCGACCAGCTGCCGCATGTGGACACCTTCCACAAGGACAACCTGCTCTCGCGCGGCCAGGAGATCGCGGTCGAAGTGGATAAATCCAAGGCCGTCGGCATTCCCCTGCGGGCGGGTGAAATTTCGCTGCACCACATCAAATTGGTGCACGGCTCCGACGCCAATCGCAGCAACGACCGGCGCATCGGCATGGCCATCCGCTATATTCCCACCTATGTGCGCCAGACCAAGGTGCGCGACTCGGCGATGCTGGTGCGCGGCGTCGACAAGTACCACAATTTCGACGACGAGCCTCGCCCCAAGGCAGACCTCGACCCGGCGGCGCTGGCCGCGCACGCGGACGCAGTGGGGCGCCAGGTGAAGGCGTTATACCAGGGTACCGACAAGCAGGAATTCCGCGCCTGAAAGCGCATTACGTATATGGGAGGGGCAGAAGTGACCGAAGAACGCAAGAAACTGACCGTGCCGGATCTGAAGGAAGCGAAGAAATCCGGTCGCAAGCTGGTCATGGCCTCGATTCCGGACTATCCGTCTGCGGTATGGGCGGAGCGCGCCGGGCTGGACATCCTCGGCATAGGCGACAGCCTGGGCATGGTGAGTTACGGCTTTTCCAATACCCTGCCGGTGACGGTGGACATGATGATCCAGCACTGCCAGGCGGTGCGCCGCGGCGCGCCCAACACATTCAACCTCGTCGCCATGCCTTACGGCAGCTATCCGAATCCGGACATTGCGGTGATGAATGCGCTGCGCTTCATGAAGGAGGGGGGCGTGGACTGCGTCAAGATCCAGGGCGGGCGCGACAAGTTTCCCATCCTGAAGGCCATCGCCGACGCCGGCGTGCCGGTGATGAGTCACGTCGGCATGTGCCCGCATTTCGTGCACCAGTACGGCGGCTTCAAGCTGCAGGGCAAGACGGCGGAGGAAGCGCTCAAAATCATCGACGACGCCAAAGCCATCCAGGAAGCGGGCTGCATCGGTTTCGAAATCGAGGCGGTGCCGGCACCCGTGGCCAAGGCGGTGGACGCGGCGGTGGACATTTTCACCTTCGGCATCGGTGCCGGCCCCGCAAGCTGCGGCCAGCTGCTGCTCGCCTTCGACCTGTTGGGTGTGTTCGACCAGTTCAAACCCAAATTCACCAAGCGCTACGCCAACATTTCCCAGATCGCGGTGGATGCCTTGAAGACGTACGCTGCAGAGGTTCGCAGCGGACAGTTTCCCGACGCAGAGCACAGCTATTCGATGAAGCCGGAAGAAATCGCCCGGCTGGAACAGGCGACGGGACGGAAGCTGCAGTAACAGTAGTCCGTAACAAAATGTATTTTGTTACGGCAGATATAGGGGAGCACGAGGGGAGGTATCCCCTCGTTTGGTTCCAAGAAAACGGCGCGGAAACCGCGCCGTTTCTTTGCTTCGGATCTTGAATCTCAGCTGTAGTAACGCTTGGCACGCTTCTCCGCTTCGGCGGCCGCTTCCTTGGCGCTTTTCTGGCCGACGCAGGCCGAGGCGAACATGTCGACCACGATCCAGTCCGCGAGACAGGCCGCCGACGCGTAGCCCAGGCTGCCGCCGTAGCCATGCGGCTGCATGCGCGCGACCACACCCTTGAACGGCGCGTATTTCGGATCGTCGTTCCAGAACTTGTTGTTGTCGTAGGCCTTGAGCGGGTGGCTGATATAGCCCATGGACGCCGCCTGCCAGGGTTCGTATTGCTCGCGCTCCCACATGAAGCGCAGGAACTCTTTCGCCGCATTGGGATACTTGCTGTACTTGAACACCATTGCCTGCGACAGCAGATGCAGCTCGGTCGGCCGGCCGATCGGCCCCACGATCATGGGCGCATGGTCCATGTCCGCCGCCACAGCCTTCTTCGCCGGATCGGTCGAGGTCTTGGCCGCGTAGTAGATCGAAATGCCGTTCGAGGTCAGGCTGATCTTGCCTTCGAGGAAGGCATTATTGTTGGCCACGCCGCTCCAGCCGGCTACGCCTTCGATGAAGGTCTTGGACAACTGCTGCATGTACTCGATCGCCTTGATCGTCTCCGGGCTGTTGATCACGACCTGGTTCTTTTCGTCCACGAGCTTGCCGCCGAAGCCCCAGAGAACGTTATGCATCCATGTTTCGGAATCACCGGTCGCGTGCGACAGCGCAAAGCCGGCGGGATGGCCGTTCTTTTGCAGCGCCTGGCACAGCTTGAGGTAGTCGTCGAAGTTGGTCGGAAACTTGTCGAACCCCGCTTCCTTCACCCAGGATATGCGATAGGTGAGCAGGGCGCCGCTTGCGCCCAGCGGCAGGCCTATCCAGCGGCCCTTCGCCGTCGTGCCGTAGGTGCGTGCCGTCGGAAACCAGCCGCCGTACTTGTTCCCGAGATAGTCGGCCAGATCGGTAATATCGACCAATTTTTCCGGATACAGATGCGGATCGTCCAGCCAGCCGACAATGATGTCGGGTCCCGCGCCTACGTTGGCTGCAACCGCCGCCTTGGGACGCACGTCTTCCCAGTTCTCGTGATCCGTGCGCACTTCGATGCCGTATTTCTCGGAAAATTTCTTGGTATTGACCATCCACATGTCTTCGTCGGCCTGCACGAACCGCTTCCAGCGCAATACACGCAACTTGGCGCCTTTTTCCGGCTTGAAACTGGTTTGAGCGTTCGCACTCTTGATCCAGAACATCGGCCCCATGGTGGCCAGCGCACTCATCCCGCCGACTATTCTCCTCCTGGTCTGATCGGTCATCTCAATCTCCTCTGGTTGAACAACGGTCTACTTGGCGACTTCGCTGGCTTCGAAAAAACGCTTTGCCGAAGCCGTCTGGTTCTCGTAAATCGAACCCTGGTTCAGCGCCGGCGGCAGCGGCATGCGCACCGGGCAGTCGACTATGCGCGGAACGATGGTTTCCTTGCCGCAGAGCAGGCGTTTCTTGAAATCCTCGTAATCGGGAATGCCCATCAGCGGAAACGCGTCCGCCGCGGCCATTTCATACAGCAGCAGGCCTCGCGGCCGCTTCGAATGGTTTTGCGCCGAGCCGTGCACCGTGCGGACATGATGAAACGAGCATGATCCGGCCGGTCCCACACAGGGCACGGCATCCTCGAAGCGCAGGCCTGACGCGGCGAAATCCATGGCGCCGCAAAAGCGGCCGTCGGCACCGTGGTGATCGTAAGTCGGACCTTTGTGCGAGCCGGGAACGATATAAAGCGCGCCGTTTTCAACTGTGGTGTCGTCGAGCATGACGCCGACCGCAAGCAGGTCGTCGTTGGTGTGCGGATAGAACGGCCAGTCCTGGTGCCACTCCACCGGCGAGCCGAAGCCCGGAGACTTCAGGTTGAGCTTGGCGCCGTGCAGGCGCACGTTTTCCCCCAGCAGGTTCAGCAAAATGCCCAGCAGCTTGGGCGAGCGCATGAAGTCGGCGAATACCGGATGCACCATATGCGGCGCCTTGATGCGGCGTACACGCGGGTCTTCGCTGCTGTGGCCCGGTTCGAGGTCATAGACCTTGTCATGGATCTTCACACTGCGCGAGCGTTCGACCAGATCGGCAAGCACGTTCTTCATGTGCTGGCGCGTGACATCGTCGAGCACGCCTTCGACCACGAGTGCGCCTTCGTCGTTGTACTTGTCAATTTCATTTCTGGTTAGCATGGGAATAGGCATCTCCAATCTGTGCAGTGGGCCTAGAACGATACGACAAAGATACAGGAAAGTGGTTCCGGACTACTCCTTTACGGCTCCCGTCATGCCGGAAACGTAATATTCCACGAAGAACGAATACAGCACCGCCACCGGCAGCGAGCCGAACAGGGCGCCCGCCATGAGAGAGCCCCAATGATAGACGTCGCCGTCGACGAGCTCGGTCAGGACGCCGACGGGAACCGTCTTGTTCTCCGACGACGAAACGAATGTCAGTGCGTAAATGAATTCGTTCCAGGACAGCGTAAAAGCGAAAATGCCAGCCGAGATCAGCCCCGGCACCGCCAGCGGCAGCACGATCTTCCACAGGATCTGCAGCCGGGTCGCGCCGTCGATCAGCGCGCACTCTTCCAGTTCGAACGGGATCGATTTGAAGTACCCCATCAGCAGCCAGGTACAGAACGGGATCAGGAACGTGGGGTAGGTGAGAATCAGCGCCCAGCGGGAATCGAACAGCCCCAGTTTGTACACCATGGTCGCCAGGGGAATGAACAGAATGGAAGGCGGCACGAGGTAGGCGGCGTAGACGCTCAATCCGACCCAGCGGCTGCCGGTGAAGCGCAGGCGCTCGACCGCATAGGCAGCGAGCACGCTGGCGAAGAGCGAGATGAAGGTCGAAATCATGGAGACCAGCAGCGTGTTCCACAGCCACTCCGGATAGGAGGTGTCGAACAGCAGTTTCTTGATGTTGTGCAGCGTCGGATTCCAGACCCAGAACGGGTTGTTCTTTTCGTAATCGTAGATGTCGTCGTTGCTCTTGAACGTAGTGACGGTCATCCAGTAGAACGGGAACAGCAGGACGAAGGTGAACACCGCGAGAGGCAGGTACACGGTGACGAACTTGCGCTGCCGCGTCATCAAATAGTCCATGCCGCCTTCGGAATACAGCTTTTCCGCGGAATCAGGAGCCTTTGGCGCTTGTGTCATTTCATCAGTCCTTGCTTCCCTGCTGCCAGGCGCGGCGCTGCAGTCCGAAAAAGCTGATCAGGATCGCCGCGACGAGAAACGGCACCATCGCCATGGCGATGGCCGCGCCTTCGGCCAATTGCCCGCCAGGTATCGCGCGCTGAAACGACAGCGTCGCCATCAGGTGTGTCGCGTTCACCGGCCCGCCGCGCGTGATCACGTAGATGAGCTGGAAATCGGTGAAGGTAAACAGCACCGAGAAGGTCATGACGATGGCGATGATGGGCGTGAGCAGGGGATAGGTGATGTATCTGAAGTTCTGCCAGCGGGTGGCGCCGTCTATGGTCGCGGCTTCGTAGAGCGACGGCGAAATCGTCTGCAGGCCCGCCAGCAGGGAGATCGCGACGAAGGGGATGCCGCGCCAGATGTTGGCCGCAACCACCGACAGGCGCGCGTTCCAGCTGTTGCCGAGAAAATCGATGTTGGTGCTGATCAGCCCGGCTTTCATCAGCGCCCATGAAATGATGGAGAACTGGCTGTCGTACATCCACCAGAACGCGATCGCGGACAGCGTCGTCGGCACGATCCATGGCAGCAGCAGGATTGCGCGCATGAAGGACTTGAGCGCGATATTCTGGTTGAGCAGCAGGGCGAGTATCAATCCGAGCATGAATTTGAACACGCTCGCGACCGCGGTATAGCCCATGGTGTTGAAGACGGACATCCAGAACACGCTGTCCTTGAACAGCGATTCGTAGTTCGCAAGACCGATGAATACGCCCGGACGTCCTATCTTGGTATCGGTCAAACCCAGCCACAGTCCGAGGCCGAGCGGGTAGGTCAGGAACACCAGAAGTATCGAAGCTGCGGGCAGCATGAATATCAGCCCCAGCGCGTCTGCGCTGTTGTTGAAACGGTCCAGAAGGCTGCGGTTGGAAGGTCTTGGCAACGTGTGGGCTCCGAATGCGCTAGGAGTCGATGGTGTGATAGTAACCGTGGATCACGCGGCCAGCCGGGCGCCGCTGCCGGCGTCGAACAGGTGGGCGCGATTCGCGTCCGGCTTCAGCCGGATTGCCAGGCCCGGTTTGAATTCATGCCGTTCCTGGAAGACGGCAATGATTTCGACGCCGGCGATGGTGGAAAATACCTCGGTGTTGGCGCCGGTCGGTTCGACCACAAGGACCTCGGCCGGCACTCCATCGGTCCCGGTGGCGAGTTCGATGTGCTCGGGCCGCGTCCCATAGAAGACTTTCTGGCCGTCCTCTCCTGTCGAATTGGCTGGAGCGGGCAAGGAAATGCCGCCATCGAAATCCACCCGTGCGGCCCCATCGCGCCGCCGCAGCGTGCCCGGCAGGAAGTTCATCGCGAACTGATTGGCCGGGTGGTCGTAGATCTCCAGCGGGGCGCCGATCTGCTCGACAATGCCGTCCCGCAGCACCACGATCTTGTCGGCCATGGTCATCGCCTCGATCTGGTCGTGGGTGACGTAGATTGAGGTGGTCTTCAGTCGCTGGTGCAGCGCTTTGATTTCGGTGCGCATTTGGACGCGCAGGTTGGCGTCCAGATTGGACAGCGGTTCGTCGAACAAGAACACCTGGGGATCGCGCACGATCGCCCGCCCCATGGCCACGCGCTGGCGTTGCCCGCCGGAAAGCTGCCGGGGAAAGCGCTGCAAGAGGTCGTTCAGTCCGAGGATGTCGGCGGCCTTGTTCACGCGCTCTTCTATGAATGCCTTCTCGCGCTTTGCCAGTTCCAGCGAAAACGCCATGTTGTCATGCACGGTCATGTGCGGATACAGGGCGTAATTCTGGAACACCATGGCAATGTCGCGCTCCTTCGGCGGCATGTCGTTCACGACATTGCCGCCGATCCGGATGTTTCCGCCGGATATCTCCTCCAGACCTGCAATCATGCGTAGTAAGGTCGATTTGCCGCAACCGGAAGGGCCGACCAGCACGCAAAATTCGCCGTCGTCGATCTCGATGCTGATGCCGCGGATGACCCGGGTCCGGCCAAATTGCTTTTGCGCGCCTTCGATGCTGACTGAAGCCATTCTGGTCGTCCTAGGAAATCGCTCTGTTTCAGGCCCTGGCGGCAGCCGATGCGGCGACAAGCTGCTTTACCAGTCCCACCGTATCGGGCGCGCTGACGGCAAAACCATCAGCACCGATCTGCTGCGCGTATTCATCCGTGATCGCCGCTCCGCCCACGATGACCTTGCAACTGTCGCGCAGATTGCGCGCTTCCAGAGCCTTGATGACCTCGCGCATTTCGACCATGGTAGTGGTCAGCAATGCGGACAGTCCTAGGACGTCTGGTTTGAACTCGGCGACGGCGTCGCAAAAGGCTTCGCGCGAGACGTTGATGCCCAGATCGCGCACTTCGTGACCTACGCCGCGGAGCAGTGTCACCACGAGATTCTTGCCGATGTCGTGCATGTCGCCTTTGACCGTGCCGATCAACACCTTGCCGCCCTGTCTTTCCCCCCCCGCGGCCAGCCGCGTTTCCAATACCTCCACCGCCGCGGTCATGGCGCGCGCCGCCAGCAGCACCTCGGGAATGAACGCCTCGCCCGTGGCCATGCGCCTGCCGACCGCGCTGATGGCCGCGATCAGTCCGTCCTCCAGTATTGCTTCAGCTTTGATGCCGCTGTCGAGGAGCGCCTGCACATGCGCTTTGATTTCCTTGTGCTTGCCCTTGGAAACGTCCAGCCGAACCTGCGCGAAGACGTCCTCGGGCTTCAGTTCGGCTGCTGTCGCCGCGGGCTTGGGCTTGGCCGAAGCGGCTGCGGCGGCGACCGGGCGGGCTGCGCCTGCGGCGAGCGGCAGCCGACCCTCGCGCTCGACGCGCTCGCCGATGCGCTGCAGCCGGGAGAACACGGCGTCTGGCGGGACCTGGTCGGCGATGCCCACCAGCATGCGATTGCCTGGGGCCACCGCCTTGAACAATTCGTCCATGTAGGCCTCGAAATCGGCCTCGCTGGTTCCCGGCAGCAGGATGGTCGAGGGAATGCCGCCGCAAAGCGTGAGATGACCGCTCCAGCGCCGGTAGTACTCCGCCAGCGAGATCTTGGTCATGGGGGTGGGGCAGATCGATTCGGCGATATGCATGCCCGAGTCGCGGATCAGGTCCATCAAGCCCTCGTTCTCGCCGTCGGTATGGCACATGACCAGTTTGCCCACCGCGCCCAGCTGCTTCGCCGCCTTGCGGATCCAGGGCGTTATTTCCTTTTCGAAGTAGGGGGCGTAGGTCAGCATGTCGTCGTAATTGGCACCCCACCAGATCACTTCCGCGGGCGATTTGCACAGGATCTGCAGCATCTTGTCGAACAGATGCTCCATTTTTCCCGCCAGTTCCAGCATTTTCGCGTTGTGGTCGGTGTAGTGGAAATAGAACTGGGTCGGATCGAGCAGGTCGCGCTGGATCTGGTGCACCGGCGAGGCGCCCATGAAGCCCTGTGCCACCGCCACGCCGTCGTCGCGCATCTCCTCGCGCACCCAGCGCTCGAAGCGCTCGAAGTTGGGCACGATGTCCATGTGCTCGTACAGGTAGCCGACCGCGGCGTAATCATCCGGCGTCTTGATCACATGATCGACGATCATGGGGCTGGTGATGCCCAAGCGCTGGGATGATTCGTCGTAGAACATGGTCGAATCGATCGTTCCCACAGGGGTGTGATACTCAACGCGGATGCGGCCGCCCTCGCTCTGCACCTTGACTTCCACGTCGCGCGGCATGACCCAGTCGTAGAGCGTGTCCCGGGTGCTGAACAGTCCGATGCCGCGGTGCAGGTACATTTTCTGTACTTCGGGGTCCAGGATGTTGTCGGCGAAGCGAAAATACACGGTCCAGCCTTCGGCGCGGGCGATTTCATTCTGCGCTTTCCCGGCGTGCTGCTTGGGCAGCGTGCCGGATACCGAGTTTGCGAGATACCACAGGTCCAGCCGCGGCACATAGGGCAGACGGTCGACTTCTTCGCCGCGGAACGCCGCCAGCATGCGGCTCTTGTGGGTGTGCATATCGTGTTACTCCTCGTCCTTGTTAAGGTGCTGACGCGTTAAGCGGGGCTGCTGCATTGATTCTGCGAGCGTTGCATCCGCGCTACATCGTCGCTCCGGCGCTGCCTCGTGCCGCTGCGGCGTCCTCTTCCTGCTGCAGCGAAAATATCGACGTATAGCCGCCCGACCAGTCCGGCGGAATCTCGCACGGTCGTGGATCGATTTGCGCAAAACTTGCTCGTTTGCCGCGAATGATCTGCTGATCGTGTTTGGGTTTGATCGGGTTGCCGGTATAGGGGAAGGCGTCGCCGGAAGTCAGTGTGTACAGCAGCAGCGGGCGACCAAGATCGGAGTCATTGCGTGGCGATCCGTGGAGGGTGCGGCAGTTGTGCAGCGTCAGAGAACCGGCCGGACCCGTGAGATACACAACCTTGCGCATGTCAAGTTTCGCGAGGTCGCCGCCGCTCAGGCAGCCCACCCAGTTGCCCTTGTCGTCGTACTGGCTGGGAAGCGGTTCGACCAAGTGGCTCCTGGGCATCACCCCGAGCGGACCCTGGTCCATGCCGCAATCGTAAATCAGGGTTCCGATCGTTAGCGGCGAATAATTGGTGTGCGGCCAGAACGAAATGTCGTAATGCCATTTGACCTCCTCACCGCCCTTTTTCCATTTGAAATTGAGCTTGGAGTGGTGAAATTTGACGTCCGGGCCGACCAGGTCGGCGACCGCGTCCGGCATGACCGATTTGGTGCAGTATTCCCAGAACACCGGATGGTGCTGCGCTGGATTGGACACCCGCCGCAGGCGGGGGTTGTCCGGCCGGTGGTCGGGTTCCAGGTCGAAGATCGTGTCCGACTTGGTCACCTCGCGGCTGCGCTCCACCATTTCTTCGGTGGCGTCGCGCAACTTCTTGATCCAGTCGTCGCCTATGATCTTCTCCAGCAGGATATAGCCGTCGGAGAAATAGGACTCGCGCTGCGCCTGGGTCAGGACGCGCGGCGGGATGTCAAGTATCTGTTCCGGTGTCATCGGGATATCTCCTTCTGCAGTTTGCACCTTCATCGCCCGCCAGAACTTTTGGTCCGACGGACGCATGGCGCTATTTGTGGTTCACCCTATTTGAAGTTCAGCATCACACTAGGCAGCCAAGTCACCAGTGCCGGGAAGATCATGGCGATCACCAGGGTCACGCATTGCAGCGCGATGAAAGGCACGACGCCACGGTACATGTGGCCCATGGTGATTTCTTCAGGCGCTACGGCGCGCAGGTAAAAGATCGCCGGCGCCATCGGCGGCGTCAAATACGATGTCTGGATCATGATCAGGAACAGAATGCAGAACCACACGGGATCGAATCCGGCCGCGGTAATCAGCGGCGTAAACAACGGCACGAAGATCAGCACGATCGAAATCCAGTCGAGGAAGAAGCCCGCGATGAAAATGATGAACATCATCAGCGACAGCAGCATCCAGGGCGTCAGATGCATCTCGCGAATCAGCATGTTGGCAGTGTTGATCCCGCCGCCGCCGATGAATACGCCGGTGAACAGCGTCCCGGCCAGCAGCACGGTCATGATCATGGTGGTGATCTTGACAGTCTTGATCAGCGCCTCGTACAGCCCGCTGAAGTTGAAGCGACCGTAGAGCATGGTCAGGCCTACAGAGGCCAGCGCCCCGATCGCCGCGGCCTCGGTGGGCGAAGCCCAGCCGAGCAGGATGGAGCCGAGCACGGCGAAAATCATGAACAGCGGCGGCACCAGATTGCGCGTGCTGATCCACAATTTCTCACTGAACGTCGGGTCGCCGGGCTCGGGCAGGATGCGCGGACCCTTCTCGGGATAGAGGGTGCACAGCGTGAAGATGTAGATCAGATACAGCCCGGCCATGATCAGGCCGGGAAAAACCATGCCGTAGAGCAGGTCGCCCACCGACACGTTGGCGAGCGGCCCCATGACCACCGCCACCACCGAGGGCGGGATAATGGTGCCGAGCGAACCGCCGGCAGTGATGCAGCCCGAGATCAGCGCCTTGTCATATTTGTAGCGCAGCATGATCGGAATCGTGAGCAGGCCCACCACGGATTCGGTCGCGCCGATGACGCCGCTGGAGGCGGCGAAAATGATGCACATGGTGATCGTGGCGAGCGAGAGGCCGCCGGGCAGGCGCCGGGTCCAGATGTGGATCGCCTCGAACAGCTTGTCGGCGATGCCCGATTTCTCCAGCATCGCGCCCATGAACACGAACAGGGGCACCGCGGCAAACACGAAATTGGAGGAGATGTCCTCGATTTTCTCGATGAACTGGAAGATGACGTGATTGCCGAAGATCACCAGGCCGAACAGCACGGCGGTGATCATCATGGAAAAAGCGACCTGGATGCCCAGGAACATCAGAGTGAACGCCACCGGAAGCATGAAGAACGGGAGATAATCCATCAGTTGCTCCTGTCCCTGAACTTGCGCGCGGTCTTGATCACCTCGGCGAAGATCTGCAGCGCGAGCAGGGTGAACGCAATCAGGAACACGATGCGAAACGGCCATACCGGCAGGTTCATCGCGGACTGGCCGCTGTGTTCGTTGCGCAGGTAGCCGGTGGCGAGGTGCTGGAACAGGGCGTAGGTCAGCCACAGCATCAGTGGCAGGGTGACGCAGTAGCCGAGCAGGTCGATCACGGCGCGGGTGCGCGGCGCGAACTTGCCGCTGAATATGTCGATGCGGATATGCTCTCCCGCCTGCAGTGTAAAGGCCATGGCGAGCAGGAAGTGAGAGCCGGTCAGCATGTAGCCGATTTCGTAGGCCCAGATGGTAGGCGCCCCCATGAGGTAGCGGGCGAAGACTTCGTAGCAGGTGGCGAGTACCAGCGGCACGAGGGCAAGGGAGGCGATGATGCCGACGCTTCCGGTAATGCGTTCTATGCTTCTTATGAGCGCGTTCATCGCGCAATTCTCCCCGGTGGTTTTCGCAAAAGAACGGGGCGCTTGCGCGCCCCGGCGTTCTTGTTCCGCTTGGCTACTCTTTCACCTTGACCGTGCGCCAATGTTCCGCGCCTTTCCACAGCAGGTCGAAGTCCTTCTGGCTCTTGAATACCTTGGCGAACCAGGGATGGGTCGTGTCTTTCGCCTGTTTCTCGGCCCAGTCCAGGCCGATCTTGCGCCCGGCGTACTGCACCTCGGGGTCGAGTTCGATGATGGTATTGCCGGCCTTCCTGTAGAAGTCCAGCGCCTTGGCGTCTTCCTGTCCGATCCTGAGCCAGCTCTCGAAGGTCACCAGCTTGGCCACCAGCTCGAATAGCTTCTTGTCCGAGGCCGACAGCTTCGCCCATGCTTCCTTGTTGATGCACAACTCGAACGGAGCGGTGGGTTGGTGCACACCGGGGTAAATAATGTATTTCGCGATCTTGTGGAACCCCATGGAGATGTTTTCATACAATGTGCCCCATTCCGTCGCGTCGATGGCGCCGCGTTCGAGCATCGGATAGACGTCGCCGCCGGCGGTGGTCACCGGCGCCGCGCCCAGGTCCTTGGCCATTTCCAGCCAGGCTCCTGCCGTGCGTATCTTCAGGCCCTTCAGGTCGGCCAGAGTCTTGACGGGTTTGCGCGAATGCAGAAAGGCCTCGGCCGTGCGGATGAACAGCGGAAACGAAATGATGCCCTCGGTTTCTTCGCGGAACTGGCGCTCCAACTCTGCACCGCCGCCCTCGTAGATCCAGTGCAGCATGCGCTCGGTGTCGAAGGATCCGGCGTAGCCTCCGAACAGCACTGCGGTCGGGTCCTTGCCCCAGTCGTAGCCCATCCAGGTATGGCCCAGTTCGGCGACTCCGTTTTTCACCGTTTCCGGAACTTTCAGGGCGTTGCCCAGCGCGCCGCCCGGAAAGACCTGGATCTTGATGCGGCCGCCGGAGAAGAACTCCATTCTTTCTGCAAACGCCTTGGAGCCCAGCTCCATCAATGGGCCGCCCGGCCAGCCGGTGGCCATCTTCCAGTTGTATGTCGCGCCCTGCGCGTTGGCCGCGGCAGGAACCGCCAGCGCCGCAGCTGCGGCGCCAATCTTCAGAAAATCGCGCTTTTCCATGCTTCCCCTCCTGATGATGAAATGACGTTCAATCCGGTCGCCGCCTGCCCGATGCTCTTATGTGGCACGGTTCGCTGACGGTTGGTGATATATCAACTATATGTCTGGCAATCGTACTCGCCCATTGCGGCCTTTTCAAGCTGTGGCTGCAAAATCTGAAGCCATGCGCTGAAGCTGCGCTACCCGGATCAGCGCTTCATCAGCCGCTTGGCGACCTCCACCGCCTCGCCGGCGTCGCCCGCGTAGCCGTCGGCACCGATATCGTGCGCGAACTTCTCGTTGACTGCGGCCCCGCCCACGATCACTTTCACCTGATCGCGCAGGCCGTTTGCCTTCAGCGCCTCAATGACTTTGCCCATCTCGGCCATGGTCGTGGTCAGCAGCGCCGACAGGCCGACGATATCCGGCTTGTATTCCTGCACGCCCTTGACGAAAGCTTCAGGCGCCAGGTTGATTCCAAGGTCTTTCACCTCGAATCCCACGCCGCGCAGCATGGTGACCACCATGTTCTTGCCGATGTCGTGAAAATCGCCGCGCACGGTGCCGACCAGCGCCTTGCCCGTCACTTCGTTTCTGGCCGCGGCCAGATGCGGCTCCAGCACTTTCAGGCCTTCGTTCATCGCCCGCGCCGACAGCAGCACCTGCGGAATGAACAATTCGCCGGTGCCGAACCTGACGCCGATGGCCTGCATGGTGTCGAGCATGCCGCGATCGAGGATGTCCTTGGCCACCAGTCCTTTGTCGAGCAGGGCCTGCACGTGCGCCGCGATCTCCTTGTGCCTGCCTTTGTTTACGTCCTCCTGCACCTGCTTGTAATCCTCTGCAGCCACTGCGGCGGGCGCGACCTGGACTTTGGCATGTTCAAGTTGAGCCGCGCTTACGGGCCGCGCGGCACCGGCTGTGAGCGGAAGCCTGGCTTCCTTCTCCACACGTTCGCCTATGCGGATCAGGCGCTCGAACACTGCATTGGGCGGAGTGGTGTCGGCGATGCCGAGGACGAAGCGCTTCCCCGGCGCGATCGCCTTGAATAGATGGTCGAGGTACGCCTCGAAGTCCTCGTCCGTGGCCGATTCCGCCAGCAACAGGTTCGAGGGTATGCCGCCGAAGATGGTGAGCTTGTCGCTCCAGCGGCGGTAATACTCCTCGATCGTCACCTTGGTCATGGGAAACGGGCAGATGGCTTCGGCGACGTTCATCCCCGAATCGCGGATCAGATCCATCAGGCCGAAGTTTTCGCCGTCGCAGTGCACCACCGCGACTTTGCCGTTTTCGCCCAGCCTGGCCGATGCCTTGCGGATCCAGGGCGTGATCTCCTTCTCGAAATATTCCGGGTAGGTGATCATGTCGTCCACGTTCGCGCCCCACAGCACCAGTTCGGCCGGGGAGTCGGCGATGATGCTCAGCCCCTGCTCGAAGAAGTGCCCCATGCTGTCGGCCAGGGCGCGCATTTCCTTCTGGCAGTCGTTGTAGTGGAAATAGAAATCGGTGGCGTCGAGGAATTCCTTCTGGATGTGGTGCATGGGCGAGCATGCCAGCCCGATCATGGTCCCGGGAACCCCGTCATCGCCGACGTATTTCTGCCAGGCGCGAAAGCGCTCGAAACTCGGCACCAGCGTGATGTTCTCGAACAGGTAGCCCACCACCTTGTAGTCCTCGGGCCGCTTGATCACGTGCTCCTCGATCCAGGTGATCGAAGCGCCGGAGCGGCGCATTTCGTCCGAGTACATGGTCTTGGTGCTGACGCTGCCCACCGGCGTATGGTAAATCACGGTGGTGTAGTCGCCTTCGCGCTTTACCTCGATGTCGATCGACGGCGCGAATTTGTAGTCGAACACCATCTCCTTCAGACGGTAGATGCCGAGCGCGCGGTGCAGGCTGTCATCCGGGTGGTCCAACTGCAGGAATTCGGGCACGATCTTGTGCAGCGCCCAGCCCTGGGCGCGCGAAATTTCATCCTGCGTCCGTCCGCGATGCTGCTTGGGCAGGGTATCGAACGCGAGATTCGCGTTGTACCAGAGGTCGATGCGCGGCACGTAGGGGAGGGTGTCCGGCATCTCCCCCTTCAGTGCCGCCAGAATTCTTTGCTTGTGGGTCGACATGGTTTCTCCTTGATAGCAGTCTGGATCGCGTGGTCGTGGTCAGGCGAACTCACCGCGTGATGCTGCGAAACATATCAGCAACATATGAGTTGCCTATTTGATGTGAATCAACATGAATGCAGGTTGCCAGCCGGCGCCCGGTTCGCCTGGTCAGGCAGCGCCACTGATAACGCGCATCACCGCCGGATCCGCCTTGGCGGCGCCTGGTGTGCCGGCGAAAATGATCTCTCCCCGCTCGAGGACGTACAAGCGATCGGCGTAATCCGGAATATGGTGGATATTGGACTCCGCCATCAGAATGCCGTGGCCAAGTTTGCGGATCGAGGCCACGCCTTCGCTGATGGTGGGAATAATCGCCGGAGACAGGCCTTCGAATGGTTCGTCGAGGAGCAACAGTTCCGGATCAAGCGCAAGCGCGCGCGCGATGGACACCATCTTGCGTTCGCCGCCGGAGAGTTGCATTCCCCCGCGCGACGCATATTGCTTCAGCTTCGGAAAAATCTGATATGCGAGTGCAATGCGCTCCTGGGCCGGCCGGGAACTTCGGCGCGTCCATGTCGGCAATTCGATGTTTTCCGCTACGCTGAGGTCGCCATAGACCTCGCTTTCTTCCGGCGCGTAGCCGACGCCAAGCTGCGCGATGCGGTCAGTGCGCATACCGCCGATCTGCTTTCCGAGATACTCGATGTTTCCCGACACCGGCCGCAGGAATCCCATTATGGTGCGGAAACTGGTGCTCTTGCCGGCGCCATTTCGGCCAATGAGGCACACCAGTTCACCGGCGTCTACCGTCAGTGATATTCCGCGCAGAATGCGGCTGCTCTGGATATCGACGACGAGATCGTGAATGGCCAGCATTTAGATTCCCTGCGGCTTCTTGCCGACGATGGCGGCGACGATGTCCGCATCGGCAAAAAACTCCTTGGGCGGAAGGTCGGCCAGCACGCGCCCTTCCTGCAGGGCGACTATGCGGCTCGAATATTCTGCTACCAGGTCCATGTCGTGTTCAATCAGGATGATCGCTTTGACACCCGCCTTTTTCGCCGCGTCGACCAGGGTCCTCATGATGCCGTGCTTGTCTCCGGTCGATACTCCGCTGGTCGGTTCGTCCAGCAGTATCACTTCAGGTACCAGCGCGAAGGCGCTGGCGATATCGAGCAGCTTCTTTTCGCCCTGGGAAAGCAGGCGCGCCTCGCTTTCCAACTTGCCTTCCAGGCCGAATATGGACGCGACCTCACGCACGCGGTCCCGTATCGCTGCGTCGCCTGAAAGGCTCGCAAACAGGCTGAGGCTCTTTTCGGTTTGGGATACGACGGCGGTGGCTATGGTTTCGGCCACGGTCAGAGCCGGAAATATGTGGACCAACTGAAACGCACGCGCCATGCCGAGCTTCGACAGGCGCACCGGCCCGATGCCCGCGATGTCATGGCCCTTGAATTCGACCCGTCCGGAGGTAGGGTGCAGCAGTCCGGTCAGAACATTGACCAAAGTCGTCTTGCCCGCGCCGTTGGGTCCGACTATGGACACGAGTTCGCCCGACTCCACCTTGAGCGAGACGTCGCTCAAGGCAACGAAGGTTTCGTATGCTTTGGAGACGGCGTAAGTCTGGATCAGCGCGGTCATGATCCGGATTTCCGCGAAAACAGGCGTGCACTCAGGTCGGTTGCCAGCCCCATCAGGCCGCGTGGGAACAGTATCACCATCAGCAGTAGCACGACACCCATGAAAAAGCGCCAGTACTGCGTTGCCGACATCAACTGGTCTTGCAGGAGGATAAAGCTGAATGCGCCGAGTATCGGGCCGAAAAAGTTGGCGAAGCCGCCTAGCAGCATCATGAATATCATGTGGCCCGAGTGCGTCCAGTACGCGAGTTCCGGGTCGGCAAGGCCCGTGGGTATTGCCAGGAGGGCGCCGCCGATGCCGCAATAGAATGCCGAAATCAGGAAGGCGCCGAGGCGGAAACGGTGCACCGAGACCCCGAGATATTCGGCTTTGCGCGGATTCTCGCGCAAGGCACGCAGGTGCAAGCCGAAGGGCGAGTGCACGATGCGCCACATGACGAACCCTGCGGCGATCAATAGCACGAGACAGTAATAATAATAAGGCCCGATGAGGTAGGAGGTCTTGTCCAGTTCGGCGTGCTCCATGCCGAGCAGGGTCGGGCGCACCACGCGTATCCCGCTGTCACCGCCGGTGATGTCGTAGAACTTGAAGAGGAAGGAATGGAACAGCATGCCGAAGGCGAGGGTGAGCATGCCGAAGAAGATGCGCACGTAGCGCACCGAAAGCAGCCCGACCGGGATGGCGATGGCGGTGGCGGAAATGCCGGCGGTGAGCAATACTACTTCCAGGCTCCTGATGCCGAGTTTGCTGGTCATCACCGCCGTGGCATAGGCGCCTATGCCTACGAACATTGCGTGGCCGAATGAGAGCAGCCCGGTGTAGCCGAATAGAAGGTTCAGGCCGAGCAGCGCAATGCCATAGGCGAATGCCGGCAGCACCAGTGTCGTGTAGTACGGTGACGCCAGACGCGGCAATATCAGCAGCGCAACGAGCAGGACGCCAAGCACCAGGTTGCGCTTCATTCTTGCGGCTTTCCAAAAAGGCCCGCCGGCCGCAGCAGCAGCACCAGGATCACCACCAGATAGATCGACAGCATTTCCAGTTCTGCGTAGAACGTAATCGCCGCCGCGCGCATCAGACCGACGATCAATGCGCCGGCAAGCGCACCGCGCATGCTGCCCAGACCCCCGATCACCACCACGGCGAAAGCTTCGACCACCAGTTCCACCGACATGTCGAGAGAGGCGGCCGCGGTCGGCACTACCAGCGCGCCGCCGACCGTCCCCAGCAGGGTGCCGAGGGTGAACACGGTCGAATACACCCAGCGCACGTCCACGCCCAGAGCGGCGCTCATGTCGCGGTTTTCGGCGGTGGCGCGCAAAATCCGCCCGTAGCGGGTGCGCTGCAGGAACCAGCCGATACCGGCGGCGATGGCGATGCTCGCGAGGATGACCAGCACGTTATAGGTGGGGAAGGACACGCTGCCCAGCGTCAACTTGCCATAGGCCATGGAGAGGTTGCCCATCTGCTGCGGGTTGGCACCCCAGAAAAAGCGCAGCACGTCCTGGAATATCAGCAGCAGCGAAAATGTGAGCAGAAGCTGGAAGCTCTCGTCGCGCTTGTACACCGTGCGCAGCAGCAACTCTATGAAAGGGCCGATCGCTGCCATGGCGACGCCGGCGAGCAACAGCACCGGCAGAAACAGGCTGGGCGGCATGCCGGCTTTCACCGCCCAGCCTACGGCGCTGACGCCGAAGTAGGCGCCCAGCGCATAAAACGAACCACATGCGAGATTGACGATTTTCTGCACCCCGAAAACGAGTTGCAGGCCCGCCGCCACGAGAAACAGCACCGACGCATGGAAAATGCCGCCGAGCAGGACGTCGAAGAACGAGGTCAATTGTTTGTTCCGGTGTGAAAACCGAGAGGCGGGCGGACCCCGGAGGGGAACCCGCCCGCTACCGCGATTGGTTGATTCGGCCTAAAGCTTTATCTCCGCCGTTTCGATCCATTTCCAGAAGTCGTCCGACGCCCTGGGCTTTTGCAACTGCGTGGAGTACATGGTGTCCACCGTGCCCAGGGTCGGGAAATCGTACTTGTTGTTATGGGTGGTCAGTCCCTGGTAGAACGTCTCTTCTGGAACGTGGTCTTTGCGCATGTGTGCCGGCCCGCCCAGGGACTCTACCTTGATGCCTTCCATCGCATTGATGACGTCCTCGGTGCCGGGCCAGGCATTTTTCGCCTTGTATGCCGCTTCGACCCCGGCGCGATAGACCTGCATGGCGAAGTACGCGCGATCTGCTTCCCAGTGCGGGTAGTCCTTGTAGCGCGATTCGTACATCTGCACGAACTCGCGTTGCAGCGGACTGGCCGTCTTCAGGTCGAAGTAAAGGGTGTTGTGGCCGAAGATCATGCCTTCCGGGGTGAATTCCTTTTTCAGCGCTGTGTGCTGGAAGCCCGCCGCCGGGAAGACGAACTTTGTGCCTTCCATCAAACCCGCGCCGTGGGCAGTCTTCATGAACACCGGCAGATCGGCGAACAGGAGCGAGGAGAAGATCAGATCGGGCTTGGCCGCTTTCAGCGCCGCCACATGCGAGGTCAGATCGAGCGTGCCGACTTTCGGCCATTGATCGGCCACGACGCGGAACTGTACGCCGAATTTCTTCAGCAGCGCCTGGAAGGCGGCGAAATTGTTCCGGCCGTAGGAATAATCCGGATTGATGCCGGCGATAGTGGCGAACTTTCCCTTCCAGTGCTTGATCGCCAGCAACGAGGCCATCACGGCTTCGCACTCGTTGTCCGTGCTGCGGAAGACGTAGCGCGGATTGGGCATGGTTTCCTTGACGCCGTCCTGCGTGGTGCCGTCCCAGTAGATGGTAAGAGCTTTCATTTCTTCGGCGGCTGGGCCCATGGCCAGGCTCACGCCTGAGGACACCAGTCCCTGCACGCAATCGACCTTGTCCTGCAGTACCAATTTTCGCAGTCTTTCGATTGAATCCTTGGGATTGGTCTCTTCCTCGATGACCAGTTCGACTTTGCGGCCCGCGATGCCGCCAGCGGCATTGATCTTCTCCACGGCAAACTGCGTGCCGCGCAGGCCGCATTCACCTATGGTTCCGGCAATTCCGGCTTTTGGCGCGATGATGCCGACGCGCAGCGGCCGGTTTTGGGCAATTGCGGGAAAACTGAGTGGTGCCGCCGCGGCGATGGCGCCCGCGCTGCCTAGTGCTTTCAGTACCTTTCTGCGGTTCTTGTCCATTACTCCTCCTCGTGATGAATGTTTGATGCTCAGGCCGCCTGCTGCAGGCGCGGTTCTTGTTCTCTTGAGCTATGCCGTGCAATCGCGTCCCGCAGTTCCGTCTTGATATGCTTCTCGCTGTAGCCGTTGAATACATGTCCAATCAAGCCGCGATCGAGGTCGCTGGTCCCCATCACGTAGTCGGCGATGGGGAAGGTCAGGTTCATGTTGATGTCCATCATGATGCCCTGGTTGTGGTGTGCAGTATGGTGGCGGCGGATGGTGTTGACGAAAGGCATGTTGCGCACGAACCAGTTTTCGTGCACGTGGCAGCAGTAATGAAAGGTTTCGTAGATCAGATATTGGCCCACCATGGTGACCAGGAGGATGTAGCCGGCATTGGGATTCACCGCCCATGCAAGCAGCAGCGCGAACGGTATGCCGATCGCGATGAAGGTGAACAGAGCGCGCCAGGGAAAGAAAATAATGCGGAACTCGCGTGTCGAATCCACAGTCATCACCCCGTCCGTGAAGTACTGGTGATGCTGCCGCGTGTGCCGGTCGTAAATCGCGCGCAGCGCCCAAACGTCGATCAGGCGATGCATGACGTACTTGTGCATGTACCATTCGAACAGGTTGGACACGAAGAACACCGGCACCACCAGCAGCCACTCCCAGGATGCGCCCTGCATGCGCGAAACGCACCAAGCGATCACGCAGAGCCCTACCACGTAGATCACGCCGATATGGACCAGCCCGTTGTAAAGCGGATGGATCTGAGCCTGGTATTCTTCGCGAAACTTCCGCTGGCGTTCAGACATCATGTGCAGTTCCTCCATGGCTCGGCTCCACCGCCGGGAGCCTGATATATCAGACGTATATCTAGCGATACTACATGCGCCGCACGCATTTATCAAGCGCGATTGCCGCGGGATGCGGATGTCCGATGCGGATTGCGCCGCTGCCGCGGCCTGAGTTCACCGAGCAGTTCCCTCGTGTTCGCGCGCCTCTACCGAGCGGTCCCACAAATTGGGAATGACGCGGCTGGAATAGCCGGAGACAAATGACTTGATTTCGCCGGTTTCTGGAATATAGACGTGGCGCCGAACCGCGCCGATGTTGGCGCCGTAGACGTGGATGCTGATCGAAGGGCGGTCGGCGAGGGCATTGGATACCGTATGGATATCGCCCACAGTGGGCGATACCGCATCGATACCGCCCGGTTCGATCAGGTGCTCCCCGGTCTTGCGCATGGGCTGTCCGTCACCCGGGCGCTCGAACTCCTCGCACTTCTCGGCGCCGCGCAACACGCCGACCAGGCCCCAGACCGTGTGATCGTGGATCGGCGTGGTCTGCCCAGCACCCCAGACGAAACTCACCAACGAAAAGCGCTCCAGCGGATCGCAGTAGAGCAGATACTGGCGATAGGTGTCCGGGTGGGGGCGGGCGAATTTTTCCGGGAGCCAGTCATCGTTCCTGATGAGCCCGGCGAGCAGCTTCTTTCCTTCGCGCAGCATTGCCGGCTCGTCGTCGCCGAACTTTTCCACCGCGCCTGTCATCTCCTGAACGAATCGGCGCAGTGGGGTGATATCGGCCATGTCCATTCTCCGTTGGCTGTTTCAACTTGCAGGCGGGCGCATTGCTAGAAATCGGTTGTCACCGTGTCGCGAGTGAACTTGGCGACCGTGTCGAGCAACTTGTCCATCAACTTGCCGGCCGCCGCTTCGTCTCCGGCGCCGATGCTGCGCGCAATGTCCGCGTGCAGCTTGGCCGTGAGCGGCATGTCGGCTGCCTGCTTGTAATGGATGTACCAGAAGCGCCGTGAGAGCGAGTGCATCAGGCTCATGGCACCGGCGGCGAACTCGTTTCGCGCCGCGGCCACCGAAAGTTCGTTGAATTCACGGTCCACGCGCATGAACGACACGTCGTCGTTGGTCTTGGCGCTCTTCTCGAAGCGGCGCGCAAGCTCGAGAAATTGCTCGCGCTCTTCCGGGGTTGCACGCCTGGCGGCGCTCTTCGCCACCAGGCGCTCGACTTCCCGCCGGGCCTCGAGCAGCCGCAGCTGGGTCTTGACGTTGATTTCGGAAACGATGATGCCGCGCCGCGGCAAGATGGTCACCAAGCGCTCCCGCGCCAGGCGCTGCAGGGCTTCGCGGATGGGCGTGCGTCCGATGCCCAGGCGCTGCGACAGGAGCGTCTCCGACACCGCGCTGCCCGGGGGCAGCTGCAGCGTGACGATCATCTCCTCCAGATGGCCGTAGGCGCGCTCGGTCAGGGACTGGCCGGGCTCGGCTGCAGTACCGGGCGCCTTTTTGCGGACGGACTTGCGCGGTTTCACTGGTGTTTGCGCTTTTCGACCAGGTTGAGAAATTTTTCGTATTCCTTTTCATCCACGCCGTAGCTGTGGTCGTCGTCCGGAAACGTGCCTCCCTTGACGTCGGCGATGTAAGCCTTGATGCCGCTCACCGCCACTTCGGTCAGGTTGGCGTAGCGCTTGGTGAATTTGGGCTTGAAGTCGGTGAACACGCCGAGCAGGTCGTGGCACAGGAGAATCTGCCCGTCGGTGCCCACGCCCGCGCCTATGCCTATCGTGGGAATTTCGAGCTGTTTCGAGATCACCGCCGCAATCTTGGCGGGTACCGCCTCGAATTCGAGCATGAAGCAGCCGGCGTCCTGGATGGCGAGCGCATCCTCGAGTATCTTCATCGCCGTCGCCGCGGTCTTGCCCTGGATCCTGAAGCCGCCGAACATGGCCACGGTATGCGGCGTAAGGCCGATGTGCGAAGCGGTGGGGATGCCCGCGTCCACCAGCGCCTTGAGGATGTGCGCCTGCGACTTCCCGCCCTGTGGCTTGACCGCGTCGCTGCCGGCATCCTGCATGAAGCGCGTGGCGTTGGTGAGGGCGCGCTCGACGGTGTTGTAGCTCTGGTAGGGCATGCATCCGAGGACGAAGGTGGCGGGCGCGCCGCGGCGGATGGCGGCGGCATGCATCACCATCATGTCCATGGTGGCCGGGATGGTGTTCGGGTGGCCGTGCGCGATCATCGCCAGGCTGTCGCCGACCACGGCGACGTCGACCCCGGCCGTCTCGGCCCACTTGGCCGCGGTGTAGTCGGGTACCGACATGTACACCATCTTCTCGCCGCTGGTCTTGGAATCGCGGATTTCCTGGATCGTGCGTTTCTTGCGTTCCGCGTTTGCGCCTGCCTGTGCCAAGTTGAGTTCCTCCTGAGTGTCTGTCGTACATCTACCGTCGTGCATCTGATATCCAAGCAGTATATCAATTGCTCATCCAGTCGTGTAGGCGTGCAGGAATTGAACATGGAAGAACGAAAGGTTAGACTGGCGCGACCTTTTCACGGCGTGCCGCGTCGACTGCCGCCGGCTTCGATTGTCTTATCTACGACTCTCTCATACTCATACCCGAGGGCAAAAATGACTGCACTGATCATCGATGGCAAACAACTGGCGCAGAAGCTGCGCGCCGAATGCAAGCTGCGCACGGACCGCCTCAACGCACTTGGCATCGCGCCGGGGCTAGCCGTGGTCATGGTGGGCGACAATCCGGCATCGCAGGTATACGTACGCAACAAGATCAAAGGCTGTCACGAGACAGGCATCCGTTCCGAGGAGCACATCCTGGACGCGGACAGTTCTCTGGCGACCGTGCTCACCCTAATCGACCGGCTCAACGCCGATCCGGCGGTGCACGGCATTCTCGTGCAGTTGCCGCTGCCGCCCCATCTTCCGACCAATCCGGTGATTGAACGTATTGCCCCTGAGAAGGACGCCGATGGCCTGCACCCGGGCAACCTCGGCAACCTGCTTACCGGGCATCCGCGCTATCTGCCATGCACGCCGGCGGGCATCATGGAAATGCTGAAGACCACCGGGCTCGATCTGCGCGGCAAGGAGGCCGTTGTGATCGGCCGCAGCAACATCGTGGGCAAGCCGATCTCGCTGCTGCTGATGCAGGCGGGCGCCAC
The DNA here is from genome assembly GCA_026399375.1 of Pseudomonadota bacterium. Taxonomy (GTDB): domain Bacteria; phylum Pseudomonadota; class Gammaproteobacteria; order Burkholderiales; family SG8-39; genus 2-12-FULL-64-23. The sequence continues at coordinate 37,677 of JAPLRD010000220.1, forward strand.
GGTCACGATGTGCAACTCCCAGACCCGGGACCTGGCACAGCACGCCCGGCGCGCCGACGTTCTTATTTGCGCCATCGGCAGGCCGCAGGCGATCGGAGGGGAGATGGTCAAGGCGGGCGCGGTGGTGATCGACGTCGGCATCAACCGCGGCGCTGACGGAAAGCTGGTCGGGGACGTGGACTACGGTGCGGCGCTGCAGCGTCGGCCCCATGACCATCGCCATGCTGCTTTGCAATACCGTGATTGCGGCGGAGCGCCGCGCCGTGGAGATGGGCGTCAAATTCGACGCGTAGAAGGGCGCGGGCTGCGCCGTCTTTGATCCAGATCAAAGGCACTTCTCATATATCACTGATATATTACCCTGGATGTATCGGTGATTGTGTCCAACTTGGCGGCGGGGCAGGTACCCCGGAGGAGAAATGCGATGGCTAGCGTACTCGAATCGATCAAGGAAAAGTGCATCAAAGGCAAGCGCGTCGAAGTCATGGACGAGGTGAAGCGCGCGCTGGCGGAAGGCATCGATGCCAAGCAGATCATGATGGAAGGGCTGATCCCCGCGATGTCGGTGGTCGGGGAAAAGTATTCGACCGGCGAGTACTTTCTGCCGCAAATGATGCTCGGCGCGCGCGCCATGAGCGAGTCGTTGCAGATGCTCAAGCCCTTTCTCGCAAAGGGAAGTTACCAGAAGAAAGGCAAGGCGTTGGTTGGAACGGTGCAGGGAGACTTCCATGACATCGGAAAGAACATCGTCAAGATCATGCTCGAAGGCGGCGGGTATGAGGTGGTCGATCTGGGTGTGGACGTCAGTCCGGAGGCCTTTGTCGAAGCCATCAAGAAGGAATCGCCTCAGTTCGTCCTGATGAGCGCGCTCATCACGCTCACCATGGACAGCATGCGCAAGACCATACAGATCATGGACGCGGCGGGCGTGCGCAAGCAGGTGCGCGTGGGCATAGGCGGTGCGCCGGTCACGCAAAAATTCGCCGACGAAATCGGCGCCGATTTCTACGGCTCGGACGCCTATGGCTGCGTCGAGAAATGCAACCAGCTGCTTCAATAGCAATTGCCCGTTGCCAAATGAATTTGGCGACGGCCGAAATAGGGGAGTATGAGGGGATGTGTCCCCTCATATTGAAATGCCAGCCGGGCAAGAAAGAAGGGGAGATGAGATGACGCCAAAAGAAAGAGTGATGACCGCGCTGCACCGCGATGGGCGGGCGCACCGATTACACCCCGGGCGAACTGTGCCGCGCCCTGGGCATGGACGGCTTCGGCTACCATTTCCCGACGGGCCAGGCCGGCGCCGCCAGCCAGGCGTTGCAGACGTCGAAGTCGATGAAGGAGTCGTATTATTTTCCGAAGAAGATCACCTTCGACTTCGTGCCGCCGTGGATCGCAGAAATGGGCGTGGAGCCCAGTGGTCGCACTTTCGTCAAGAAGGGCCTGCTCTGCGACCGCGATTCGCTCAAGCTGTTCGACGAGTTTCTGCCCGATCCGAACCATCCCGCGCGCTACGAGCAGATCGCGAAATGGATAGAAAAATATCGCGAGGACTATGCGGTGTACGCACGCATACGCCTCGGCACCGCGAGCGCGATCGAAAGCATGGGCCTGGACGTCTTCTCCCTCATGATGTACGACGATCCGGACCTGGTGAAGGAAATCCACCGGCGTTTTTCGGAATGGTCGGTGAAGGTGGTCGAGAACCTGAACAAGCTGGATCTCGATTTCTACTGGGCCAACGACGACCACGCCGACACCAAGATGCCCTGGGTCAACATGGAGATGTACGAGGAATTCTTCTTTCCCTACCAGAAAATGGTGGCCGACGCGATGAAGAAGCCCTGGGCTTTCCACAGCGACGGCAATCTTTTCCCGATACTTCCCGGACTGTTGAAACTCGGCATGAACGCCATTCATCCGATCCAGCCCGCCGCCATGGACATCGGCAAGATGAAGGCCGAATACGGCTCGAAGGTGTGCCTGATCGGCAACATTGACCTCGACTACACCCTTACGCTGGGAACTCCGGAAGAAGTGGACAAGGAAGTGAAGGAGCGCATCGCGGTGGCGGGCAAGGGCGGCGGCTACATGATCAGCAGCGCCAACAGCCTGACCGACTACTGCAAGATAGAAAACGTCTGGGCGATGTCGAAAGCGCTGAAGAAATACGGAAAGTACTGAGCACCCGTTGCAAAATTTATTTTGCGACGGGCCGATCTAGGGGAGTATGAGGAGAGGCGCCCCGAAGGAAGTCCCCTCGGGGGATATCCCCTCATTTTGAATAGGCTCTAAGACCACCATGCTGATAGTTGCGGAACGCGTCAATGCCTCGCGCAAGGTTATCCGGGCTGCGCTGGAGAAACTCGATGCCGCGGCCATCGCGAACGAGGTGCGCATCCAGGCCGAGGCCGGCGCGCATTACATCGACGTCAACGGCGGGACTTTTCCCGGGCGCGAAGCCGAACTGCTTTGCTGGCTGGTGGACATCGCCCAGGGCGAGACAAACCTTCCGTTGTGCCTGGACAGCGCCGACCCGGCGGCGCTTTTGGCGGCCCTGCCGAAGATCAAGGGCGAGCGGCCGATGATCAATTCGATCAACCTGGAACCGGATCGCTTCGACAGCATTCTGCCCCTCGCGCGACAGTACAACGCGAAACTGATCGCGCTGGCGCAGGGCGAAGGCGTGCCTGCCTCCACGTCCGCGGAAAAGGTCGAACTCGCCATCCGCCTGGTCGATCGCCTGGTGAAGGGGGGGATGACACTGGACGACATTTACGTCGATCCGCTGGTGTTTCCCGTCGGCACGGATTCCAATTCCGCGCTGGCCACCGTCACCGCCATGCGAGAAATCATGGCGCGTTTTCCCGGTGTACATACAATTTGCGGGTTGACCAACGTTTCCCACGGCCTGCCGGCACGCAAGCTGGTCAACAGGACCTTCCTCGCCGGCGCGATTGCCAACGGCATGGACGCCGCCATCATCGACCCCACGGATCAGCTGCTGATGGCGACGCTGCTGGGCGCCGAAGCGGTGTTCGGTCGCGACGAATACTGCATCAATCTGATCGAAGCCTTCCAGGAAGGCAAACTGTCCTGAGCCTGCCGGCTCCAGCCGACGTCACAAGCGAACAGCCATGACGAAGCTTGAGTCCAAAGCCAGCGACATCGAGGTCACCTTTCTCCCGGACTCGCGCCGGACGCACGTGGCGGCGGGAGACCACCTGATGCTGGGCGCGCTGAAGTCGGGCGCAGGCATCAAGTCGGTGTGCGGCGGTCGCGGCAAATGCGGGTCCTGCCTGGTCAACGTCGAATCCGCCGCCGCGGGCGCACTTTCGGCGCCGAGCACGGAGGAAATCGCGCTGCTGCCGCTTGCGCAAGACGGCAAGAATTTCCGTCTCGCTTGCATGGCCCAGGTGTACGGCGCGGTGAGCGTCTCCATCCCCCCCGAGAGCCAGGCACTGAAGAGCCCGCCGCGAAAGCCGTATACAGTGACCCGCATCGCCCTCGCACCCACGGTGACGCGCGTGGCGCTCGAGGTCGAAGACGCCTATGCGGAGCCGCTACGACCGCTCGCAGGGCGCATCTCCGACGCGCTTGCACGTGCCGGGCACGGCAAAGTGGAACTGCCTCTGGCGACACTCGCCGACTACTCCCGCGAGGCCGATTTCGACAGCAGCAAGGAGGTCAGCGCCACGCTGGAAAAGCGCCGCGTGCTGCAACTCACCCGCGGCAAACCGCGGCCCCTGCATGGCATTGCGGTGGATATAGGAACCACGTCGATCGTGGTATTCCTGTGCAACCTGGAACGCGGCGACATCGCCGCAGTGCGCACTGCGGGCAATCCGCAGGCTGCGTATGGCGAAGACGTGATCTCGCGCATGACCCACATCCACACCGATATCGCCATGCTGGGCGCGCTGCAAAAGCTGCTTGTCGACGAAATCAATCGCATGGTCGGGGATGCCGCCCGGGAGTCCGGTGTCGCGCTCAGCGACATCGCCGATGCGGTGGTGGTGGGCAACCCGACCATGCAGCATATCCTGCTCGGCATCAATCCCGCGCCGCTGGGGCGCGGACCGTATCTGCCGGTCCTCTCCGACGGCGTGGAGGTCGAGGCGGCGAGCCTGGGTCTGTCCATTTTACCCAGGGCGCCGGTGTTCGTGCTGCCCATGCCCGCCGGTTACATCGGTGGCGACACTGTGTCGGCGGTGCTCACGCGCGGACCGGAGTTCTACCGGGGCAACAATCTGCTGGTGGACATCGGCACCAACGGCGAGGTGGTGCTGGCGCGCGACGGCGTCCTGACGGCCACGTCGTGCGCCACCGGGCCCGTGTACGAGGGTGCGCACATCGCCTGCGGCGTGCGTGCCGCGCCGGGCGCGATCGAACGCGTCTGGGTGGAGGAAGGCCGCAATATACGCTGGGCGGCGATCCCGGGAGACAACGAACGCGACAGGCGGCCGGTGGGGTTGTGCGGCTCCGGCGTGATCTCGACCGTCACCGCGCTGGTGGGTGCGGGGCTGGTCGGTATCGACGGCGCTTTCGCTCCGGCGGGAACACATCCGCGCCTGCGCGCATCGGCGCAGACAAGCCAGCTCGAAGCCGTGCTGGTTCCGGGCATGGGCAGCCGAACCGGCCGCGATATCGTGTTCACGCAGCACGACGTGCGCGCGGTTCAACTGGGCAAGGCCGCGCTGCGCGCAGGCATCGAGATCCTCCTGCGCGAGGAAGGCGTGGCGCAACTCGACCGCATTTACCTTGCCGGCACCTTCGGCAATCACCTGGACCCGCGCGACATTGTCGCCATCGGTCTTGTGCCGCCCATGGCGGTGGAGCGCATCGAATCGATAGGCAATGCGGCCGGAGACGGGGCGCGCATGGCGCTTTTCAACCGCCGCGAGCGCCGCCGCGCGCACAAGCTCGCGCAGTCGATGCGCGTGGTCGAGCTGTCCAACCGCGCGGACTTCCAGGACCTGTTCGTGGCCTGCACCGAGCTTTCGGACGCGCCCATGAACAACGGAGGCGAATAGGACATGCGTGCATTGCGGCACTGGTCGGTTCGGCATGCGGGAACGCTGGAGTACTTCTACAAGCTCTTCAGCTCGTTCATGGCTTCCATGGCGCCACTGTTTCTCAAGCTGGGTTTCGCGCGCGTCGAACGCGCCGTGATTCCGCTGGAACGCAACCTCAAGGGTCTGATGTTCGACTGCCGCATGTGCGGTGTGTGCCTGCTGTCCAAGAACGGCATGTCCTGTCCGATGAACTGTCCCAAGTCTGTGCGCAACGGCCCCTGCGGCGGCGTGCGCGAAGACGGCGGCTGCGAAGTCGATCCGGACATGCAGTGCGTCTGGGTCGAAGGCTGGCGCGGCATGCAGCTCATGAGCGAAGGCGCGCTCTCGCCCCTGCCCAACGCGCCGGCGAACGCGCGCTTCTCCGGCAGCTCGAGCTGGATGCGCCTCGCCCGCGGCGAGCACGGGCCGGCGCCGCTCTCGGGCGCGCCGGCGACGTCGACCGACAGCCGTTTCGAGCAGTTGCTTGCAAGTGGCGCCTTCGCCGTCACCGCCGAGTTCTCGCCGCCGGATTCCGCCGACCCGGCGGAGGTGTACACGCGGCTGGACTATTTCCGCGAAGGCGTGGATGCGATCAACGTCACCGACGGCAGCGGCGCCAACTGCCATATGTCCAGCCTGGGCGTGTCCGCGCTGCTGCGCCAGGCGGGCTTCGAACCGGTGATGCAGATCGCCTGTCGCGACCGCAACCGCATCGCCATTCAGGGAGACATACTCGGGGCGGCGGCTCTCGGCATCCGCAACTTGCTCTGCCTGACGGGCGACAGCACGCTGGTGGGCGATCATCCGGACGCCAAACCCGTGTGCGACCTCGACAGCATGTCCCTATTGCAGACGGCGCGCGTCATGCGCGACGAAAGCCGCTTTCTCTCGGGCAGAAAGCTGAGCGCGGTGCCGCGGCTGTTTCTCGGCGGCGCGGACAATCCGTTCGCGCCGCCCTACGGCATGCGGCCGATGCGGCTTGCGCGCAAGATCGCGGCCGGGGCGCAGTTTGTGCAGACGCAGTATTGTTTCGATCTCAAGCTGCTCGAAGAGTACATGCAGCGCGTGCGCGACGAAGGCCTGCACGAGCGCTGCCACATCCTGATCGGTGTCGGCCCTGTCGCTTCGGCCAAGACCGCGCGCTGGCTGCGCAGCAAGGTGCCCGGCGTGCATATCCCCGATGAAGTCGTCTTCCGCCTGGAGCAGGCAGAAGACCAGCGTCTCGAAGGACGCAAGATCTGCGTCGAAATGATCCAGGCGATCCGCGCGACGCGCGGCGTCGCCGGCGTGCACATCATGGCCACGCGCCAGGAGCACCAGATTCCGGATATTCTGAGCGAGTCGGGCCTGCGCGCAGAGCGTGCGCTGGCGGCGGGCGCCATGCGCGCTTCCGCGGGTGCGGCCTGAGAAACTCGCGATGAGCGCCCAGCCCACCGTCATCATCGCCTGCCGCGTCATGCAGGAGCATTTGCAGAAGCTCCTGCCGCCCGACAGCCCGGTGACCTATATGGACATCGCGCTGCACAACACGCCGAAAAAGCTCGCCGCGGCGCTGCAGACGGAGATTGACGCCGTCGCCGAGCCGAGCACCATCATCGTCGGTTACGGCCTGTGCGGCAACGGACTGCTCGGTGTGAAGTCCGGGCCGCATACCCTGATCATCCCGCGCACGCACGACTGCGTCGCGATTTTCCTCGGCTCGCACCAGCGCTACGTGCAGCGCTTTTTCGCCAATCCGAACACCTACTACCTTACCCGAGGCTGGCTGGACGCAAAGGACGAACCGCTGCAGGACTATCTGGACTACGTGCGCGATTACGATGAGGAAACCGCCGACTATCTGGTGGAAATGAAGTATCGGCACTACCGCAAGCTCACCATGGTGGGTTTCTCGCAGCAGGAACTGGACGCGTGCAGGCCGATGGCGATGCGCGTCGCCGACTTTTGCAAGCGCTGGAACATGGAGTACGAGGAAATAATCGGCTCCACCGAATTGCTGGAAGCGTTGCTGAAGATGCCGGGCCAGCTCGATTCGAGCAACGATGAGTTCGTGGTGCTCAGACCCGGCGACGAAGTTCAGGTGGAAATGTTCCTGCAGGACGGCCAGCCCGCGCCGGCGCAGGTCCCGGGCAGGCGCGGCTGATTGCCGTTTTATCGAATCCGGAGTTTTTTCCATGGCCAAACCAATCCTGCGCGCAGAACACTGCGCGCGCATCCATGCTGCGAGCCTCGACGTGCTTGAGAAAGTCGGCGTGCGCATCGACGATGCGGCGATCCTCGCACTGCTCAAGCGCAACGGCGCGCGCGCCGGCGCGGCGGCGGATACGGTCAGTATTCCGCGTGAATTGGTGGTCGATTGCCTCGCGAGTTGCCCCCCCACGGCGCGCTTCAGCGACCGGCGCGGGAACGCGAAAGAACTCGGCGCCGGTGGCGGCAGCGTGTTCTGGACCGGCAACGCGCTTTACATGGCGCAGGGAAAGACGCGGCGCGAACTTCTCAGTCAGGACCTCGCCGCGCTGACCCGGGTGGCGGACGCCTGTCCGGAGATCGACGGGATGGTGGGAACGAGCGTGGCCGACTTTCCGCCGCCGGCGCGGGATGTGGCCGGCTTTCGCGTAATGGCGACCCATACGTCCAAGCACCTGCGGCCGTGCACCTTCACGCCGGAAGGCGCCTCCGCCATGGTCGAGATGGGCCAGGTACTCGCCGGCGGCGTATCGCTTGCCGAAAGGCCGCTGCTGAGCTTTGGCTACAGCATCGTCAGTCCCTTGCACTGGACCTCCGGCGGCCTAGGTTCTATGCGCAATACCGCCGGGCACGGCCTTCCGTTCATGATCAATTCGGAGCCCATGGGCGGGGGCAGCGCCCCCGTGACCCTTGCCGGCTGCCTCGTGCTCGCCAACGCCGATGTGCTTTCGGGCATCGTGATCGCGCAATTGCTGGAACGCGGCCGGCCGGTCATCTACAACGCAGGTTTTGCCCATGTGCTCGACATGTCCACCGCAGTGGCCCTCACCGGCGCGCCCGAGAATGCCTTGCTGCAGTCGGCGGGCGCCGATCTCGCGCACTTCCACAACCTGCCTTCGGCATCGTGGATGTCCACGGAGTCCATGGTCGCCGACGCCCAGGCCGCCTCCGAAACCATGATCACGGGTCTCGCCCACGCCGCCAACGGCGTCAACATCGTCTGGGGCGCGGGAAACCTGGAATCGACGCTGTGCATGTCGGCCGAGAAACTGGTGATAGACGATGAAATCGTCGGCGCCATACGCCGCTATGTGCGCGGTATCGAAATCAACGACGAGACGCTGGCGCTCGACCTGATTCAGGAACTCGGCCACAGTCCCGATTACCTCTGGAACGAGCATACGCTGGAGCATTTTCAGCGGGAAATCCGCCATTCGCACCTGGCGGTGCGCTGCAAGCGGGAAGCCTGGGAGCACCAGGGCAGCCGGGCCTGGGATGAGCGCGCGGCACAGCGTGTTCGGGAGATACTGGCGCAAGTGCCGGTGCCGCAGGTGACCCCGGAGCAGGAGCGCGAGCTCACGCGCATCGTCGACCGTCATCTGGCCGCACTGCGCGCCTGACCCTCTTCGCCGCAAAAATACGGCTTTTTCGCCGGGCCACTTTCTCACCGGAAAGTTTTTCCGATCACGTCGATCGATATTTCCGTTTGTGTGCTGCCGCACGCTGTGCTATTCCATCTGCATTGAAGCTGCCTGCGCTTGTCTGGAGAACCTTATGTCCTGGAGAGATCAATACAACAGCCGGCGCATGGACGCGGAAGCGGCGGCGAGATTGGTGCGATCGCACGACCGGGTATTCATCGGCGGCAACGTCGCCGCCCCGAGGCCGCTGCTCAACGCGCTGAGGGACCGGGCCGAGTCATTGGAGCAGGTGGAGCTGCTGCACCTGCTGTTCGCCGGCGAAGACCCGCTTGCGGCGCCGGAGATGGAGGGGCATTTTCGCCATACCGTATTGTTCGTCGGCAGCGCCGACCGGGAGGCGGTGCAGGAGGGACGCGCGGCCTATCTGCCGGTGCATCTGCACGACATTCCGCAGCTGTTCAAGAGCGGGGCGTTGCCGATCCGGGTGGCGATGGTTTCCACCGCGCCGCCGGACGAGCACGGCTACCTGTCTCTGGGCGTGGAGTGCCTGGCGAGCCTGGCCGCGGTGGAAGTGGCAGACGTGGTCATCGCGGTGGTCAACGAGCGCATGCCGCGCACCCTGGGCGATTGCTTCATTCCCGCGCACAAGGTCACCGCCGTGGTGGAGGCATCCTTTGAACTGCCGGAACTGGCGATCGAGCCGCCCTCTGCGGTTCATAGCAGCATCGGCCGCTTCGTCGCCTCGCTGGTCGAAGACGGCGCCACGCTGCAACTGGGCATAGGCGCCATTCCCGATGCGGTCGTGGCGGCTCTCGCAGGCAAGCGCGAACTCGGGGTGCATACGGAAATGGTTTCGGACAGGGTGATGGACGCGATCGAATCCGGCGTGATCACGGGCTCGCGCAAGACCCTGCACCCGGGGAAGGTGGTGGCCACCTTCGCGATGGGCAGCCGCGCGCTCTACGACTACATCGACAACAATCCGCTGTTCGAAATGCGGCCGGCCGATTACACCAACAATCCGTTCATCATCGCCCAGAACGACAGGATGGTCGCGATCAACTCGGCGCTGGAAGTGGACATCACCGGGCAGGTCTGCGCGGAGTCGGTGGGCAAGCGCATCTTTTCCGGTTTCGGCGGACAGCTGGATTTCATCCGCGGCGCGGCCATGAGCAAGGGCGGCGTGCCCATCATCGCCTTGCCCTCCACGGCCGCGCGCGGAAAGTTGTCGCGCATCGTGCCCATGCTGCAGCCGGGGGCGGGGGTGGTGACGACCCGCGCCGACGTCCACTACGTCGTGACGGAGTTCGGCATCGCGCAACTCTACGGCAAGACGTTGAGGCAAAGGGTGCGCGAATTGATGGATGTCGCGCACCCCGATTTCCGCGCCGCCATCGAACAGGAGGCCTGGGAGCGGAAGATTCTGCCGCGCGCCATCTAGCCAGCGGGGGCCGGCCGAAGGCAGCGGCTGGCGCCCCGCGGTAGTTGTGGCGGGTTTGACTATTCTCAAAGGCGCCGCACGCCAGCGGGTGTACTTTGATGCAATGAAACCCAAAGACTTGAAACCCGACCCCGGCATGCCTGTGCTGGACCCGGAAGCAGCGTGGAAGCTGTGGCAAAGCTTTTTCGAAAAGCAGGAAGCGCTCATCGATCCGGTCGGCATGTTCGCGCCCATCACCAACGCTCACGCCGCATGGCTGGCGCATCCGCAGAAGCTGGCGCAATGGATGAAGCGCTCCACCGAGGAATATCTCAGCCTGCAGGCGCATGCGGCGCGACGCCTCGCCGGAGGCATGGAAGACGACAGGGTGCTGCCGAACGCCGACGACCAGCGCTTCGCCGACCCGGTTTGGACGCAATCGCCGGGATGGGACCTGCTCAAGCAGTGGTATCTGTTCTATACCCGCAACATCCAGGACGCCTTGTTCGATGCGCCCGGCCTCGCTCCGAAAGAGCGCCGCCGTGCCGCGTTCTGGTGGCGCAAATGGCTGAACAGCGTGGCGCCGACCAACTTCCTGTGGACCAATCCGGTGGCTATGCGCAAGGCGGTCGAATCCAGGGGGCAGAGCCTGTCCCAGGGTTTCCAGGTGATGCTGGAAGATCTTCAGGCGGGATCGGTGCGCATGACCAGCCCCGAAGATTTCAAGGTCGGCACCAATCTTGCGACCACACCGGGGGAGGTGGTGTTCCGCAACCGGCTGCTGGAGGTGATCCACTATGCGCCGATGACCCCCAAGGTGCGCAAGACGCCCATTGTCATCGTGACGCCCTGGATCAACAAGTTCTACGTGCTCGATATGACGCCGAAGAAAAGCATGGTGCAGTTCCTGCTGAAGCAGGGGTTCAGCGTTTTCATCGTCAGCTGGAAGAACCCGACGGCCGACATGGCCGATGTCACGTTCGACGACTATCTCACCCAGGGGGTGGACGCTGCGGTGAACGTCGCGCGCGCCATCACCGGCGCGCCGCGCGTGCACCTCGTCGGCTATTGCATCGGCGGCACGCTGGTGTCGACCTATATGGCCTGGCTCAACCGGCGTCATCCGCGCGAAGAGGACGTGCCGGTGGCCCACTTCACTCTGTTCACCACATTGACCGATTTCCAGTCACCGGGCGACATCGAGGTGTTTCTCGATGAAGGCACGGTGAACTGGCTCTGCTCCAACATGCGCAAGAAGGGCTTTCTCGAAGGCGGCGACATGGCGGCGAGCTTCCGCCTCATGCGCTCCAACAGCCTGGTCTGGCACTACGTGGTGCACGGCTGGCTCTACGGCGAGCGCCCGCCGCCCTTCGACGTGCTGTACTGGAACATGGACACGACCCGCATGCCGGCGGCCATGCACGAGTTCTACCTGCGCGAGATGTACCTGCACAACCGCTTGATCAAGCCGGACTCCCTGACCATCGCCGGCGAGCCGATCTCCCTCAAGCGCATACGGCAGCCCTTGTACGCCGTGTCGGCGGACGACGATCACGTGGCGCCGTGGCGCCAGACGTTCCGCATCAATCAATGGGTGCAGGGGCCGAAGCGCTACGTGCTGTCGAGTTCAGGCCATATCCTGGGCATCGTCAACCCGCCGGTCACGCCGCCCAAGCGCAAATACTGGGTCGCTGCGGCGCACCGCCGCCACACCGCGGACGGATGGCGCAGCGAAGCCGGGGAGCACGCCGGGACCTGGTGGGAAGACTGGGTGGCCTGGCTCAATCCGCAGTGCGGTCCGATGGTCGCTCCGCCGCCGACCTCGACCCGGGACTATCCGAAACTCGCCGACGCCCCGGGAACCTACGTGCTGGAGAAATAGGCGCGAACCGCGGATCGCCTTGCCTGCTGTTGCAGTGAAAGTTGCCTAGTCGGCGCGGATGTTGTTGTCGCGCACGACCTTGCCCCAGCGGGCGACTTCTGCGGCGATGAACTTCTGCAATCCGTCCGGGGTGCTCACGACGAGGTCCATGCCGAGTTGCTCGGTCAGCGTCTTGCGCAGATCGGGCAGATTCAGGGCCTTCACCAACTCCGCGTGAAACTTGTCCAGGATGGGCTTGGGCGTGCCTGCTGGTGCAAGTACGCCCCACCATGCCAGAGCGGAGAACCCGGGGAATCCCTGCTCCGAGAGCGCGGGCACGTCGGGCATGGTGTGCGAGCGCTTGTCGCCCGTGACCGCTATCGCGCGCAGCTTGCCGCTTCTGACGTGCTGTGCCAGCACGGCCACCGAACCCACGGCCAGGTCGACCTGGCCGTACGGCACGTGGATCACCTTGAAGCCGCCTGCCTGCTGCACCAGGGTCATCGTCAGATGACCGAGGCTGCCGTTGCCGACGGTGCCGTAGCTGATCGTGTCCGGCTTCGCCTTGGCGGCGTTGGTCACGTCGGCAAAGGTCTTGTACGGCTTGGCCGGATTCGTCGCTACGGCCATGGGCGCGGTGCCGACCAACATTATCGGCGCGAGGTCTTTCAGCGTGTCGAACGGCATGTTCGGTATCAGGGTCGGATTGACCGCGTGCGTATCGAACACGACGATGAAGTTGTAGCCGTCCGGTGCCGACTTGGCGACGAAGGCGGTTCCGATGGAGCCCGAAGCGCCGGGCTTGTTCTCGACAATGAACTGCTGTCCCATCGATTCCGACAGTCTGACCGCTAGCAGGCGCGCGAGCGGATCGACAGATCCTCCAGGCGGAAAAGGCACTACCAGCTTGACCGGCTTGGTCGGCCAGTTGGTTCCCTGTGCCGTTGCGGGAGGGGGCGCGAGCGCCGCGCAAATTGCCAGGCCGGCGACCGCAATGCGAACAAACGATGTGCTGAACATGTTTTTCCCCGCAAGAATTGAATTATGTACCGGCGCTCAGGTCTTCTATAGCGCCTGCATCACCCGCCACAGCTTTTCGCGCACTTCCTTGCCAATCGGCTCGACTGCGGCGTTGCCGGTCATCTGCCCCATCATTCCTGGATCGAGAAATTCCACGTGCACCAGGTGGGCGGCGTCCTCGCGGACCACGACATTGCATGGCAGCAGCAGGCCGATGCTGGGCTCCGCCGCGAGCGCGCGCTTTGCGAAAGCCGGATTGCACGCACCCAGAATACGGTACTTGGGCATGTCGTGATCGAGTTTCTTTTTCAGGGTGGCGGCAACGTCGATTTCCGTCAGGATGCCGAATCCTTCCTTCTGCAATTCAGCCGTGACCTTCGCCATCGCTTCATCGAAATTCAGGGCCACGGATTTGCCGAAACCGTACTTGTTTTCCATGACTCAGCGTCCCGGTGCCTGTTTGCTCTGCGCCGGCAGATAGACGTATCCCCGGTCCCTGGCATTGGCGAGGCAGGCTTCATAATTGCTGTAGCCCTTGGACGATTCTTCGACCACCGCCTGGCCCGCGCCGATCTGCTGCCAGTTCCAGCGCTGGCCGCCGTCCATGTAAAAACGCCAAATCACGTTCATCTGAATTTTCCTTTGCGGTGGTGTAGCCCTCCCGGGACGACCCTGCGGGAGCGAAAGCATGAAGATGTCGTTGAATTATAACAAAAGCATGTTTGCGCCCGGCGCAGGCCGCGGATGGCGCAGTTCATTGCAGCAAGTTCAGTTCGCGAAATCGCAGCAGCAATTCACGGCAGGCCCAGGCGTCGGTCGCGGCATAGTTTACCTGTGCAGCCGTCAACCGCGGCGCGGCCCAATTGGAGGTGCGGGCGCCTTTGGGTACTCGGAACCCCAGGAAGATTCCGGCAAGATTGCGCAAGCCTGTCTGCGTCAGTCCCAGGCGCCGCGCGACGACTCCCAGGTCGAGCACGCTTCGCTCCTCGAACGCAAACACCTGCTTGAGTGACCTCAGGTCGTTTGCCAGTGCGATACCGACTTTGAGCGAGCCCGGTTGCGCCAGCATTTCGGCGAGCAGCGGGAACACCTCCGGTTGTCGCAGGGAAAACAGATGAACCCTGCGCGCGGTGGCCACCTGAACCAGGCAGGGCAGATGGCTTTCTCCCTTCTGGAACGCAGGCCGCGTCTCGGTGTCGAAGCCGACGACGCTTTCCTGCCGAATATCTTCCAGCGCGCGCGCCAGGTCTGCTGCCGATGACACTTGGGACACGTCCCCTTCATAGCGGCGTATGGGCAGGAGCGCCATCTCTTCGCGCGAAATGGCGCGCACGATTCCATCAGGCAGATCGGCTATGGTCGCTGGATTGTGCATGAAGGCATATGTTCCCAAGGGCAAACGAGAATCCGGGCGGCTAGGAGAAAACAGACAATATCTCCTACAATGGCTCCGGATCGAAGCGGCCGCTTCTTTATAGCATGAACCCATCTATTCGGTAGATCGCTGATGAAATCGAACGACAAAGTCGGAAAACAGCGCCGCCGATGCTTGCAGGGCGGCGGCGCAATGCCCGCATGCACCCGATGACGCCAGGGGCGCCGGCGTGGCGCTGGCTTCTACGCGTGGTCGACGTGCGTCCGGCGGAACAGAAGGCGCTGCTCTGGTCCTTCGCTTATTTCTTCTGTCTGCTCGCAGGTTATTACGTGTTGCGGCCGCTGCGCGACGAGATGGGCATTGCGGGCGGAGTGCGCAATCTGCAATGGCTTTTTACGGCGACTTTCGTCGTGATGCTTGCCGCGGTGCCGGTGTTCGGCGCGGTGGTAGGGCGTCTGCCGCGCCGGCGCTTCGTGCCGCTGGTCTATCATTTCTTCGTCGCCAACATCGCCATATTCTGGCTGCTGCTGACCTTCGATGTCGCCAAAGTGCAGGTCGCGCGCGTGTTCTTCGTCTGGATCAGCGTGTTCAACCTGTTCGCGGTGTCGGTGTTCTGGTCTTTCATGGCCGACCTGTTCGCGAGCGAACAGGGCAAACGGCTGTTCGGCTTCATCGCAGCCGGCGGTTCCGCAGGTGCGCTGCTCGGGCCGGCGCTGACGGTCGGGCTCTCCGTTTCGCTGGGTCCGGTCAATCTGCTCATCGTCGCGGCGCTGTTTCTGGAACTTGCGGTGCTGTGCGCGCGCCGACTTGAGTCCGCAGCGCCCGGCGGCGGGCGCGAGACGAGCGCTGCCGCGGCCCCGGCTCCAACAGACCGGCCGGCGCAAGCCGGAGCGCTCGGCGGCAGCTGGCTTGCCGGCATCGTGCTGCTGCTGCGCTCGCCTTATCTGGCCGGCATCGCCTTGTGGATCGCGCTGCTCTCGCTGGCCGGAACGTTTCTTTATTTTCAGCAGGCGAGCATCGTCGCCGCCGCATCCGACGATCCTGCCGTGCGCACCCGCATTTTCGCCAGCATCGACCTGGCTATCGGAGTACTGACGATCATGGTGCAGTTTTTCGCCACCGGACGCTTGATCGCGCGCTTCGGCGTCGGCCGCGCGGCGGCGGCGCTGCCGCTGGTCTTTGGCGTCGGTTTTCTCGTTCTGGCTGCTACGCCCATGCTGTTCGTGGTCATCGCTTTCCAGGCGCTGCAGCGAACCGCCAATTTCGCCCTGTCGAATCCGGCGCGGGAGATTCTGTTCACGGTGCTTGAGCGCGAAGAAAAATACAAGGCAAAGAACGTGATCGACATCGTCGTATTCCGCGGGGCGGATGCGCTGAGCGGCTGGCTGTTCTCGGCGCTGCGGGGAGCGGGCATGGAGTTGTCTGCGATTTCCCTGGCAACGGTCCCGGTCACCGGTTTGTGGCTGGCTCTGGCACTCGCGCTCGGTCGGGCCCAGGAGCGCAAGGCACGGCCTGCCGGCGAGGCGGCTTCATGAGCGCGTGCGCACCCTGTGCTGCAGGGGCTGGAGCCTGTTGCAAGGCGAGGAGCTGCCCCAACCTTGCGCTCGCCCCAGCATCCAATTGATGACAAACACGCGAGATTAGGAAATGGAACCAGTCGCCAGCATTACCAGCGTATCCCACGTCATCCAGCTGGCCATCGCGCCGGTATTCCTGCTGACCGGCGTCGGATCGCTTCTGGCGGTGCTGATCAACCGCCTGGGTCGTATCGTGGACCGCTATCGTTCTCTGGAGAAGGGCAAGCCCGGCGCGGTCGGAGACGCGGCGACCGAGGCGGACGTCGAGATGGCCATTCTGTCGCGGCGCGCGCGCCTGATCCATTGGGCGATCAGCCTGTGCACGGTGGGCGCGTTGTTCATATGCATCGTAATCGCCATGCTTTTCATCGGTTCCATGGTGCAGGTAGGCGTGTCGCGGATCATCGCCCTGATGTTCGTCGCCGCCATGCTGGCCCTGATCGCCGGTCTGTTGCTGTTCCTGCGCGAAATCGCGCTGGCCACTGGAAGTATTCATGTGGAAAAGAATGAGGGGCAAAAGACATGATCGTTGACGAAGGGAGCGTTTCAGAATGCGAAAGCGTCCCCCTTGTCGGCGGTTGGAGCCTGCTTTCCGGGCAGGCCGAGCGCAGTTGCTCCGATACCGGAAAGCGGATCGCGGAACGTCCGGCGTCAGGGGCTCGCCGACGTTCCGCCTTGTACCGGACCCTTACGGGACCTGGCCGATAAAGTCTTTCTTGCCGATCTCTACGCCGCAATGCCGCAAGATGGCGTACGCGGTGGTCACGTGGAAAAAGAAATTCGGCAGCGCGTTGTGCAGCAGGTAGGTCTGTCCGCTCAGCGTCTGGCTGTTGCCGCCGATCTTCAGCGTGATCTCGCGCGCCTCCGAACCGTCGATCTTCCCGGGCGGCAGCGTATTGACGAAGGCGAGCGTTTTTTCAATCCTGGCTTTGAGTTCGGCGAAACTGGCTTCGTTGTCTTCGTAGACCGGAGGCTCGACGCCCGCCAGCCGGGCGGGCGCGCGCTTCGCGTGGTCTGACGCGATCTGGACCTGGCGCGTCAGACTGAGCATATCCGGTGCGAGGCGATAGGCGAGCAGCACCGTGGGATCTATTTTCTTCGCCGCGGCGAATGCCGCGCCTTTGTCCAGAATCTGGGCAAGATTGCCCAGCGTCTTGACGAACACCGGAACGGACGCCTGGTACATCGATATAGTCATCGTGAATCCTCAGAGTGTGTTGCAGGTGGGTGGCAGCCGGACTGCGCCTGGCACTGGCCGAAGCGCGCCGGCTGGTACTATTGTAGGAGATAATGCGGTGCGCGGATTGGCATCGGAGCGCTCATCTACAAAAGGGGGAGACATGCGCGTATCGGCGGTGGTCGGAATCCTGCTGGCACTGTCGGCGATTTCGGTCTGCGCAGGCCCGTTCGAGGATGGTCTGAAATATTACGAGGGTAAAGACTACGGCAATGCAATAAAGGCCTGGAAGTATGCGGCGGGGCAGGGCAGCGTGCCTGCGAATTTCACGCTCGGATTTGTCTACGAGAAAGGCGAAGGCGTTACGCAGGATTACAAGGAGGCCATGTCCTGGTACCAAAGGGCGGCGGAACGCGGCTACGGGGCGGCACAGACGAACCTGGGCTCGATGTACGAGAAGGGCCTTGGCGGCCTGCCCAATATTGCACAAGCTGTGTCCTGGTACCAGAAGGCGGCGGACCAGGGGGAGGTACAGGCGCAATTCAACATGGGGCGTATGTATCGGACTGGCCAGGGCGTGGCACAGGACTTCAAGCAGGCGGCGTCGTGGTTCGAAAAGGCCGGAAAAGGCGGGCACGTCTGGGCGCAGTCGGCGCTTGGGCTCATGTTCGAGACCGGCGAGGGGGTGCCTCTGGACTACAAACAGGCGGTGTTCTGGTACCAGAAGGCTGCCGAGCAAGGCGACCCCATGGCGCAATTCGATCTTGGCCGCATATACGAGACCGGACAGCCGGGCGTCGCCATGGATTACGTGGAGGCGCACAAGTGGTGGAATATCGCGGAGGCCGGCGGCGAAGACCGCGCGCGCAGGAACCGCATCCTGGTCGAGCGCCTGATGAAACCGGAGCAGATCGCAGAGGCAAAAAAGCGCGCGACGCAGTGGCAGCAGTCTCGACCCAAATAGCTTCCGGCCGGAAGCTTTCCGCGCTGACGGTCACCGACAAAGCGCGCGCATGGGAATAGTCTACGCGCTGCTTTCCATGCTGTGCTTCGCCGGAAACATTTTCATCACCCGCGCCGCGATGTCGCGGTTGGGGGTGAATACGGGTTTCCCGGTGGTCCTGACCGTTAACATTGCTTTCGCCGCGCTGGTGTTCTGGATCGAGCGCCTCTTTTCGGGAGCGCCGTTCTTGTTTCACTGGAAGGGTGCGGGCCTGTTTGCGCTGTCCGGCGTGGTCGGCATCTACATGGGCAGACGCATGCTGTTCGAAGCAGTCCACGTCCTCGGGCCCGCCCGGGCGAGCGTGCTGCACACGGCATCGCCCGTGGTCACGCTGATCGCGGCGTGGTTTCTACTTGACGAACGCCTCGGGGCCTATGAAATCCTTCTCATGCTGCTGGTGATGGCGGGTCTCCTCATGGCGCAGCTGCAACACAGCCGCACTGCGCCTTCCCTGATCGACAATCGCGCGGCATTTCGCAAGGCAATGTTGCTCAGCCTGATGACGGTGGTCGGCTTCGGCGTCGGCAACGCCATCCGCGGTCTCGCCATACGCGAATGGAACGAAGCGGCAATGGGGGCGGTGCTCGGATCGGCCGCTGCGCTCATCTGCCAGCTTGCGACCGGAAGCGGGATAGGCGCGATTTTCGACGGGCTGCGCAAGGGCAGCAAACCCGCGATCGGCCTGTACGTCGCCAGCGGTATCGCCACGGTTAGCGGCACCATGTTCGCCGCCATGGCGATGCACCGCGTCGAAATCGCGATCGCGACGGTGGTGACTTATACGACGCCGCTGGTGGTGTTTCCCGTCAGCGTTTTTGTACTCAAGAATCGCGAGCAATTGAGCAGGCGAAGCGCTGCCGGCGCGCTCTTGGTGGTCGCCGGCATCGCGCTGCTGGCGCTGCGCTGAGGCGCGCTGATCGGTTGAGGTCGGGCGGTGGAAAATTATCCACAATTTCTGTGGATAAGCTTGTGGACTACTTTCGCCGCCCCGGAACTCACGCTTCTCAGGACCGCGAAAAATATCGGGTGCGATCACAAAATAGGCAGCCGTGGATCCTGCATTGCCTGATTGCAACGCTTTGATGCAAAATGTAATTCAGGACGGGATTGCGATGACATTCCAGCGCCGTAACAGCGGCGTGTGGCGTCGCCCGCAGCAAAGGGAGCGTGGACATGAATCGAGCCGGGAAAAGGGGGGTATTGTCAACAGGAAGCACCATGACGCGCGCGGAATTCCTTAGGAATGCAGCACGCCTTGCAGGGGCCTGCGCTGCAGGCGGGGTGCTAGGTTCGGCTGGGATGGCGATCAGTGCCGATGCCGCGCCGGTGCTGCGGCGGCCCATACCGTCTTCGGGGGAGATGTTGCCGGTAATAGGCGTCGGCACGGCCGTCGTCTACGAACTCGACACGGGCGACGCGAAGTTCTCCGCATTGGTAGATACATTGCGGACCTTTCTCGACAACGGCGGTGCGCTGATCGACACCTCTCCGACCTACGGCCGGGCCGAGAAATCGCTGGGGGAAATATTCCGCCGCATCGGCCGGCGCGACAAGGCGTTCATCGCCACCAAGATCAGCACCACGGGCGAGCAGGCCGGAATCGACAGCTTCAACGGGTCGCTGCGGGACCTCGGAACCGATCACGTGGATTTGTTGCAGGTGCACAACATCCGTGACACCGACGTGCACCTGCGCACCATCCGCCGGCTGCGCGACGAAGGCAAAGCGCGCTACATCGGCATCACCACTTCGTTCAAGAACACCTACGACGAGTACGAGCGCATCATGCGCCGCGAAAAGCTCGACTTCGTGCAGATCGACTACGCCCTGGACGATCGCAAGGCGGAAGAGCGCATCTTGCCGCTGGCGCGCGATCGCGGCATGGCGGTGATGATCAATCTGCCATTCGGACGCGGCCGCCTGTTCAGCAAGGCGCGCGGCCGGCAGCTGCCGCAGTGGGCGGCGGAGATCGATTGCACCGGCTGGGCGCAGTTGTTCCTCAAGTTCGTACTCGCGCATCCGGCGGTGACAGCGGTGATTCCGGGCACCGACCGTCCGGAGTACGCCCTCGACAACCTGAGCGCCGCACGCGGGCGCATACCGGATGCGCGCATGCGCGAACAGATCATCGCCTACTGGGACCAGCTTTGAGCGCGGAGGCGCGTTTCAGGCGGCGCGCAGCGCGTCCACGATATTGAGGCGCGCCGCGCGCACCGCCGGCAGAAAGCCGCCGAGCAGGCCCATCAGCAGCGCGAACAGGAGGGTCTTCAGCCCGATCTCCGGCGTCAGCAGGAAATTGAAAGACAAGTCGGAGAAGGTCTGAAAATTCGTGGTCGAGAACGACACGAACTGCATCACCGAAGCGCCCGCGAGCCCGATCAAACCGCCAACCAGCCCCAGCAGCAGCGCCTCCAGGAGAAACGCTGCGAGCACGCTCCCGCTCCTGAAGCCGAGCGCGCGCAGCGTGCCGATCTCTGCGACGCGGTTGGACACCGAGGCATACATGGTGATCATCGCGCCTATGGTTGCGCCTATGGAAAAAATCGCGGTCAGCGTCAGGCCGAGGATGCTGAGAAAGGTGGACAGCGCCTTCGACTGGTCGCTGTAGAACACCTGCTCGCGCTTCAATTCGCCGGCAAAACGCGGGTCGGCGTCGATTTCTTCACGGAAACGCTCGAACAGACCGCTGTCGGCGAGCTTGAGCACCATGGCCGAATAGTTGAGACGGCGAAACGATTGCATCAGCTGATCGGCGTCGCCCCAGACTTCGGAGTCGAAGCCGCTCGCGCCGGCGTCGAAGGTGCCGACGATGGTCCATTCGCGCTGCGCGAAGCGCAGGCGTTCGCCTATGCGTGTGCCGTCGTACCCCTTGGCGATGTTGCTGCCGACCATGATCTCGGACGAGCCGGGACGGAACAGCCTGCCCGCGATCACCTTCACTTGCGGCCGCAGCAGCAATCCGGCCGGCGAGGTGCCGCGTATCACCACGTTCGACGCCAGCGCAGTACCGCTGCGATTGAGCGAAATCAGCACCACCGTTTCCTTGGCCGCGCGCGGCAGCCCGTCGGGCCCGAGCGCCACCGCTGCGTTCATTTCGACGATATTGGCCTGCGGGCGGGAGATGCTGCTCTGGATCTCGGTTCCGGAACCTTTGCGGATGACCACCACGTTGTCGTATTCGCCGGTGGTCACCAGCGTGCGCTTCAGGCCGGCGTCGAGCATGAGCACGGTGGCGAACACGAATACCACCAGCGCCAGACCGCCGGCGGTGAGCGTCGTGGTCAGCCGGCGTTTCCACAGGTTGCGCGCGACATAGTTCAGCGGAATCATTCTCTGTCCCGGACGCTCAACCGACCGCCCGCAGGCCGTCGACGACGCGCACGCGCGCTGCGCGCACGGCGGGCACGATGGCGGCCAGCACGCCGACTGCAAGGGCGCATGCGGCCTGTGCCAGGAGGGTTTCAGGGGTTACCGCGAATATGGGGAAGATGCCGCCGGCCATCGACTTGAACGCGGCCGCCGCAGGCGGAGTCAGCGCGAGGCCGAGGCCGCCGCCCAGTGCGCAGATCGTCAGCGATTCGCCGAATATCAGCGTCGCGAGGAACACCGGCCCGAACCCCAGCGCCTTCAGCGTCGCGTATTCTGCGGTGCGCTCGCGCGCACTCATGGCCATGGTGTTCGCCATCACCGCCATGATGATCAGGATGACGACGTAGGAAACGATGCGGATGGCGGCGATGATCTGGTTCGACATGGCGACGAAACTGAGCTGGAACGCCTGTTCGGTTTCGGTCAGGGTTTCGGCAAGAGAGTTCCTGAACACCGCGTCCACGGCGAGCGACACCGCGGCTGCGTTGTCCGGATTGTCGATGCCGATGATGTAGGCGCCGACCTGACTGGCGCGGCCGGGCGCGACCTTGCGCAGCGTTTCATTGAGGTAGTCCCAGTGAAACATCATGATATTGGTGACCTTGGTCTCGTCTGCGGCGTCGAATATGCCGCGCACCACGAACTCCCAGGTGCCGGGATAGATGGTGCCGCGCAGCGGCAGCGTGTCGCCGACCTTGAAGCCGAAGCGGTCCGCGAGTTGCCGCCCGACCAGCGCGCCTTTGCGATCGCGGGCGAAGGCGGCGCGCTGCTCGTCGGGAAGCGTGAACTCGGGATACAGGGACAGGTAGTTGTCCGAGACCGCGAACTGGGGAAAGAAATTCTTCGGTTCCTGGTAGATGCCGCCGAACCAGTTGGAGCGCGCGATCGCCGTGACGCCGTCCACGCCGCGCATGCGGTTTTCGTAGCTGACCGGGAGCGAGAACACTAGCGAAATGGAATTGCGCGAGACCAGTCGCGCCCTGGAGGAGGCAGCTGCACCCGCATACCACGCGTCCACCACCGTCTGCAGCAGTCCGTATGCCAGAACCGCCACCAGCAGGCCGGCCATGGTGAGGCCGGTGCGCAGGCGGTGGCGCAGCGCGTTGCGCACGATGAGCTTCAGCGCGTTCATGGCTGCGCCTGCAGGTGTTCCCTTTCGGAGAGTTCGCCTTTTTCGAGGTGCATGATCGCATTCGCGCTCTCGGCCGCCTTGCGGTCGTGGGTCACCATGATGATGGTCTTGCCCATCTCGGCGGCCAGACGCCGCAGCAGTTCCAGCACTTCACTCGCGGAGTGGCGGTCGAGATCTCCGGTGGGTTCGTCGGCGACGATCAGCACCGGATCGGTGATGAAGGCGCGGGCGATCGCCACCCGCTGCTGCTGTCCTCCGGACAATTCGGACGGATAGTGCGTCATGCGGTCGGTCAGCCCCACCAGTTCCAGCGCGGCCTCGGCGTGTTCGCGCCGCTCGCGGCGCGGCAGGGAAGTCAGGGCGAGGGGAAGCTCGACGTTCTCGTACGCCGTCAGCACCGGCATCAGGTTGTAGAACTGGAAGATGAAACCGACATGACCCGCCCGCCAGTCGGCAAGCGCCGCTTCGCCCAGTTGCACGATATCGGTGCCGGCGACCAGCAACTCTCCGCTATCGGGCCGGTCTATGCCGGCGATGAGATTGAGCAGCGTGCTCTTTCCCGAGCCGGAAGGTCCCATCAGCGCCAGGAATTCGCCGCGGGCGATGTCGAAGCTGATGTCGGAGAGCACCTGGATGACCTGATCGCCGCGATGGTACGACTTGGATATGTGCCGCAGACTGACCAGGGTTTCGGTGCCTGCCAGGCTTTCCTTCATGTTCTATCGCTCACAGGCTTGGGTTCGGTTGAGCCCGTTCACCGGGGCTATTTCTGCACCGGCTTGACGCGCGCGCCGTCGGCGAGTTTGTCCAGCGGCTTAAGTGCCACGCGCTCCCCGGCTTTCACCCCGCGGACCTCCACCAGATCGCCGAGCTTCGCCCCGGTTTCGACCTTGGTGAGCGCCACCCGGTCTTCGCGCAATACATACAGCCAGGTTGCGCCGTCGCGCGTGACGATCGCAGCCGGCAGCACCGCGGTCACCGGTTTCGTTTCGTCCGCCCGCACCTCGCGCTCGAGAAAGGCGACCTTGGCGCTCATGTCCGGCAGCACGCGCGCGTCGCGCGCGGCAAAGCGCACCTTGACCAGCACGGTGGCCTTCGCCCGGTCCACCGTCGGCACCGTGCGGCTCACCAGGCCGGCAAAACGCTCGCCCGGAATCGCGTCGAGCTGGATTTCGCAGGGCTGCCCGGCCTTGATGCGTCCGATGGCGGACTCGGAAACGTCGGCCTCGACTTCCAGCGTGTCCATGTCGGCGATGGTCACGACTGCGCCCTTGGAATCTGCGGCGCTGGAAAACGGCGTGATGTTGTCACCCACGTTGGCGTTCTTTGTCAGCACGATGCCGTCGAAGGGCGCGCGAATGACGGTCTGGTCGACCGATACGTCGGCCGATTTCAGATTGGCGCGCGCCACCGCCACCAAAGCCTGCAAGCTGCTCATGGACGCCTTCGCCTTGTTGTAGCGGGCGACTGCGGCGTCGTGCGCGGACTCGCTGATGTACTTCTTGCCGACCAGATCGAGCGAACGCTTGTACGCCGCCTCGGCATCGAGCAATTCGGCGCGTCCCTGCTCGACATTGGCTTGCGCCACCTTGAGGGCGGCCTGCGTCTGCTCGCGGCCGGCGCCGACGTCGCTGTTCTCCAGACGCGCGATGATTTCGCCCTTCGTCACTTTGCTGCCCTCCAGCACGCCCAGCCACTCCAGCCGGCCGGTGGCTTTGGAGGAGAGCGATGCCTTGCGCTGCGCAACCACATAGCCGGTGGCATTGAGTTGCGCCAGCGCCTGCGACGGATAGGCGGTGACGACGGCTGCCGTTTCGACGGCGACACTGCCGCCGATGCGTCCAGAAAAAAAACCTGCTGTTGCGACGATCAATCCGGCGGCGAGCAGAACCCACGGCCAGCGCCTGCGCGACCGGCGCAGGGTCGGAGCGGGGGCGGCGCGGTTGATTTTGAGCTTATCGAGTTCGGACATGCTGGCGGGAAACGACCGGTTGGAGAGGACTTTGCAGCAGGGCGTCGATTATACCTTGCGGCGTCGTCCAAACGCGTGCGGCGCAAAGGGCGCGTCGATTTTTCCTGATCGAATGAGCGGCGCAGCCGGGCGAAAGATTTGCCATAATGTCTTCCCAATCGATGCGACTGGCCTGGCTTTGCTGCCGCTCTTCACATGAAAATATTCTATGGCTGGCGCATGGTTGCTGCCGGCAGCGGCATCCAGTTTCTGCAGGCGGCGCTGCTGCACCAGGCCTTCGGCGCCTATTTCGCGATACTTACGGAAGAACTCGGCTGGAGCAAGACTGCGCTTTCGGGCGCCGCCGCCCTGCAGCCGATGGAGGCGGCCGTGCTGGGGCCGGTGCTGGGTTGGGTGGTGGACCGCTTCGGGCCGCAGGGCATGATACGCATCGGCATTTTCGTCTTCGGCATCGGTTTCATGATCCTGAGCCAGATCGACTCCATCGCCGGCTTTTACGGCGCGTTCGTGGTCATCTCGCTCGGCTCCAGCCTGTGCGGCTTCTTCCCGGTCAACGTGGCGATCATCTACTGGTTCGAGAAGTATCGCGCGCGCGCTCTCTCGACGCTCTCGCTCGGGCTCGCATTCGGCGGCATCGTCGTGCCGCTGGTCGCGTGGTCGATGCAAAGCTTCGGCTGGCGCAGCACTGCGTTCGCATCTGGTGTGCTCACCATGCTCGTGGGCTGGCCGCTCGCGCGGGTGTTCCGCCGCCGGCCGCAGGATGTAGGCGAAACCGTGGACGGCCTTCCGCCCGCGACCGCCGGGGAAGCGCAGTCGGAAGAGGGCATGCAGCGGGAATACAGCGCGCGCGAGGCGTTGCGTACCAGTGCTTTCTGGCTGCTTTCTCTGGGCCACGGTTTTGCATTGCTGACCGTCTATGCGGTCAACGTGCACGCGATCACGCACATGAAGGAGGGCATGGGCTACACGGTGGCGCAGGCCGCGCTCGTGATCACGCTCATGACGGTTTCCCAGGTAGGCGGCGTGATCGTCGGCTGGGCGATCGGCGACCGTTTCGAGAAGCGACTCATCGCCGCCGTCTGCATGCTGATGCATGCGGGCGGCATGATCATGCTCACTTTTGCGGCCGGCCCGGCGATGCTGGTGGGATTTGCGGTTCTGCACGGCGGTGCCTGGGGCCTGCGCGGCCCGTTCATGCAGGCGATACGCGCCGACTACTTCGGCCGCCGCTCGATCGGCATGATCCTCGGACTGTCCTCCCTTATAGTCGTCGTCGGCCAGATCGGCGGGCCGTTGATTGCCGGCATGCTCGCCGACCTGACGGGGAACTATCGCGCCGGATTCACGGTGCTCGCGGTCCTTGCGGGCCTGGGATCGCTGTTCTTCTTGCTCGCCAAGAGGCCTGCACTCGGGCCGGGAAGAAATTCAGCCTAAAGAATACCTGAAGAGTGCCGATATCAATGGCGGACGAGCGGAAATCCGCTTGGTATTCAACCACCAGGAGCAAGAAGATGGCTATCAGTTCATTATCGAATTCGAACGTGCTGCCGCCTTCGCCCCAGCCGGAGACCCGTGAAGCCAGCCGGAGCGGGCAGGAAGTGCGCTCGGAGCAGGATTCGGACACGGGCGCAACGGCGCAGAAAGCCCCGCCCCCGGAAACAAGCCCTCAAGGCAAAATGGTAGGCTCGTTGGTCGATACCAAGGCCTGATCGGCAGCGCTGTTCAGCGGCCGGCTGCCATGGCTCAGGCAGGGCGCCGGCGCGCACGCTCCAAAACTTCCGGATTCACCACGTTGACCGGCGACCCGGAGGCGTAAGCCGTGATCTGGTCGAAAATATCTGAAAACTGGATTTCATACTCGTCGCGCGACACGTAGCCGATGTGAGGCGTACATACAACGTTCTCCATCTGCAGCAGCGGATCGCGGGTGTCCAGCAGAGGCTCTTTTTCGAACACATCGACGGCGGCCATTCCGGGCCGGCCGGAGCGCAATGCGCTCACCAGAGCCTCCGGCTCGATCAGTCCGGCGCGGCTGGTGTTGTTAAGGGTTGTGGGACGCCTGCCCTGTCGGCGGACGTAGCACGGCACTGAGGGCAGGCGTCGCACAAGCCTCGAGGGAGGAAACCGCGGAATGCCACGCGGTGGTGGCGAGAACGACCTACGTGGCTATGGGGATTTG
>JAPLRD010000248.1:0-1253 GCA_026399375.1 Pseudomonadota bacterium
CCTGCGCGAATTCGAGTACCCGCACCTGTTCGTCGAAACTGCAGGAGGCGACCTCTGTCGCATGCGCGTTGATGGTGATGGCGGAGATGCCCTCCACGGAAGCGATGTCGCGCAGGTGCGAGCGAAATGACGCTTCGTCGATGGAAAAATCCTCGTTGAAGGGGAGCAGGGCGGCGGGGATCACGCCCTGCGGAAGATAGTTTTTGTGTCGTGGCATTTCGTGCTCCTTTGCGAGGTGCGGCGGCTAGTGCGCTGCGCCGGAATAGTCCTGCGGAATGCGGCATTCGGCGACGCGCACGGTGCGCATCGGCGCCGGGGTGTTGCGGCTGCGGCCGACGAAGCGCGGCACGCCGTCGGTCACCACCGCTGCCACGGCGGCGATGTCGCCGTTGCGCAACGAGTCGAGCGCGGTGTCCTTCGAGCCGCCGACGCAGGCGTCGAGCAGCACGACGTCAGCGTCGCAGCCCGCTTTGATGAAGCCCGAGTTGAGCCGGTACACCTTCGCATTGTTCCCCGTCGCCGCGGCGATCGCCCACTCGACCGGCATGTCGGTCAGGCTGGCGAGGTGGCTGATGGTGTACATCATGCCGAGGGGCATGATGCCGCTTCCGGTCGGCGTGTCGGTGGCGATGAGGAAGCGGTCGAACTGGTCGGCCTTGCGCACCAGGTCGCCGAGCAGCAGCGTGGTGCGCAGGTTGCCCGCGGTGCATACCTGCAGCGCGATCTGGCTTTCGTTCACGATGCGCGGGAAATCGCGGTCGGGCATGGCCACCGGCCCGCCGTTTACGTGAAAGGATACGTCCGGCTTGATCGCGAGCAGATGGTCGGCCCAGATTCCGGACGAGCCGGGAATGGACGATCCGCCCGTGTGCACCATGGTCACCATGCCGTGCTTCTTCGCCCAGGCGATCATCGGCCCGTAGTCATAAGGCGTCTTGACCGAGCCGAAGCCGGCTTTCGCCAGCCACACGCCCTTGGCGGCGATCTCCTCGAAGTCGGCCTCGACAAGTCCCGGTTCCATGATGACGGACCCGCCCCATACGCGCATGCCCCCGGGACGGTAGTGCTCGAAGCATTTCATGGCCGCGACTGCCAGCGCCTTCACCCCTTCCGGGTCCTTGGGGCGTCCCGGTACATGGACTTCGGAGGCGCTGATCGCGGTGGTCACGCCGCCGTGCACATAGCTCTCGAGAAAGCCGACCGTCTTCTGTCGCGGCGTGTAATCGCCGAACGTATTGTGCACCTGCGAATCG
>JAPLRD010000248.1:1322-1729 GCA_026399375.1 Pseudomonadota bacterium
GCCTGCGACGATACCGGTCCGACTTCGACGATGCGGCCGGCATCCATCAGGATGGCGTCGCCTTCCGCATAGGGAGCGCGCCAGTCGCCGCTGAGGATGGTGCCGATGTTGACGATTGCTGTTTTCATCGAATGTCCGCGGTTCAGACGAGACCGTTTTCGCCCTTGAGCTGGTCGTAGCGCAGTCCGCCGACGCGCGCATTGAGCCGGCCGCGATTCGAGAGGCACAGGATCACCGCGATTTCGCTTGGCATCGGCGCGTCGGGCAGCATCAGGGTCATGCCGTCGTAGTGCGAGCGCACGTAGAGGGCATCCTTGCAGTTCATCGGAATGTCGATGGGTGTTCCGGCCATCGCGACCTTGGTCATGGACGAAATCCAGGCCTTGCCGCCACCCAGCGCCTTGCGC
>JAPLRD010000248.1:1780-4997 GCA_026399375.1 Pseudomonadota bacterium
CAGCGCTCCCTTGCCCAGGCTCTGCGCCTTGTAGGGCGCCATGGCCGCGGCGGCCATGGTCACGAGTTCCCGGCCGATCGCCGCGCTGGCCTTTATCATCGGGCCCAGGTCTTTCACGTAACGGCCCGCATACGGATTGTCTATCACCACCACCGCGGCCACTTTGCGCAGCGGCGCGCCGGCCGCTTTTCCCGCTTCGATGCCGTGGTTTTCAATGAAGGTGTAGCTGCGTTTGATTTTGAGTTTCATGGCGTTCCTTTATGCCTGTGATACGTTGGCGGGTGACGGAAAGTTTGCATCCGAGCGACAGGAATGCGTTGCGCTTGACGGTGGTTTCCGGCCGGCTTTCTGCAGGGAGATTGTCTGGAATTCGTGGGTCATTATATCCCACACCGGCCGGCATTTATCCCGTGACGTTTTGCCGGCGCAGAGGGGCGGTTGCCCGCGGAGCAAGGACTGGCGCGGCGCTTCGGGCAGATCCGGGCCGTCGTTTTGACGTAATATCGATCCCGGTATATGCACAAGGCTGTCGCCATGAAATCCTCGCCCGAACCCGAAGACCAAGCTGAAATCGACGAACTGCTGCGCGCCGCGGTGCGCTGCGCTCTCGACAGCGCGGATTTCGAGGTCGCGCTGAGCGAGTATCGCAAGCTGCTGCCCGAGGTCGCGCCCTCGCTCGTCGCGCAGATGCCATCGGTCGAAGAAGCGCGGCGCGCAATCGCGTACGCGATGTTCCGCGAAGTATGGAACCGCGTGCCGCGCCCCGATCACGACTGGCGGCCCCGCCCGCTGCCCAAGCCGGAGCGCAATGGTCCCTGTCCTTGCGGTTCGGGCGACAAGTACAAGCAGTGCTGCGGACCTCTGGCCGGTGCCTCCCCGCTAGGCGGCGAAAGCATGAGCCTTCTGTCCTACGTGTTGGAACGGGTACCAATGGCGCAGTACGTGAATCTGCCGTTCAGCAAGCTGTCGCCGGAAGAACTGGGGCACGTCGCCTCGCAGTGGCTGGAGGAGGGCCTGTGGGAAGAAACCGTGGCGCTGCTGGAGCCGCTGCTTGCCGCCACTGCAAGGCTGGATGCGCGCCACGAGTACGCATTCGACATGCTGTGCGAGACCTATCTCGAACTCGACCGTCCGGCCAGACGCCTGCAACTGGTCGAGCGGCTGATGCAATCGACGGACCGCACGCTCAAAGCCGCCGCCATGCACCGCCGCTGCACCATGCTGGCGGATGCGGGTGACTATTCCGCCGCCTGGCAACTGTTCAAGGAGGCGCAGCGCGTCGATCCGGAGAACCCGTCTTTGGCGCAGCTCGAGGTGGTTCTGCTGATCAGCCAGGGGGAACTTGGCGCGGCGCAGGAACGCGCCCGCTTCTGGGCTGCGCGGCTGAAGAAGCTGGGCTACGGCGGTGAGAAAATCGTCGAATTGATGGAGGAAGTCGCGCGCGACCCAAGCTCATTTGCCGCGGCGATGGATTCCGGCGATGACATGGATGGCCTGACGAGTCTTTGGTACAGCTTATTGGCATGGTTCGCGCGCTTCCGGCGCCGACTTGCCACTACCGCCTGCAGCCGCGGGAAGGCGATGCCGGACCGCTGCAAGCCGATGCGGAACTGAGCACCGTCGAAGCGGCTTGGCGCGAGGTGTTCATGGCCGGTGATGATGCAGATGGCGACGGAAGCGATCCCTGGTCCGATACCGGCTGGCTGGATTGGCTCGCCGGGCACCCGCTTGCCTGGCAGAGTTTCGCCGTTCTCGACGATCTGATGCTGGCACTCGACGACGCGCTTTTCGCAGACGAAGAGTTGGAAGAGAAAATGGACGCGATGGCCGAGGCGCTGCTTGAGCGCGCGCTCGCGCTGCTGCGCCTCAACCTGAGCGCGAACGAAGCCAACGGGTGCAAGCTGGAATGGGGCTGGCTGCAGAACCGGCCCGCACTGCGGCTCCTCGCGCGGTCGATCGATTTGGCGCAGGACACGGAGGAGGAACTGGCTCTGCTGGAGTGGTTAGTGCTGACGCTGAATCCGAACGACAACCAGGGCCTGCGCGAGCGACTCGTCCACGTGTATGCAGGCAACGGCCGCGCCGCCGATGCGCTGTCTGTTTGCGAACACTATCCCGAGGATATGCTCGGCGCGATGTTGTACGGCCGCGTTCTCGCCCTGTTCCTGCTCGGACAGCGCGACGACGCCGTGGCTGCGCTGGCGCAGGCGAAGGAACGCGCGCCGCGGATCGCGAAAATGCTTACAGCAAAGAAACCGCGCATGCCCGAGTTGCAGGATGGTCTGATGCGGGTCGGCGGCGAGGACGAAGCGTGGTACTACCGGCAAGACTGGCGTGGTGTTTGGGAAAAAAGCGGCGCGCTCGATTGGCTGCGGCAGGTGAGTGGCGCCAAGCGCTGATTTGGGTGTTGACGCGCATCGGGCCGGCTATCGTCTGCCCGATGGGTTGGACCCGCTGCAGATGCGACTTTCAGCGCAGGATCGGCCCAGCGCCTGCTTGCGGCGGCAGCAGGCGCCCATGCATCGCACTACCGCCCCATGGTTGGGCGCGACCCGCGCAATCCATGCTCACGCAACAGTGTCAGGCGGGCGTCGGTCGGCGGGAATCCACAGTGTTACAGCCGTGCCAACGGCCTCTTCGCTGGAGAGCGTTACGCTGCCGCCGAGCAGTTCGACGATCTCCTTCACGATGCTCATGCCCAGCCCGGTGCCGGAAACCCTGCCCGAGATGTCCGCGCGGTAGAAGCGCTCGCACACCCGGGCCATTTGCTCCGGCGTCATTCCGATGCCCTTGTCGCTTATGCGAATTCCAATCTGTGCGGAAGGCACTGCGTCGCCGGCATCGACCAATTCGACCTGTACCGTGCCGCCGGCGGAGTACTTGTAGGCGTTGGAGAGCACGTTGCTCACCGCCTGCATCAGCTTCTTCGGGTCGGCACGCATCCAGCGCGGGTTTCCCGGCGCTGGAGCGGAAGGCGCATTGCGGCCTTCGGGCACCTTGAAATTCGCAATGGCTTCGCGCAGGAAGGCCCCCGCTTCGACGCGTGACACCTCGAGGTCCTTGCCCCGTCGTTCGTCTATGCGCACAAGATCGAGCAGTTCGTTGATGATCGAGATCATCGTCTTGGACTGGTTATGGATGATGCCGAGCAGCTCGAGCCGGGCTTCGTCTGCGAAATCCTGCGTCAGCAGCAGTTCGGCATAGCCGAAGATGCAGG
>JAPLRD010000091.1 GCA_026399375.1 Pseudomonadota bacterium
CGGCGCATTGCTTGTAGAAGACGTACCGGACGCCATCGCGCGCGACCCCCGCGTGCGCCAGCTCTACCTCGGCGAGGCGGGCCATGGCTGAATTGCTGAAACTGGACGGCGTGTGGGCCGGTTACGGCGACGCCGTCGTCATCGAGGGCGTCGGCCTCAGTCTCGAGGAGGGCGACAGCCTCGCCCTCCTCGGCCGCAACGGAATGGGCAAGTCCACGCTGCTCGCGACGCTGATCGGGGCCGCGCGCCAAATGCGCGGCAGCATGCACTTTGCCGGACGGGAGGTTTCCCGCATGCCGGGCCATCTGCGCGCGCGCGCCGGAATCGGCTGGGTGCCGCAGGAGCGCGACATCTTCGCCTCTCTCACGGTCGAGGAGAATCTCACGGTCGTCGCGCGGCCGGGGCCGTGGAACCTGAAACGCGTGTACGCGACGTTCCCGCGGCTCGAAGCGCGCCGTGCGAACATGGGCAATCAGCTTTCGGGCGGTGAGCAGCAGATGCTGGCGATGGCGCGCGCGCTGATGACCAATCCCCGGCTGCTGCTGCTCGACGAGCCGCTCGAGGGACTGGCGCCGTTGATCGTGCAGGACCTGCTGCGCATCATCGACGAGATGGTCAGCGAGGGCAGCATGGCGGTGATTCTGGTCGAGCAGCACGCCCACCAGATTCTGCCGCTGACGCGCCAGGCGATGGTGCTGGAACGCGGCCGCGTCGCCTACCAGGGCGCGAGCGCCACGTTGTCGGCGGACCCTGCTTTGCTTGACCGCCTTCTAGGCGTCGCAGCGCAATGACCGTGTTTCAATAGCGGGGCGCTTCCGCTCCCGGCGCGCCGCTGCGAAGCACCGGCTCAGGCCGCGCTCAGCTTTGCGTACTCCAGCGCCAGCCACTTCATCCCCTGGCGGCCGAAATTGATCTGCAGGCGCGCGTCCGGCCCCTGGCCTTCGGCGTCGACGATCACGCCCTGGCCGAATTTCGCATGGACCACGTTCTGGCCTATGCGCCAGCCAGCCGGCGTCGCGCGCGGCGCCGGCTTTGCGACGTCCCGCGCCGACGCCAGCACCGGCCCGGGCAGCGGCATGCTGCCCATGCGCGGCGTCAGCCATTTCACCAGCCCGACCGGAATCTCGTCGAGAAAGCGGGAGGCGACGTTGTAGCGCGTCTGCCCGTGCAGCATGCGGTTCTGCGAAAACGACAGGTACAGGCGCGCACGCGCGCGGGTGATGGCCACGTACATCAGGCGCCGCTCTTCTTCCAGGCCGTCGTCCTCGTTGCGGCTCTGCTCGTGCGGGAACAGGCCCTCTTCCAGCCCGGTCACGAACACCGCCTGAAACTCCAGGCCCTTGGCCGAATGCACGGTCATCAACTGCAGCGCGTCCGAGCCCTCGCCCGCCTGGTGCTCGCCCGCCTCCAGCGCGGCGTGCGCGAGGAACGAGGCGAGGTCTTGCGCGTCGTCCTGTTCCTGCACGAACGTCGCCGCGGCGTTCACCAGTTCCTGCAGGTTCTCCAGCCGGTCGGCGCCGTCCTTTTCCGCCTGGAAGTACGCGAGCAGGCCCGATTTCGCCAGCATGTGCTCGACGATCTCGGGCAGGGCCAGGCCTTCGGTTTCCTTGCGCAGGGCCGCGATCAGCGCGGCGAAGGCGCCCAGGGCATTGCCCGCCTTGCCGGCCAGCTTCGGCACGGCGTTGAACAGGCTGGTGCCGCCCGTCCTGGCCGCGTCCTGCAGCGCTTCGAGCGAACGCGCGCCGATGCCGCGCACGGGAAAATTCACCACGCGCAGAAAGGCGCTGTCGTCCTCCGAACTCGCGATCAGGCGCAGATACGCCAGGGCGTGCTTGATTTCCATGCGCTCGAAAAAGCGCAATCCGCCGTAGACGCGGTAGGGAATGCCGGCGGAGAAAAGAGCGTGTTCGAGGATGCGCGACTGCGCATTGGAGCGGTAGAGCACGCCGATCTCGTGGCGCGCCAGGCCGTCGCGGTTGAGCGCCTGCACTTCCTCGGCCAGCCAGTGCGCTTCGTAGCCGTCGGTCTGTGCTTCGTAGATCCGCAGCGGCTCGCCGTGGCCCTCGGACGTCCACAGGTTCTTGCCCAGGCGCTTTCGGTTGTTGGAAATGAGCGCGTTGGCCGCATCGAGGATGTTGCCGTGCGAGCGGTAGTTCTGCTCCAGGCGGATCACGTTATCGACATGGAAGTCGCGCTCGAAATCGGCCATGTTGCCGACGTTGGCGCCGCGAAAGGCGTAGATCGACTGGTCGTCGTCACCAACCGCGAAAATCACGCTCCCGGGCCCGGTCAGGAGTTTGAGCCAGCGGTACTGCAGGCGGTTGGTGTCCTGGAACTCGTCCACCAGGACATGGCGGAAGCGCCCCTGATAGTGTTCGCGCAGGATTTCGTTCTTCGACAGCAGTTCGAAGCTCCGGAGCAGCAATTCGGCGAAATCGACCACGCCCTCGCGCTGGCACTGCTCGTCGTAGGCGGCGTAGATCTCGCACAAACGGCGTCCGAACTCGTCGAACGCATCGGCCTTGCTCGCGCGCCTGCCCTCTTCCTTGTTGCCGTTGATGAAATGCTGCACCTGCTTCGGCGGAAAGCGGTCCTCGTCCACGTTCATCGACTTCAGCACGCGCTTCACCAGCGACAACTGGTCGGCCGAATCGAGGATCTGGAACAACTGCGGCAGTCCCGCGTCGCGGTAATGCGCGCGCAGCAGGCGGTTGCACAGTCCGTGAAACGTCCCCACCCACATGCCGCGCGTGGAAACGGGCAGCATGGCGGAGATGCGCGTCAGCATTTCCTTCGCCGCCTTGTTGGTGAAGGTGACCGCGAGCACGCCGGCGGGGCTGACATTGCCGGTCTGTATCAGCCAGGCGATGCGCGTGGTGAGCACGCGCGTCTTGCCCGATCCCGCGCCGGCGAGAATCAGCGCCGACTGGTTCGGCAGGGTGACGGCGGCGAGTTGTTCCGGATTGAGGTTGGCAAGTAGCGACATCGGTCAGCGGCGGATTTTTTTCGAAGCGCGATTCTACCGCAGCGTGAGGCCGCATCCGAGGCGGATTTCGCCAGTCCCTACTCCAGCACCATGCCGCTGTCGCGCACGGCGGTCTTCCACACCTCCACCTGCTCCTTCGTGTACTCCGCCAACTCCTCCGGCGTTGAACCCTGCACGTCGAAGGCCTGGCGCTCTATCTGTTCGCGCACCTCCGGTCGCTTGAGGATCGCGGTCAGCTCGCGGTTCAGGCGCGCGACGATGTCTGCGGGCAGTTTCGCCGGCCCGAAGAATCCGGCCCAGGGCACGATCGACAGTTTCGGCGCGCCGGCCTCGGCCATGGTCGGCGCGTCCGGCGCCATGGCACTGCGCTGCGGCAGCAGGGTGGCGAGCACGCGCAGCTTCCCGTCCTTCGCCGGCCCGAGCGCATTTGTAGGTGTGGCGAACATCAGCTGCACCCGGCCGCTGAGAAGATCGATGGTCGCCGCGCCCTCGCCTTTGTACGGTATGCGCTCCATCTCGAGCTTGGCGAAGGAAGCCAATTGCACCGCGGCCATGATCCCGGTCGTGGTCGCGCCGGCGTAGTTGACCTTGCCCGGATTGGCGCGGATGTAGTCGATCAGTTCGAGCACGTTCTTTGCCGGCACCGCTGGATGCGTGAACAGGAAATACGAGAACGTGCCGACCTTGGTGATCGGCGTGAAAGCGGTCACCGGATCGTAGGGTGCTGATTTGCGCATGGCCGGCACCGCGGACATGGCGCTGCTCGTCGCCATGAACAGCGTGTAGCCGTCGGGAGGCGACTTCATCACCACGTCTGCGGCGATCGCACCATCCGCGCCGGGCCGGTTCTCCACCACCACCGGCTGGCCCAACGCCTGCGCCAGCGGTTGGGCGATGACGCGCGTGATGGTGTCGGCGGCGCCGCCCGCGGGAAACTGCACCACCACCCGCACCGGTTTGTTCGGGTACTGTGCGCCGGCCGATGGCGCGAACAGGGCCAGCGCGGCGGCGCACAGTGCGAGCACTCCTGGTTTCAGCTTCATGGTTCTCTCCTCGAACATTCGGGCCCGCGCTCAGTTTTCATCGATGCTGCCGCGCGTCACATCGCGGCGCACGATGCGGCCGGGCTTGAAGGCTTCGGCGAGGCTGCGATAGGCGGCCTCTGCGGCGGCGCGGTTGTCCTGGCTGTAATTGCAGACGTAGAGGTCGAAGGTCACGGCGTCGAGTTCCGGCCAGGTATGCACCGCGAGGTGAGACTCCGCCAGCACCACTGCACCGGTGGCCCCGGAAGGCGCCGCAACCGTGCCGAAGCCGTGGAACACCTGACCGACCACGGTGAGCCCCGCCGTGTCGCAGGCGGCGAGGCACAGGCGCTGCACGACTAGCGGATCGCGCATGGCGGCGGCCCCGCAGCCGCAGGCGTGGAATTCAGCGAGGATGTGCAGGCCTTTCATCGCGGTGTCGATCTTATGCCAAAGAAGTGCGATGGCGCACGCCCAGCTGGCGCAGCGTCGCTTCGGCCGCGCGCACGCCATGGTAGTTGGCCTCTTCGAACAGCGACAGGCCGGACAGGTCGGCGTGGGCGAACTGTACGCGGCCCCAGCCCCGCGCCAGCGCCGCTCGGCCCGCGGCGGTGATCACACCCGGCAGCGGCCGTATCATCGCGTGGCCGTGCCGGTACACGTCCAGGCGGCGCGTCAGCCGCGACAGATCGGCGTGCGCACGTCCGAGTTCGGCGAGAATGCCGGACGCCCATTCGTCGCGGCTCGTTTCGAACAGCTTTTTCCGCCCCGCTTGCGGTTCCATGTCCGACAGGGCCCGATAGTAGGTGAGGACGGAGGGGCCCGAGTTTCGTTGCAGGCGCTGGTGGGTGGCGACCACGTAGCCCAGGC
>JAPLRD010000152.1 GCA_026399375.1 Pseudomonadota bacterium
TGCTGCGGTGGGGCTACTTCTGGATATATTGTTTGGTGATACTGGTCTACTATGTTCTGGTGCAGTTGGGGTTAAAGTGATAGTCGTGCAGGGGTAGGAATGTCCGCACTTTAGATAGACACGACCGTCTGCAACGGGTCGGTAGTGAAGGCTGGCTCTTTTTTGAAAAGCGGACTTTGGCTGGAATTTCCACGGGCGGGGTGCAGGGGTAACAGCCCGTATTTGACCTCAGTCTTGGGGCCTTATAATGCCCCATTGCTCCAACGCGCTCTCGGTTAGCCGGATATCGACAAATGGACGAACCAGCACCGAATCAGATCCCGATGTGGATTGCCGTTTCGCTTCGTACGTTCGCTACCGTTGTGTCGGCAGTTGCTATGTTATATGCGGTACTGCTTTTCATGGAAGCGGCTTCGATATTATTTGGGCGTTGGAAAATTCCGTCACATCCTGTACCTCCCCTAGCTTTTCACATTGGCTCACATACCGTCGCTGGCATCGGCTTCTTTCTCTCTGGCGGACTTGCCCTTTCAGGCATAAGGAAGAGAGATCTGAAGAGGGTGCTCATTGCAACGGCTCTGGGAACTCTTATTTGCGGTGGTATTGCGGTTCTTGAAGCGTATTCATTGTGGACGTTGCAGTCCGCCTAGAAGAAATCGAAGGGGACTACGCGTGCCTTATTTGCTAGGCGCCGAGGGTCCGCTTCCCGCCACGAGCTAGTTCCGCTTTGGGTCGTCGTGACAGCCAGTGTTTTTGGAATGCGGGCCCCGAGCCAAGGTTGAGGAAACAACGGCTTGAGTGTAGCCTGACCGCGCTAGGCACAACCACCCGTCGAAACCCCACGGAGGTATCTCATGCATATTGATGGCGGCTGTCATTGTGGTGCGATCTCGTTCACCGCCGAGATCAACCCATCTCGAGTAATGGTGTGCCACTGCGCTGACTGTCAGGTTCTTTCGGGCGCTCCATTCAGAGCGGTGGTCGCCGCGCCTATTGATGCGTTAGCGGTCAGCGGCACAACAAAGAGCTACGTCAAAGTGGCGCAGAGCGGGAATCGGCGCGCGCAAGTGTTCTGCCCGGAGTGTGGCACCCCCCTGTGGGCGACAGACCCGGACACGCCAACGTCCGCCATCATTCGTCTTGGCTGCGTTACGCAACGCGCGCAGCTCAAGCCGGCCGCTCAAATCTGGCAGCACTCAGCGCTACCATGGTTGGAGGAACTTGCTTTAGTGCCCGGGTCTTTGCAACAACAAGCGTTCTTGCCGGCGCTGTCGTAGTAGCCGGTCATGGACAGTGCCGCCTAATCCGTCGCGCCGTTGTGGCCCGCTTAGCTACAAAGGTTGAGCGTCCCCTTTCCAGTCGGGCTACCTCCGCATTGGTTCGCTTTCTGCCGCCCGGGCGTCGATTGCGCACTACTTGATCCAGGGAGGTTTCGTGTTCGTCTTCGATGGTCCTGCATTTCCGCGCCGCCTGGCCTGTGCAGTCCTGGTCGCCGTGTGCGCGAACGCGCTGGCCCAGGCGCCAAGCCAGGCCGAAAAGCTCAATATGGAACTCGTCGGCCATCACGACCTGCAGGGCCGCAGCGCCTATCAGCCCGTGGTGCATGCGCAGGGCGGGCGCTGGATCGCCTACATCGGCCTGCATGGCGGCACTCAGCTCAATACGCTTACGCGGCAGAACGAAGCCAGCGGCACCGCGATCCTCGATGTGAGCGATCCGAAACAGCCGCGGTTGCTCGCGCACATCCCGGGCTCGCCCGGCGGCGGCGCGCAGATGGTGCGCGTGTGCAACGGCTCGGAATTGCCGCGCGCCGACAAGAACAAGGTGTATCTGCTGCGCCCCTACGGCAATTCGGCGCAGGAGGTGTGGGACGTCACCGATCCGGCCGCGCCCCGCCTGGTGAGCAAGGTGGCGGCGGGCCTGCAGGGCACGCACAAGAACTGGTGGGACTACGGCACCAGCAGCTACGGCATTCTGCAGATCGTGGACCGGAAGAAATTGCTGCAAGGTCCAAAAGAGCCGACGACGGAGAACCTGCTCTATCCGCAGGTCGGCAGGCTGGACCTGGGCCCGGACGCGGGTGCGCATACCGCGTTTCCGCTGCTGGGCATGGGCGGTGCAGGGGAAAAATCGCGCGACTATGTCGTCGTCACTGCTGAATCGCTGGCCGACGCATGCCGCGAACCGCGGCAGAAGGCCTGGTTCGTGGACGTGGGCGACGAGGTCAGGCCGAGGATAGCGGCGAACTGGACGGTGGACGAGGCGAGCGGCAATTTCTGCGCCCGCAGCGGGCGTTTCGGCACCCATTCCTCGAACGAGAGTTTCGCGCCGGTCTACTACCGGCGCGTCGTGTTCTTCGCCCACTTCAACGCCGGCGTGCGCGCGGTGGACGTGCGCGACCCGCTGCATCCGCGCGAGGCGGCCTATTACGTTCCGGAGTCCAACGCGAATGCCGGCGGCGCGATACTGACCAACAACGTCGAAGTCGACGACCGCGGGTATGTTTACATCACCGACCGAGCCGGCAACGGCCTGCACATCCTCGAGCTTACCGGACCTGCGCGCGCGATCGCGGCGTTCAAGTAGACGCGACCGGCGCCGTCCACGCTCGCGCGGGGTGAGGCGCGCGATTGAAATTCCAGCCGCTCTCGGGGATACTTGCGAACCTGTCGAATCGACATCGTTCCAGGAACATCGCCGTGCGCAATAACGCCTTTCATTCGACCTACCTCGCCGACCGCATCGGCCGCGCGAGCGTCACGCCCACCGGAGAATTCGAAGCCGGCGCGTTCGCGTCGTTCACGCTCACCTACACTGCGGGCTATTTCGGCATCGACGACACCGGATCGCTGAAAATCGTGCACCGCTTCGCTTCCGACATGGGCAAGCCGCAGTTCACCGACCCGAAAGGCTGGAATTACGTCACGGCTGAGGCTTCCAACGGCGCGGTGCTGGAACTGCGCTACGACCAGAAGGGGAACATCCGGCCCTGGGACAAGACCATACTGATCCGCGTGCAGCGCGGATTCCTGCGCGAGGGGGAGACCATCACCGTCCGCCTGGGCGATACCCGGGGCGGCTCGCCCGGGATGCGCATGCAGACCTTTCATGAAACCGCGTTCAAGTTCAAGGTGCTGGTGGACGCGTTCGCCACCTACAACTACGTCGAACTACCGCTGCAGCCGGCGATCGACATCGTCGCCGGTCCGCCGGTGCTGTACAAGGCGATCCTGCCGACCGTGCGCCGTGTCGGCGACGTGTTCTCGCTCGGATTCAAGGGCGAGGACAAATGGGGCAACCCGAGCAACCTGGTCGAAGGCACGTTCACCCTGAGGGCGAGCATGCCGGTCAAGGGGTTGCCCGCGCGCATCGAGGCCCGTCGCGGCACGTTCGCGCAGCGCATCGGCGGCCTGTCGGTGAGTGCGCCGGGCGAACTGCACATCGACGTGCTCGACGCCGCCGGGCGCGTGCTGTGCACATCCAATCCGCTGCGCATCGTCGCCGAAGCGCCGCTTCTGCCTTACTGGGCCGATTTGCACGGCCAGTCCGAGGAGACCATAGGCACCAATCCGGCGCGCGAGTTCATCGAGTTCGCGCGCGACCTGGCGTTCCTCGACGCCATGAGCCACCAGGGCAATGATTTCCAGATCACCACGCCGTTCTGGGAAGAACTCAACCGCCTCACCGCAGAATTCAACCGCGACGGCGGCTTCATCATCTTTCCGGGCTACGAATGGTCGGGCAACACGGGCCTGGGCGGCGATCGCAACGTGCTGTTCATGCACGAAGGCCGGCAGATCCACCGCTCGCACCACGCGCTGGTGGAAGACTTGACCGACCTCGCCACGGATGCAAACAACGCGGACGACCTGTTCCGCGCGCTGAAGGACGAGGATTGCGTCGTGTTCGCGCACATCGGCGGACGCTACGCCGACGTGAAGATGAGCCACGACGCGCGCATCGAGCGCAGCGTCGAAGTGCACTCGGACTGGGGCAGCTTCGAATGGCTGGTCGAGGACGCGCTGGAACAAGGCTATCGCATCGGCATCGTCGCCAACTCCGACGGACACAAGGGGAGGCACGGTGCGAGCCACCCGGGCGCGTCGCTGTTCGGCGCCTACGGCGGGCTGACCTGCCTGCTGGCGCGCGAGCACACGCGCCAGGGCCTGTTCGAAGCGATGCGCAGCCGGCATCACTATGCGACCACCGGTTGCCGCATGATCCTCGGCGTCGATGCCGCTTTCGATACCGAAGCGGAGCTGTTTGAGCAGGATCCCAATCTCGGCGCCACCGCTTCGCGCAAAGTGCGCTCGGCCATGATGGGCGACATCCTGCGCACGGCCGACGCCGAAGTCACGCTCGAGGTGGACATTGCCGGTTCGGCGCCGATCGAGCGCGTGGAAATCCGCAACCGGCTCGAGCTGCTGGAAACGGTGCGCCCGTACGAAGCGCGGCAGCTGGGCCGGCGCATCCGATTGATCTGGGAAGGTTCCGAATACCGCGGACGCGGGCGGCAGTCGACCTGGGACGGTGGCGCAAGCTTGAGCGGCAACAGTTTCGAGCGCGTGCTGCCGATCAACATGTGGAACCTGGACAAGAAGATCGAACGCATGGCGCCGGACCGGCTCAAATGGACCGCGCTCACCACCGGCGGCTTCGGCGGCGCCGACATCCTGCTCGGCGACGCGCAGGCGGGAACGCTTGCGATCGATACCGCGCTGGTCAAGGCCGAGGTGCGCATCGCCGACATCGGCCGCGAAGACATCGTGCTCGATTCCGGCGGCGGAATCCGGCGCAGGATGCGCCTCTTCAGATTGCCGGATGAGAATGCGGCGACCAAGCTGCGCTTCACGCGCCGGATCCGCCTCAAGGACGCGGGCGACAACGCGCTCTACGTCTGCGTCACGCAGGAGGACGGACACCTGATCTGGTCGAGTCCGATCT
This sequence comes from Pseudomonadota bacterium, assembly GCA_026399375.1. GTDB lineage: Bacteria > Pseudomonadota > Gammaproteobacteria > Burkholderiales > SG8-39 > 2-12-FULL-64-23. The sequence continues at coordinate 4,945 of JAPLRD010000152.1, forward strand.
ACCTTTTTCGCTAACTCGACAAACCGTCTATTCGACAAAACCCTGGGCAAAACATGAAACGACTTGCAGCACTCCTCGCCGTCTCGTTCATCGCGGGCGCCGCCACGGCCCAGACCTATCCCTCGAAGCCGATCACGCTGGTCGTGCCGCTCGCCATCGGCAGCACGGCGGATATCGTATCGCGCACCGTGGGCGCGGAGCTGGCCAAGAACCTGGGGCAGCCGGTCATCGTCGACAACCGGCCCGGGGCGGGCGGCACCATCGCGATGCAGCAGGTCGCGCGGGCCGCGCCGGACGGTTACACCATAGCCTTCGCTTCCAACGGCACGCACGCGATCAACATCGCGCTCTATTCCAAGCCGGGCTACGATCCGGTCAAGGATTTCACGCCGATCACGGCGATTGGCGAAGTGTCCAACATCATGATCGTGCACCCGAGCAATCCGGCGAAGAACGCGCAGGAGGTGATCGCGCTGGCGAAGGCGAAGCCGGGCACGCTCACCTTTTCCTCCGGCGGCAACGGCACCAGCCACCATCTCTCGGGAGTGCTGTTCGCTTCCATGGCCGGCATCGACACGGTGCACGTCCCGTATCGCGGCGCACCGCAGGGGATCACCGCCGTCATGGCTAACGAAGTGACCATGGGTTTTTTCAATACGCCCACCGTCATTTCGCAGATACGCGACGGACGCGTGAAGGCGCTCGCGGTGACGAGCAAAGCACGCACGCCCTATTTCCCCGCCGTGCCGACGCTGGACGAATCGGGCCTGAAAGGCTACGACGTGACGGCGTGGTTCGGATTCGTGGGCCCGGCGGGCATGCCGGCACCGGTGCTCGACCGCCTCTATGGCGAAATAGTGAAAATCATGAAGGATCCGGCCGTGCGCGAGAAACTGACCAATCAGGGGTTCGAGTTGATGCCGCAGATGCCGCCGGCAGAATTCGGCGCGCTGATCCAGGCCGAGCTCGCCAAGTGGGTTCCCATCGTGCGCTCCTCCGGGGCCAAGGTCGACTAGGAGTCGGTCGATACTCCAACAGCTTCGGCCCCGGGGCTGGCTGCCTGCGCGACCGCCGTATCGCCGACAACCGTGCCGTCGCGCAGCTCGATGACGCGGTCGCAGCGCGCGGCCAGCCGCGGATCGTGGGTCACCAGCAGGAACGCGGTGCCCTTGGCCTGATTGAACTGGCGCAGCAGCGCAAACACTTCGTCGGCGGTGTGCGTGTCCAGATTGCCGGTCGGTTCGTCGGCGAGCACGAGATCGGGCGCCAGGGCCAGCGCGCGGGCGATCGCCACGCGCTGCTGCATGCCGCCGGACAATTCATTGGGCGGCTTGTCCAGCGCGTCGGCCAGACCGACCGCCGTCAGCAGCTGTTGCGCGTTGGCGCGCTGTTGCCGCGTAAATGCGCCGTCGCGCATGAGCCCCGGCAGCATCACGTTCTCGATGGCGGAAAACGCCGGCAGCAAATGGTGGAACTGGAACACGAACCCCAGCGTCTCCAGCCGGGCGCGCGTGCGCTCGTCATCGCTCGCCTCCTGGATCGCGCGGCCCTTCAGCAGGTATGAGCCCGCCGTGGGGCGCTCGAGCAGCCCGATGAGATTGAGCAGCGTGCTCTTGCCCGACCCCGAGGGGCCGATGAGGCAGGCGAACTCGCCGGCGTGCACCGCGATGTTGACGCCGTGCAGGACCTCCGCCGCGACGGCGGTGCCTTCGTTATAGGTCTTGCGGATGCCTGCAAGCTCGATGACGGCCGCGGTCATATGCGTATCGCCTGCGCCGGATCGAGCCGCGCCGCGCGCCGCGCCGGCATCATGGCCGCGACCAGTCCGAGCACGACCGCGGCAAGCAGCGTGTACAGGTAAAGCTGCGGATCCAGCCGCGCCGCAAACAGGCGCGTGCCGTCGGAGGAGCGCAGGATGTTGCTCATGACGAAGGTCAGCGCATAGCCGGCCGCGCAGCCCACGACCGCGCCGCTCGCTCCGATCAGCGCGCCCTGCAGCAGGAACACCCGCATGATGCGTCCGCGCGACGCGCCCATCGCGCGCAGGATGCCGATTTCCTTGGTTTTCTGCACCACCGCGACGACCAGCACGCTGGACACGCCGATCGCCACTACCAGGGCGAGGAAGAAGCGGATCAGTATCGTCATGACCGTCTGATTGTTCAGCCCCGCGAGGAGCTGCGGGTTCGAGTGCATCCAGCTCTCGACTTCATGCGGCATGCCCGGCCGCAGGCGCGCGGCGAGCGCCTCGGCGCCGAAAAGATCGTCGACCGAGAGTTCGACGCTGGAGACGCCGCCGGGCAGCGCGTGCATGGCCTGCGCCGGCGCCAGGCCGACATAGGCGTAGGCGCGGTTGAGATTGCGCATGCCCAGATCGTAGATGCCGCGCACCTGATAGGCGTCGCCGGGCGAGGTCGGGGTGGACAGGCGCACCTTGTCGCCGACGCCGACGCCGAGGTCTTTGGCCATGTCGGTCCCGATGAGCACGTCGCCCGGATCGAGGCGCAGTTCGCCCGCGACGATGTTGTCGTTGAAGTGGGTCACCTCGATGTATCCGGCTGGGACGATGCCCATGATGGTCACCGTCTTGTTGGCATCACCCCTGGTGATGATGCCGGGGCCCGCCGCGATCGGGGAAATCGCCCTGATGCCGGGGGTGGCGGCGAGCGCGGGCAGCAGGGCCTGCCACTGGTCGACCGAGCGCAGGCGCTGCGCCCGGGCCTGCACCTGCGGCAGAGCGGCGGCGGCCGGGGCGCCTCGCAGCGGCCGCGCCACTTCCTCCGCCGGCCGGATCACGATGTGCGCCTGCACCCCCAGGGTGCGCCTGATCAGGTCGCGCTGCAGATCGCCGAGAAAGCCGGTGATGAATACGATCACGGCGATGCCGATGGTGGTGCCCGCCACGATCATCAGCGTTTGCATGCCGCCTTCGCGCAGGAAACGCAGTGCGACCGCCCATTCGAAACCCATGGCCGCGGCTGCTAGCGCCGGACTTGCGCGCGCACGCGGGCGCCGTCATCGATGCCGCGCGTGAGCACGACCAGGTCGCCTTCGGCGACGCCGGAGGTGATTTCGTAGCGGCTGCCGCTGCGTATGCCGATCTCGACCTTCACGCTGCGCGCGCTGCCGTCGCGCACCACCTGCACGGTGTGTGCAGCGCCGGATTCACGCACCGCCTCGGACGGCAGTGTGAGGGCGCGCGCCTTGCGTCCGGCGCCGATGTCAATGGACACGGTCATGTCGGCGCGCAGGTAGTCCGGAGGATCGGGCACGCGAAAACGCGCTTCGACCGAGCCGCGCGTGGTGTCGATACCCGGGCTGATGTAATAGAGCACGGCCTTGAAGCTGCGCTCGGGAAAGGCCTCGCTCGAAGCGAGCGCTTCCTGCCCGCTTTTCAGGTAGGGCAGGTTCTTTTCGTCGATCTGCGCGGTGAGCCGCGTCTCGCTGTTCGAATTGACCGTGAGCAGGCGTTTGCCCGGGCTCACTATGTCGCCCGGTTCGACCGCGCGCGCGAGCACCGTGCCCGGCATGGACGCGCGGATGGTGGTCTGCGCGAGTTTCGATTCGGCCAGCTCGCGCGCGGCGCGGGCCTCCTGTTCCCGCAGCACGGCCTCGCGTGCGGCGACCCCGCTCGGTCCCTGCGCCTTCGCCTGGGTGCGCGCGGATTCCAGCTGGCTCTTTGCCACCGCGAGCAGGCGTTCCAGGTCCTGCAGGCGCGCGTCGCTGATGAAGCCCTTGTTGCGCAGGTCGCGATTGCGCCGGTATTCCTCTTCGGCAAAGCGAACCTGCGCCTCGGCCTGGAGCGCGGCGTCGTTCGATTGCGGCAGGTTGAGTTCGCGCACCGTCGCGACGCGTGCCCGCGCGCTCGCCTCCGCCGTGCGCGCCTGGTCGAGCGCGGCCCTGAGTTCGCTCGTTTCAAGCAGAATCAGCTTCTGGCCGGCCGTCACGACGGCGCCTTCTTCGACCAGCACCGCCTCGACCCGGCCGGTGATCACCGAGCCGATCTCGATCCGGTTGGGCGCCTGCACCCGCCCGCTGACCACGATCGAATGCTCGAAGGGGCCGGCCTGGACTGGCGCGACCTCGACGGCCGGGCCCTGCATGTTTTTCCAGACGGCGAAAGCCGCTGCGCCCGCGGCGATGAGGACAAGAATGACGCCCAGGAGCTTTTTGGGGGAGAACATTGAGCGGTGGGCCGGAGGTGAATGTCGCGCCCATTCTACAGCAGGCCCGGTCTGGTTCCGCGGTTCAAGCCAGACTGAGTTGGGGGATATACGCCCCGAAGGAAGTCCCCTTGGGGAAAAAGGGGGCGTGCCCCTTTTTCAACACCCTGTCAGGTCTTCAGTCTGTAACCGGTCTTGAAGATCCACCATACGGCCGCAAGGCACAGGAGCATGAACAGCAGCGTCATGCCCGCGCTCAGGGCCACGCTGACGTCGGCGACGCCACAGCGAGATCGTCTGCCACACCGGGGGCAGCATGTTGATCGAGTAGAAGCTGCCGCCGAGGAAGGTCAGCGGCGTGACGATCAGCATCGGCACGATCTGCAGTTTCTCGAAGCCGTCGGCCCAGATGCCGATGAGGAAACCGAACAGGCTGAAGGTGACGGAGGTAAGCACGAGGAAGAGGACCATCCACAGCGGATGGGCGATGTCGAATTCGACGAACAGCCGTGCCGTGGCGAGGATCAGCGCGCCCAGGATCACCGATTTGCTCGCGGCGGCGCCGACGTAGCCGACGACGACTTCGACGAAGGACACCGGCGCCGAGAGCAGCTCGTAGATCGTGCCCGACCACTTCGGCATGTAGATGCCGAAGGAGGCGTTGGAAATGCTCTCGTTCAGGAGCGACAGCATGACCAGGCCGGGAACGATGTACGCACCGTAGCCGACGCCGTCGATGTCGCCCATGCGCGAACCGATCGCCGCGCCGAACACCACGAAGTACAGGGACGTGGAGAGCACCGGCGAGGCGATGCTCTGCATCAGCGTGCGAAACGCTCGCGCCATTTCGAAATAGTAAATGGCGCGGATGGCGTAGAAATTCATGCTTGCGCCCTCACCAGGCTGACGAAAATGTCCTCCAGCGAACTTTCGCTCGAGCGCAGGTCCCTGATGGCTATCCCGTTCTCGCCGAGCGCGTGCAGCAGCGCCTCGATTCCGGTGTCTTCGCCCTGGGTGTCGAAGGTGTAGACCAGTTCCATGCCGCCGGGGGAGAGTTCGAGCGCGCGTCCCGCGAGCGCCCCCGGAACGCGCGCCAGCGGATGCTTCAGCTGCAGCTTCAACTGTTTCTTGCCGAGTTTTCGCATCAGCGCCGCCTTCTCCTCCACCACGATCAGTTCGCCCCTGCTGATCACCCCGATGCGGTCGGCCATCTGCTCCGCCTCCTCAATATAGTGCGTGGTGAGGATGATGGTGACGCCGCTTGCGCGCAGACTCCGCACCATGTCCCACATGTCACGGCGCAGTTCGACGTCGACGCCGGCGCTGGGTTCGTCAAGGAACAGGATCTGCGGTTCGTGCGACAGCGCCTTGGCGATCATCACGCGGCGTTTCATGCCGCCCGAGAGCGTCATGATGCGGTTGTCCTTCTTCTCCCACAGCGAGAGCTCGCGCAGCAGTTTCTCGCACAGCGCGGTGTCGCGCGGTTTGCCGAACAGGCCGCGGCTGAAATTCACCGTGGCCCACACGCTCTCGAAGGCGTCGGTGGTCAGTTCCTGCGGCACCAGGCCGATGATGGATCTCGCGGCGCGATAGTCCGCGACGATGTCGTGGCCGTCCGCGAGCACGGTGCCGCCGCTCGGCGTGACGATGCCGCAGATGACATTGATCAGCGTCGTCTTGCCGGCGCCATTGGGGCCCAGGAGCGTGAAGATTTCGCCGCGGCGGATGTCCAGATCGATGTTCTTCAGGGCGTGAAAGCCCGAGGCGTAGGTCTTGGTGAGTTGCTTGACCGAGATGACAGGCGGCACGCGATTTCCTTGGGACGGCGGGCGCCGCAATTATATTTCATCCCGGGCAACAGGCCGGAGAGGCAGTACTGGCGCGGCTCTCCAGCTGGTAGGGTCGTTGAACCGCTGCTGCGCGCGACTGGCGTTGCGCCGGTTGCGGACTATTTTTTCCAGCTCATCATGTCGTCGACCTTGACGTCGTACTTTGCCATCTTGGCGATAGCGTCCTTCTTCGCATCCGCCTCTATGCTCTGGAACGCTTCGGCCAGCTTGTAGCAATACTTGGCCAGGTCCACGGGGTTGGGTTTGGTCTCCGCGCTGGTGAGCATGACGCGCCCGACCAGTTCGACATAGATCTGGGCCGCGAGCGCTCTGGTTTGATCGGCTATGGAAGCGGGGGAGCCGGCGGGTGCGGCGGGGGCGGGATGTTCGCTCATGGGATTTGCCTTCGAATTGGATACTGCCGAAAGCGTGCATTATGCCGCATTCGGTCAGGAACAGGCCTGCCGGGCTCCCAGTCAGGACTTTTTGGCAAGCGCCTCGGCGACGAAGTGCAGTCTGTCCTGTCCCCAGAACATTTCCGTGCCGACGAAGAACGTCGGCGCGCCGAACACGCCGCGGGCCACCGCTTCCTCGGTGTTTTTCTTCAGTTGCTCCTTCACCGCGGGGTCGTTCACCAGCGCCTGGAATGCGCCGACATCCATTCCAGACTGCTGCAGCACGGCGCCGAGTTCGCCCGGTTCGCCCAGATTGCGCGGCTCGGCCCACATGGCGTGAAAGATCGCGTCCATGTACTTGTGGAAGGCCGCGCCCTGAGGCTGCAGGCCGACCGCGCCCCGCATCAGCGTGAGCGTATTCACCGGGAAGTAGGGGTTGTTCTCGAAGGCGATGCTGTAGCGCTGCGCCCAGCGTTTCATGTCCTGCCGCATCCATGCACCCTTTGCCGGTGTTTCGGCAGGGCTGCGGTTGCCGGTGGCCTTGAGCACGCCGCCGAGCAGCATCGGGCGCCAGACGATCTGCGCATCGTGCGCCGCGGCGACGGGTGGGAGCGCTTTATAAGCCAGGTAGGAATAGGGGCTGCCGAAATCAAAAAAGAACTCGACTTTTTTATCCATCATGCCTCCGCGTTCGAAAAATATTGCCTCACCACGGTTCGATCCAGGGTCGCAGATCGAGTTCATGGGTCCAGGCGTTTCGGGGCTGCAGGTGCAGCTGCCAGTAGCTCTCGGCGATGGCCTCGGGAGCTACGATGCCCTGCCGCTCCTTGAGGGCGTAGCGCTCGGGGAAATTCTCGCGGATGAACTCGGTGTCGATGGCGGCGTCGACGATGATCTGCGCCACGTGTATGCCTTTCGGGCCCAGTTCGCGCGCCATGCTCTGCGCCA
>JAPLRD010000105.1 GCA_026399375.1 Pseudomonadota bacterium
GACCGCAGATCCGTGGCGGCGAGGCCGGGGCGCTGATGCGCCTTGCGCACACTCCGGTCGATTGCCTCGGCGATCGTTTCGACATACTCATCGCCGCCGACTGGCTGAACATCCACCGCTTCGCCGATGAGATTCCGATGGATGCGAGCGGCGTCATGATCGGCGACCCCGAGCAGGGCGAACCGCCCGAGATTTTCCTCAAGCGCGGCGCGCGCCCCGGCGCGGTGCCGATCAAGCACCTGGTCAAGCCCATTCCGGGCAGCTGGGCCAACATGATCGCGCTCGGCCTTGCCGCCGGTCTGGCCGGACTGCCGATGGAATCGGTCAAGGCGGTGCTGCAGAAGTCTCTGAAGAAAGGCGGCGGAGAAAAAATGGCGGCCAACCTCGCCGCGGCCGAGGCCGGCTATGCTGCAGCCTCCGGGATGCCGCCGGTGCAGCGCCTGGCCGCGCAGCCCAAATCCAAGTCTGCGACCTCACCCGACAAGCGCTGGCTCATCACCGGCAATCAGGCGGCAGGCCTCGGTGCTGCGCAGCCTACCCGATCACGCCGGCGACCGAAGTGCTGGAATGGCTCGCTCCGGCGCTGCCCAAGGTGGGCGGCACCCTGGTGCAGGCCGAAGACGAACTCGCGTCGGTGAACATGATCATAGGTGCGTCTTACGGCGGCGTGACTTCGGTGACGGCGACAGCGGGTCCCGGCCTGTCGCTGATGACCGAGGCGATCGGCCTTGCCGTCGCTGCCGAAATACCGATCGTTGTCATCAACGTGATGCGCGGGGGCCCCTCGACCGGCATCCCGGCGAAGAGCGAACAGAGCGACGTCAACATCGCGGTGCTGGGACTGCACGGCGATGCACCGCGCCTGGTGGTGGCGCCCAACTCGATCGGCGACTGCGTTACCGCAACGCAGTGGGCGACACACCTCGCCGAGGAACTGCAGTCGCCGGCAATCGTGCTGTCTGACCAGTACTTCGGCCAGACGCGCGCGGTGGTCGATCCGCCGGAGGATATCGGCAAGACGGGCGGTCGCGTCACGGCGCAGGCCGGTGCCGAGCCGTACCGGCGCTACGCCGTCACCGCATCCGGCGTTTCGCCGATGGCGGTTCCGGGCACCCCGGGCTGTGCCTATACGGCGGACGGCCTGGAGCACAACGAGCGCGGCCTGCCCTCCAGTCAGGCCAGCGATCACATCAAGCAGCTCGACAAGCGCGCCAAGAAGCTGGCGCAATACGACTACGGCAAGCGCTGGGCCGACATCGAAGGCGACGGGGACTTCGCCGTCGTCACCTTCGGTTCGTCCACGGGGGCTGCGCGCGAGGCTGCGGTGCGTGCGCAGGCCGACGGCATCAAGACGCGCCTGGTGTCGCTGCGCCTGCTTGCACCGGCGCGGCCCGAGCACATGGCCAAGGCGCTTGCCGGCGCGAAAAACGTGCTGGTCGTCGAACAGAACCATACCGGCCAGCTCTATCGCTACCTGCGCGCCGAATACGACATGCCGGGCAAGGTGAGGAGCTTCTGCCATCCCGGCCCGCTGCCGATGCGCCCCGATGAAATCCACCAACAAATCACCAAATGGAGCCGCTCATGACTTCCTCCGCAGCTGCCACGCCGCTAACGGCCCAGGCCTACAAGTCAGACTACAAGCCGATCTGGTGTCCCGGGTGCGGCGACTACTCTGTGCTCTCGTCCTTCACCAAGGCGTTCGCGCTGCTGCAGTTGCAGCCGGAGAACGTCGCCGTGGTGTCGGGTATCGGCTGTTCCTCGCGCATTCCCGCCTATACCAATTGCTACGGCTTTCACGGCGTTCACGGACGTTCGCTCGCGGCGGCCGCCGGGCTGAAGCTTGCGCGTCCAGACCTTACCGTGGTGGTGGCGAGCGGCGACGGCGACGGCTACTCAATCGGCGGGAACCATTTCCTGCACGCCTGCAGGCGCAATGTCGACCTGACCTACATCGTCATGGACAACCATGTCTACGGCATGACCAAAGGCCAGCCGTCGCCGACGACCGAGCCAGACTGGGAATCCAAGCTCTCGCCGCAGGGAACCGGGCTGCGCGAATTCAACCCGCTGGTCGTGGCGCTCGCCGCAGGCGCCAACTTCGTCGCGCGCGGATTCGCGGGCGATCCGAACGGCACCGCCGAACTCATCGCCCAGGCGATCAAGGCGCCCGGGTTTTCCTTCATCGAAATCCTCAGCCCCTGCATTACTTTCCGTCCGGAGCAGCGCGAGTGGAAGAACATGGTGCGGCCGTCATCTGTGCCTTCGACGGACGATGCGGCGCGGGCGGCGCGGCGACTGATGACCGACGACGGCATGAACATAGGCGTGCTGTACAAGGGGGACCGCAAGCCGTATCAGCCGCCTGTGGGCAAGGGAAAGAATCGACCATCTGACCTCGAAGCGGAGTTCGCAATATGAGCACGAAAAGCACGAAGAAAAGCGCGAAGAAGCCGGTGAAGAAAAGCAGCAAGCCGGCCGGCAAGGTAGGCGTCAAGAAAGCCAAGGCCGTCGTCGCGCTGAAAAAGAAGGCGGTCAAGCGCGTCGTCGCGAAAGCGACGGCGAAGACGCCCAAACGCGCCATCGTCAAAGGGGCGGCCAAGCCGGCGAAGATTTCCAGCACGACCGATTTCATGGTGCACGCCTATGCGATGGAAACCGAAGCCTCGGAACGCTACGCCGAATTCGCCGACTCGATGGAGGTGCACAACAACCTCGAGGTGGCCGAGCTGTTTCGCAAGCTCTCGCGCATCGAACAGCGCCATGCCGAACAGATTCTGGAGCAGATGGGCTGGAAGCAATCGCCCGCGTCCTCTGCCAACTACCGCTGGGAGGGCGTCGAGGGGCCGGAGACCGCCGATCCGACTGAACTGCACTATCTGATGCAGCCTTATCACGCCTTGCAGATCGCGCTGCTCAACGAGAAGCGTGCACGCGACTTCTTCGCACATCTGGCCAAGGTCACCAAGGACAAGGGGGTGAAAGCAGGTGCGCTGGAAATGCTGGAAGAAGAGGAAGAGCACGTGCGCCTGATCGAGGGATGGCTCAAGCGTACGCCGGAACCCGATCCCAACTGGGAAGCGGACCAGGACCCGCCGGTGCTGTCGGATTGATGCAGGTGCAGATCGCGCCGGTTCGCCGGCGCGCTGGTTCTTTTACGCGACAAAGAACCACTTGTTATAGTTTGAGGGGGAATCCATGCAGACATTGCTGCCAGAAGGTTGGGCGCCGCCGATAGGCTATGCCAACGGCATCGCGGTCGCGCCGGGCCGCATCGTGTTCATCGCCGGGCAGGTGGGCTGGGACGCGCAGCAGAAATTCCATTCCACCGAAATCGCGCCCCAGTTCGATCAGGCATTGCAGAACATCCTGGCAGTGCTGGCCGAGGCGGGCGGCAAGCCCGAGCACATCTGCCGCATCACCGCATTCTGCTGCGACAAGCCCGCCTATCTCGAGGCGCGGCCCAAACTCGGCGCGATCTGGAAGCGGCTGATGGGGCGGCATTACCCCTGCATGAGCATGATTTTCGTCTCCGATCTGCTCGACAGCCCGGGCAAGATCGAGCTCGAAGCGACTGCGGTCGTCCCTTCGGCCTGATTGCGGTTCCGGGTGGTTCGCCATGCCTGATCCTTGCGGTTTGGCGTCGCCACAGTCGGCATAGGCTCATGTTCGGGTTTGTCCGAAGGTGGTTTTCCCGCAGTGGCGCCGCTGCACGCGAGGAGAGCGCCGCCAGCAAAGCCTGGCTGGACGAACTGCGGCGCAACGAACTCTCGCTGAACGCGCGCCGCCAGCTTGCGCCTGAAGAGCCGGTCACCGCGCCCCATATCGGCCACGGCTCGGCGCAGCCGGTCAACGATATCGAGCAGATCGTTGCGGGGTTTTCCGGGAGGGCAGGCAAGAAGCCGGGGGAGGCGCCGGACTACGGCCAGGACACTTACTCCGGTTCGGATAAAGGTTCGGCGGCTGCCGGCACAAATGGCGGCGCGGAAGGCGATGCCGGCGGTGAGTTCGGCGGCGGTGGCGGTTCCGACAGTTTCAGTGCGGGCTCAGGTGCCTCCTCCGGCGATTCCGGCGACAACGCTTGAACGGCATTCACAACGGAACGCGTTTTTGCGATAAGTTGACGTACGCCAGCACGAAGCATACCGTTGGCGACGCGGGATTCAACTTCCGGAGGAAATCGTGAAAATTCTGTCGCGCCGACTAGCCGTGCTCGTTGCGCTTGCCATCGCCGTCGTTTCGTTCCCGGCTCTGGCGCAGTATCCGAACAAGCCGATACGCCTGGTGCTGCAGTTTCCGGCGGGCGGCATCGCCGACGCGGTGGCGCGCATCGTGGCGCAGCCCCTGTCGCAGGCTCTGGGGCAACCGGTGATCGTCGAAAATCGCCCCGGCGCCGACGGGGCGATTGCCGGCGAAACCGTTATGAAGGCCGCGCCCGACGGCTATACGCTGCTGCTCGCAACCAACAGCACGCTATCCGCGGTGCCCACGCTGCGCAAGAACCCGCCTTACGACCCCGTTGCGGATTTCTCGCCCATCTCCATGGTCGGGAGATTCAGCTTTTTCGTGTTCACCCGCCCTGGCCTGCAGGCGAAGGCTTTGTCCGAGTTGGTGGACCTTGCGCGTGCCAATCCGGGAAAGCTCAACTACGGTACCGGCAATACCACCAGCATCCTCGCTACGGCGCAGCTCAAGTCGCTGGCCGGAATAGACATGGTCCAGGTTCCGTACAAGGGCGACGCGCCGGCGACCACGGATCTCCTCGGCGGCCGCGTCGATCTGGTAATCGCGAGTACCGTGCCGGGGCTGGCGCTGGCGAAGGAAGGCAAGATCGGAGCGCTGGCAACGCTGCTTTCGCGCCGTAGTTCGCACCTGCCGGATGTGCCGACCATGGCCGAAGCCGGATTTCCCAAGTATTCGGTGAGTTCCTGGGCGGGGATATTCGGACCGGCCAAACTGCCGCGCCCCATCGTTGAACGCCTGACGCGCGAGATCAATGCCATTCTGCAGCGCCCGGAAGTCAAGGATCAGCTTGATCGCCAGGCGTTCGAAGGCGAGAGCTCCACCCCGGAGGAACTGGGCGCTTTCGTGAAGGAGCAGTTGGAGGTCTGGCGTCGTTCGGTGCGCGAGGCCGGTATTCAGCAGGAGTAGATTTTTCGCAGATAAACGTACTTGCGCCCGCCATTCGCGGGGCGGCGCCGCTGCTGCGCGCGCTACCCGGGAAGGCTACCCCGGCACTTTCTCTTCCATGCCGCGCCTGGCCGCGCGCGCCTCGAAGAACTTCAGGACCAGGTACGTTCCCCAGCCGACGATGACCGAGCCGAGCATGAATCCGGCGTAGGCGACGGGCCAGTTGACGTTGTAGTCCTTGGTCATCATCGAGAACTCGGACATGCCGCCGATGCCGGCGAGGATGTTGATCGGCATGAGGACGATGCTGATGCTGGTCAGCTTCGACACGCGCTTGTTCTGGTTGATGTTGATGAAACCGACCGTGGCGTCCATGAGGAAGTTGATCTTTCCGAAGAGGAAGGTGGTATGGCCGTCGAGCGACTCGATGTCGCGCACGATCTCGCGCGCTTCCTCGTGCTGTTGCGGCGACGCGCCGGGTATCCAGCACGTTGCGGCGGATGCGTCCGTTCAGGTCCTCGCCGCGCGCGATTTCTGACAGGATCTGCGCCGCCGCGTCGTCGGTTACCTGCGGGTTGAGCACGCTCTTGCCCACCGCTTCGAGTTCGGCATACACGTCTTCCAGCACGTCGGCCGAGTATTCGGCGTCGGCTGCGTAAAGATCGAGCAGCACGTCCTTTCCTTCGGTCACGTAGCCCGGCTGGGTGCGCGCGCGCAGCCGCTGCAGGCGGAACACGGGCAACTCCTCCTTGCGCACCGAGAACAGGATGTCCTTGTGCAGGATGAAGGCGACCGCGATGTTCTGCGCCTCGTTTTCCGAATCGAGCAGGAAGTCGGAATGCAGGTGGATCTCGCCGTTATCCTCGACGTAGAAGCGCGCGCTGGCCTCAAGGTCGGTGAGGCTGTCCGGGTCGGGCAGGTCGAGGCCGAAGAACTCGCCCACCCAGTAGCGCATTTCGGCCGACGGCGCGACCAGATCCACCCAGATCGGCTTGACGTGTGCGAGTTCCGCCTTGTTCGAGACTTTGCCCTGGCGCAGCCGGCCGTCGTGCAGTTCGAACGCGTTGAGCGAGACCTTTTCGCTCTGGTGGGTGGAGGTGTTGAGCAGTTCCTCGCGCACATCGTCGAGCAGCAACAGCAAGATACTGTCAAGGCGGTCCTGCCTGATCTGTTCCCAGGCGAGCAGGCGGTCCTCCGGCGAAAGGGCTTCGAGAATGCGGGCGGCATCGACGGCGTCGAGGCGGTTGAGCAAGCTGCCGAGTTCGCCCAGATTCTGCCTGTGCACGATGCTCTCGACCAGGCTGTGCCGCGGCATCTCCTGGCGTTCGACCAGGTTTTCGACCAGCCGGTGGCGCGACAGCAGGCGCTGCGCCTCGTGCAGGTGCTCCGTCAGCCGGTCGAACTCGGAATTGGGTGTCTGATCCAAGGTTTTTTCGCCTTGTTTGTAGTAGCCCGATTGTAATAGATCAGGCGGTCCGGGAGTACCGCTTTTGGTCGAAAATCGTCTTCCGGTGACGCTCTCCAACCGGCTTGCCACGCGCAGGCGCGCAGGCTAACCTCGCCATGTGACTCCGATGACGATTCCCTACAGGCGTGGCGCGGGCGGAAGATAATGCTGGTGCTGCAAAAGCTGTGCAAGACCTACGCGGGTGCCCGCAGCCGCAGCGTGCTGCGCGACGTCGACCTCGCGCTGGCCCCCGGCGAGTACATCGCCGTGATGGGCGAATCGGGCATAGGCAAGTCGACGCTGCTCAACCTGATCGCGGGCCTGGACACGCCCGATGCGGGCAGCATCCATTTCGAAGGCGCCGATCTTGCGGGCATGGACGACGACGCATTGACCCTG
>JAPLRD010000147.1:0-37490 GCA_026399375.1 Pseudomonadota bacterium
GCCGCCGCCGAACCACCAGGCTGGGTCCGCGCCCTCCTTGGTCGCGACGAAGAAGCGCACGTTCATGTGCACCGTGGGGCAATGGGGATTGCGCGGATGCAGCACCAGCGACACGCCCATCGCTTCCCAGGCGCGACCGGCCAGGTCCGGTCGCGAGGCGGAAGCCGAAGGCGGCAGGCCCGCGCCCTGCACGTGCGAAAAATTGACGCCGCCGCGCTCGAACAGATCGCCCCCCTCGATGATGCGGCTGATGCCGCCCCCGCCCTGCGGGCGGTCCCAGCGCTCTTCGCGGAAGGGCTTGCCGTCGAGCGCTTCGAGCGACGCGACGATGCGCTGCTGCAGGCCGAGCAGGTGGTCCTTGACTGCGGAAGAGTTCATGGCTTGCCGGTGTCGCTGGAAAACGCGGATTCTAGCAGCAGGCGGGCGGCGGCCTGTCTGCGCGCTCAGCAGGCGACTATTGCTTTCTTGCGGGTATGGCGCGATGGCCGATGTCGCGGCGCAGCTGCATGCCTTCGAAGCGTATGCCGTCGGCGGCCTGATAGGCGCGCTGCTGTGCCATCTTGACGCTGTCGCCGAGCGCGGTCACGCACAGCACCCGCCCCCCGCTGACGACGACCTTGTCGCCCTCGAGCGTCGTGCCGGCATGGAACACCATGCAGTCCTCGGTGCGTTCGGTGTGTCTGCTCAGGCCGTTGATGACCGCGCCTTGCTTCGGCGTGTCCGGATAGTTGGCGGCGGCGAGCACCACGCCCAGGGCGGTGCGCCGGTCCCACTCGATTTCCGCCTGGTCGAGCGCACCGGCGCAGGCGAGTTCGAACACTTCGAACAAATCCGATTTCACGCGCAGCATGATGGGCTGGGTTTCCGGATCGCCCATGCGGCAGTTGAATTCGAGCGTCTTCGCATTGCCTTTGGCGTCTATCATCAGGCCGGCGTAGAGAAATCCGCTGAAGGGAATGCCGTCCGCAGCCATGCCCTGGATGGTGGGCATGATGATTTCACGCATCACCTGCGCGTGCAGCCGCGGCGTCACCACCGGCGGGCGCGAATAGGCGCCCATGCCGCCGGTATTGGGGCCGGCGTCGCCGTCCTTGAGCCGCTTGTGGTCCTGGCTGGTGGCGAGCGCGAGCACGTGTTCGCCGTCGCTCATGACGATGAAGCTGGCTTCCTCGCCGGCGAGGTATTCCTCGATCACCACGCGCGCGCCGGCATCGCCCATGCTGTTGTCCACCAGCATCATGTCCACGGCGGCGTGCGCCTCCGCAGCCGTCATCGCCACCACCACGCCCTTGCCCGCGGCGCGGCCGTCCGCCTTGATCACGATGGGCGCGCCCTGCGCGTCGATGTAGGCGTGCGCCGCCTGCGCGTCTGCAAACGTGGCGAAAGCGGCGGTGGGAATGCGGTGGCGCTGCATGAACTGCTTGGCGAAATCCTTGGAGCTTTCCAGCTGCGCGGCGGCGCGGGTCGGTCCGAAAATCTTCAGGCCCCTGGCGCGGAACAGATCGACCACACCTGCGGCCAGGGGCGCCTCGGGGCCGACCACGGTGAGATGGACCGCATTTTGCCGCGCAAATTCGGCCAGCTGGCCGATATCGGTGATCGGAACGTTCTCCAGCCCCGGCTCGAGCGCGGTGCCGGCGTTGCCGGGCGCGACATAGACCTTTTGCACGCGCGGCGCCTGCGCCAGTTTCCACGCCAGGGCGTGCTCGCGTCCGCCCGCACCAATCACCATGAGTTTCATGTTTGTTTCTTATAGGTCACGAGTTGATCGGTATGGCAGGGAATTCGATAAATGGCAAATGAGCATGCGCGGGGGATATACAAGGGGGGTGCACCCCCCTTGTTCGTCGGATTATGGGTTTTCCTTGGCCGGAGACACGTTGTACGCTTTGGGGGATGCGGCCAAGCCTAGTGCCTGAAGTGGCGGTGGCCGGTATAGACCATGACCAGGCCCAGCTCGTCGGCCGCCGCGACCACTTCGTCGTCGCGCATGCTGCCCCCGGGCTGGATGATCGCTTTCGCGCCGGCCTCGGCCACCACGTCGACGCCGTCGCGAAACGGAAAGAACGCGTCGGATGCGACGAAAGAGCCGGCAAGCGAAAGGCCGGCGTTCTTCGCCTTGATCGCGGCGATGCGCGCGCTGTCGACGCGGCTCATCTGTCCCGCGCCCACCCCCAGGGTGTGGCCGCTGCCGCAGAATACGATGGCGTTGGACTTGACGAACTTGGCCACACGCCAGGCGAACAGCAGGTCGCGCAGTTCGCCTTCGGTCGGCTGTTTCTTGCTGACAACGCGCAGTTCGGCGGCTTCGACGTTCTTCGCGTCGGGCGTCTGCACCAAGAGGCCGCCGCCGACCCGCTTCATGTCGTAGCGGTTTCCGCCGGCCGCGATGGGCACGGCGAGCACGCGCACGTTGGTCTTCGCTTCGAGCGCTTTTCTCGCACCCGAGTCGTAGCCGGGCGCGATCAGCACTTCGACGAATTGTTTGCTCACGGCTTCGGCCGTGGCCGCATCGACCGGGCGGTTGAAGGCGATGATGCCGCCGAATGCCGACGTGGGATCGGTCTTGAACGCGCCCTGGTAGGCCTCGAGCACGGTGCCGCCGATGGCGACGCCGCAGGGGTTGGCATGCTTGACGATGACGCAGGCCGGTTCGGCGAAGGTCTTCACGCATTCCCAGGCCGCATCGGAATCGCCGATGTTGTTGTAGGAGAGTTCCTTGCCCTGCAATTGCGTGTAGCTGGCGAGGCTGCCCGGGGCCGGTTCGATGTCGCGATAGAAAGCGGCGCTCTGGTGCGGGTTCTCGCCGTAGCGCATGTCCTGCACGCGCGCGAACTGAAGCGTCAGGCGCTCGGGGAAGTCCCGGCTCTTTTGATCGGCGTCCAGACCGGTCAGGTAGTTGCTGATGGCGCCGTCATAGGCGGCGGTGTGGGTGAACACCTTTTTCGCCAGTGCAAAGCGCGTGACCGCGCTCACCTTTCCGCCGCTGGCGCGCAATTCGTCCAGCAGGCAGGCATAGTCGCCCGGATCGACCACCACGGCGACGCCGCTGTGGTTCTTGGCCGCAGAGCGCAGCATGGTCGGGCCGCCGATGTCGATGTTTTCTATCGCTTCCGCCAGCGTGCATCCTGTCTTGGCTATCGTCTGCGTGAAGGGGTAGAGATTGACCACGACGAGGTCGATCGGTTCGATGCCCGCGTCCTTGATCGCCGCCATGTGCTCGGGGAGGTCACGCCGCGCGAGCAGCCCGCCGTGAATCATCGGATGCAAGGTCTTCAGCCGTCCGTCGAGCATTTCCGGATAGCCGGTATAGGCGGCGACTTCGGTGACGGCGACGCCGTTCTCCGCGAGCAGCTTGGCCGTGCCGCCGGTGGAAAGGATGGACACCTTCATCTGCACCAGCGCGCGCGCCAGTTCCAGCACGCCTGTCTTGTCGGAGACGCTGATCAGTGCTTGTTTGACATGGATGCTCATGGTTTCGCGGGGTCTTTCCGTATCGAAATGGGGGTATGGCCAGGGGTGCGCGGCGCGCAAGGCCCTCGCGCGTCATGGTGATCAGGTCGCGCAACGTCCGTCATGCGTCCGATGTTCACGAATCAGGTTCTTGCTCGTCAGACCTTGATTTTCAACAGCTCGATTTTTTTGCGCAGGGTGTTGCGGTTGATGCCCAGCCACTTGGCCGCCACGGTCTGGTTGCCTTCGGCGCGATCCAGCACCACCTCGATCATGGGCTTTTCGACGTTCTTCAGCACCATCTCGTAGACGGTGCGCGGTCGTTCGCCATCGAGGTCCTTGAAATATTTTTCCAGGGACTTGCGTACGCATTCGGCGATTTCACTGGCGCGCGGTGTCATGCTGCCAACTCCTCCTCATAGCGCAGGTGTTCATATTGCTGCGCCAATTGATCGAAAAAGCGGTTCACCGCGGCGAGCTGCTCTTCGATGCTGGGCAGCTGGTTCATCGCATGGCGGAAGCTGGCCGAGCCGGCCAGCCCCTTGGTGTACCAGGAAATGTGCTTGCGCGCGATCTTGACGCCGGTATCGGTGCCGTAGAACGCGTACAGGTCGTACAGGTGCGCGATCAGCACCTGGTGGATTTCGGTCACGAGCGGCGGCGGCATTTCCGCGCCCGTTTTCAGATAGTGCTCGATCTCGCGGAAAATCCAGGGGCGTCCCTGCGCGGCGCGGCCGATCATGATGCCGTCGGCGCCGGTGTAGTCGAGCACGTACTTCGCCTTCTGCGGCGAGTTGATGTCGCCGTTGGCGACCACGGGCAGGCGCGTGGCGCGCTTGACTTCGGCGATGGTGTCGTACTCCGCGTGCCCGGTGTAGCCGCAGGCGCGCGTGCGCCCGTGGATCGACAGCAGCTGAATGCCGCTTTCCTCCGCGATGCGCGCGACCTTCAGCGCGTTCTTGTTCTGCTGGTCCCAGCCGGTGCGAAACTTGAGGGTCACCGGCACCTCGACCGCCTTGACCACCGCCTCGAGTATGCGCCCGACCAGCGGCTCGTCCTTCAGCAGCGCCGAGCCGGCCATGACGTTGCAGATCTTCTTTGCCGGGCAGCCCATGTTGATATCGATGATCTGCGCGCCTTCGCCGACGTTGTAGCGCGCGGCATCGGCCATCATCTGCGGGTCGGCGCCGGCGATTTGTACCGAAATCGGATCGGGCTCGCCCTGGTGGTTGGCGCGCCGCTTGGTTTTCTCGCTGCCCCACAGCAATGAATTGGACGCGACCATTTCCGACACCGCCATGCCTGCGCCGAACTTCTTGCACAGTTGGCGGAACGGACGGTCCGTGACTCCGGCCATCGGCGCAACGAAAAGATTATTGCGCAGCACGTGAGGTCCGATTCTCATTACGTTATGTACGGTTTTTGCGGGGAGGGGGAGCAATTCTATACCCAATCCTGCGCGAATTAAAACCGATTTGGTCAAGCATCGCAGGTAATACTTTAGCTTGCCCTCGGAACGCGATTACGGTAATGCGCGCGCGCCGAATATCATGCGCCGCGCGACGAAGCTGCGCGCAATCGGCAGCAGGTCCAGTGCGAGAAGTCCGGCGCCGCGGCCCAGGCAGAGCAGCGGATTGGCGTTGGAGAATATTCCGACCAGGCTGTCGGTGAAACGGATGCCGGCGCCGCGGTCGAGCGCGCGTGCGCGGCGATAGTGCGCGCAGAATTCGTCGCTGCCCGGCCCGCGCGAGTCGCGCGCCAGGCGCGCGAGTTCCCACGCATCGCGCAGACCGAGGTTGAATCCCTGTCCTGCGACCGGGTGCAGGGTCTGCGCGGCGTTGCCTATGCAGATGCTGCGAGGCACTTCTACATCCTGGCCGTAGCGCAGCGCAAGCGGAAAGGCCGCGCGCGCGCTCGCTCCGGTGAACGCGCCGAGACGGTCGCCGAATGCGGCATGCAGTTCCGCGAGGAAAGCCGGGGTATCGAGCGCGCACAGTATCGCCGCGCGCTCCGGACCCGCAGTCCATACCAGGCTGTAGCCGTCGGCAAAGGGCAGCAAGGCCAGCGGACCTTCGGGCGTGAAACGCTCCCACGCCCTGCCGTGGTGCGCCTGCCCTGTCGTCACCGACGCGACCACAGCGGTCTGGTGGTAGTCCTTGCTGTGCGCGGGAGCCGCGCGGCCGTCGCCTACGCGTGCGCCGTCGGCAAATACCGTGAGCTGAGGGGCAAACGCCAGTTCGCCGTCCTGCGTGCGAACCACGGCCGTGCAGCCGTCGAATCCGGTCAGCTTGGCGCCGAAAATCCTTCTTCCCGCGCAGGGCGTCGCGAGCAGTCCCCGCTGCAGCGTGTCGTAGCCGACGACATATCCCAGCGCGGGGACGCCGACGTCGCCGGCGCGAATCAGGGTGCGGCCGAATCCGCCGCGCTGCGAAACGTGGATGGTTTCTATCGGAGTTGCCGCAAGTTGCGACCAGGCGTTCAAGCGCTCCAGCACCAGTCGGCTGGAATAGGACAGGGCGATTGCGCGCGCGTCGCCGGTCTTGACTGCTCCCGCGGCGGCCGATTCCCCGCTGTGCGCGCCGCAGGTCTCGGCGCTGCGAGCCTCGGTCAGCACGACGGAATGGCCGCTGTCCTGCAATGCCAGCGCCAGCGCCGTGCCCACGGGGCCGCCGCCTGCAATGAGTATGTCTACCGGTTCAGCGTCCATTGCAGTGCAGGCGGAAACCTTTGATCACTCATGGCCGACCAGCGCTTCGATCGCGGCGACGCTCTTCGGTGTTTCGGCGGTGATGACTTCGCAACCGTCCCGGGTCACCAGCACGTCGTCCTCGATGCGCACGCCGATGTTCCAGTAGGCTTCGGGCACGTCCTCCGCCGCGCGAATGTAGCAGCCGGGTTCGACCGTGAGCGTCATGCCCTCCTTGAGCGGCCGCCACTTGGCATCCAGCTTGTATTCGCCGGCGTCGTGCACGTCCAGGCCGAGCCAGTGCCCGGTGCGGTGCATGTAGAAGCGCTTGTAGTCGCCCGCCTCGATCACCTTGTCCAGGCTGCCCTGGCACAGGCCGAAATCGATCATGCCCTGCGCCAGCACGCGCACCGCGGCTTCGTGCGGCGCGTCCCAGCTTGCGCCGGGACCGGTCGCGGCGATGGCGGCGGCCTGCGCGGCGAGCACCAGTTCATACACGTCCTTCTGCGCGCCGCTGAACCTGCCGTTGATCGGCCAGGTGCGGGTGATGTCCGACGCGTAGCCGTCGAGTTCGCAGCCGGCATCGATCAGCAGCAGCCCCCCGTCTTCCATGCGCGCGTTGTTTTCGTTGTAATGCAGCACGCAGGCGCTGGCGCCGCTGGCGACGATGGGCCAGTAGGCGGGGAACTGCGCGCCGTGGCGGCGGAATTCATACAGCAATTCGGCCTCGATTTCGAACTCCATCCTGCCCGGTCTGGTGGCGCGCATGGCGCGCACATGCGCTTTGGCCGAGATGCCGGCGGCGCGGCGCATGATCTCCAGTTCGTGCCCGTCCTTCACCAGGCGCATTTCGTCCAGCAGGGAGCGGATATCGTGAATGTCCTGCGGTGCGCTGATGCCGACGCGGCTTTGCGCGCGCACCTGATTCAACCAGCGCATGACGCGCGCATCCCATTCGGCGTCGGCGCCGGGCGCGTAAAAGAGCGCCGGCTGGTTGCCCATCAGCGCCGGAAGCATTTCCTCCAGCTGCGCTATCGGGTGTGCGGCATCGACGCCGAACACCTCCTGCGCCGCTTGCGGACCGAAGCGGAAGCCGTCCCAGGTCTCGCGCTCCAGGTTCTTCTCGCGGCAGAAGAGCAGGCTTTGCGGCTTTTCGCCGGCGATCAGCACCAGCACGGCCTCCGGCTCATGGAAACCGCAGAGGTAATAGAAATAGCTGTCGAAGCGATAAAGGTAGGCGCTGTCGCGGTTGCGCAGGTGCTCGGGCGCGGTGGGCACGACGGGACGGGCGCGGTGCTTGCGCGCAATTCCGCATCGAGGGCGTGCAGGCGCTCCGTGGTGCCGATATCGTGCCAGCGGCCGCGATAGTGTTCACCCGATACCATGCCCGCAGCCATCGCTTTGCGCAGCAGCGGCGCGAGCGGTACCTTCACTCCGGACGGAATGCCGCTGAACAACCGCGGCGCATAGACGCCGATGCCGCTGAAGGTGAGCATGGGTTTTCCGCTTTCGCACACGCGCCCCATTTCCAGCGCGAAGTCGCCGCGCGGATGCTGCGCCGGGTTGTCCACCAGCACCAGGTGCGCGAGTTTGTCTCCGAGTTCCAGCCGCGCCGGTATCGAAAAATCGTAATCGGTATAGACGTCGGCGTTGATCACGAGAAAGGGTTCCGTTCCGAGCAAAGGCAGCGCGCGCGCGATTCCGCCGGCGGTTTCCAGCGCTTCGGCCTCGGGCGAATAGCCGATGGCGAGGCCGAACCCGGCGCCGTCGCCGAGCGCGGATTCGATCATGCGGCCGAGATGGGCGTGGTTGATGACGACATCTTCGATGCCGGCGCGGGCCAGCTTCTCCAGGTGCCAGGCGATGAGCGGTTTGCCGCCGACTGCAAGCAGCGACTTCGGCGTGGTGTCGGTGAGCGGGCGCAGTCTCTCGCCGCGGCCGGCCGCCAGGATCATGGCCTTCATGGAGAATGGGTTCCCTTTTTCGCCTGCTGGTTTTCGATCCGGTCGAAAAGATGTACTAGCGGCGTCAGGGCATTGTAACGCCCGCAGACTGCGCGCACGTAGCGCACGAAGCGCGGGGTGTCCGCGAGATAGCCGGGCTTGCCGTCGCGGTAATTGATGCGGGCGAATATGCCCAGTACTTTCAGATGGCGCTGCAGCCCCATCCATTCGAGGTGGCGGTAGAAATCGCCGAAATCGGGCCCGACCGGGAGGCCTGCGCGGCGCGCCTTCTCCCAGTAGCGCACGATCCAGTCCAGGGCGCGCTCTTCCTCCCAGCTGATGAACGCGTCGCGCACCAGCGAGGCCACGTCGTAGCTGATCGGGCCGTAGACCGCGTCCTGGAAATCGAGGATGCCGGGGTTGGGCGCGGAAAGCATCAGGTTGCGCGGCATGTAATCGCGGTGCACATAGACCTGCGGCTGCGCCAGGTTGGACTCCAGTATCAGGGAGAACGAGCGTTCCAGGACCTGCGCCTGCGCGGGTTCGAGGACGAGGTTCAGGTGGCGGGCCAGATACCAATCCGGAAACAGGTCGAGTTCGCGCCGCAGCAGGGCGCGGTCGTATTCGGGCAGCACACCGGGCCGGCTAGCGAGCTGCCAGCTGACGAGGGCGTCGACCGCGTCGCGGAACAGGGCGTCCGCGCGGCTGTCGTCCGCCTGCAGCGCGGCAAGGTAGGTGGTCGAACCGAGGTCGGTGAGCAGCAGAAACCCCTGCTCCAGGTCCTGCGCCAGCACTTGCGGCGCGTTCAGGCCGGCGCCGCGCAGCAGCCCTGCGACCTGAATGAAAGGCCTGCAGTCCTCCTTCTGCGGCGGGGCGTCCATGACGATGCGGCTCTCGCCGCCGCCGGCAAAGCTGACGCGGAAATAGCGGCGGAAGCTGGCGTCGGCCGATGCCGGCTCCGTTCTCCATTCCTGCGCGGGGAAAAGTTGCCCCAGCCACGCGCGCAGCGCTTGTGTCCTCTCCAAATCGCGTTCCGATTGCCATTAGTGTGAAAGTGTGCGATTTTAGCACTCAACAATACGCTTCCCCTTTCACCCAGAATGAAGTCCCCGATGCGCAAGATTGCGCCCGTCCTGGTCCTGCTTTTTTGCGCTGCGGCAGCCGAGGGGCAGGAACCGGGCCTGCGGCCGCCCGCCGCGCGCAAGTCCGAGGTTCCGAGCGGTCCCGTCACCATCTCCGCCGACCGGATGGAGGGCATCGCCAACAAGGAAACCAGCGCGATCGGCAACGCAGAACTGCGCCAGGGCAATGTCAGCATCAACGCGGACCAACTGCTCTACATCTACGCCACCGACGAGGTGCAGGCGAGCGGCAGCGTGCGCGTCGCGCGCGACGGCGATCGCATGACCGGCACCGGCCTGCGCCTGCGCGTGCGCGACAACATCGGCCAGTTCGACCGTGCGGACTACACGTTTGCCCTGCGCAGCCGGGCCGGATATAGCGCGGTGCGCGCGCGCGGAACGGCGGACGTGATCAAGCTCAAGGGCGACGACAAATACCACCTGGAGAACGCGACGCTGACCACCTGCGGGCCGGGCAACGACGACTGGTACCTGAAGGTGGGGGAGCTCGATCTGGACATGACGCGCGACGTGGGCGAGGCGCGCAGGGGCAGGCTCGTGTTCAAGGAAGTGCCGCTGGTCTACATGCCCTGGGCCGACTTTTCCCTGCACAACCAGCGCAAGTCCGG
This sequence comes from Pseudomonadota bacterium, assembly GCA_026399375.1. Lineage (GTDB taxonomy): Bacteria > Pseudomonadota > Gammaproteobacteria > Burkholderiales > SG8-39 > 2-12-FULL-64-23. The sequence continues at coordinate 9,833 of JAPLRD010000147.1, forward strand.
TTTTCTGCCGCCGACCGTCGGCAGCACCGGCAAGAGCGGGGTGGAAATCAGCACGCCTTATTATCTGAACCTCGCGCCCAACCGGGACCTCACCATCGCTCCGCGGGAATTCTCCAAGCGCGGACTGCAGATGACGGCGCAGTTTCGCTACATCGACGAGACCTACGACGGCGACGCGAGGTTCGAGCGCATGGGCAACGACCGGATCAGGAACATCGACCGCTTCGCCACCACCATCCAGCACAACCAGAGGTTCAGCAGCAATCTGAACGGATACATCAATATCAACAAGGTTTCGGACGACAATTATTTCCGCGACCTCTCCAGCCGCATCAACATTACCTCGCAGACCACGCTGCCGCGCGACGGCATGCTGAACTACAACGGCGGCTGGTATGTCGCGACGGCGCGGGCGCAGCGCTTCCAGACCCTGCAGGACCCGCTCAATCCGCTGGTCGAGCCTTACGGCCGGCTGCCGCAGTTCACGTTCAACGCCAATCGCCAGTACGTCGGCGGCGTGGACCTGGGTCTGAACAGCGAGTTCGTCAAGTTCTCCCACCCCACCAGCGTGATCGGCAGCCGCACGACGTTTTACCCCAGCGCCAGCCTGCCGCTGATCGGCGCGGGCGCATACGTCACGCCCAAGCTGGGCTTTCACTCCACCAGCTACAGCCTGACGCGCAATCCGCTGGACACGCCGGAGACCTTGCACCGCGCGCTGCCCATCGCCAGCGTGGACAGCGGCCTCACGTTCGAGCGTGACTCGGCGTTTCTCGGACAGAACTTCCGCCAGACGCTGGAACCGCGCATGTACTACCTGCATGTGCCCTATCGCGACCAGAGCAAGATACCGCTGTTCGACACCGGCCTCGCCGATTTCAACTATGCGCAGGTGTTTTCCGAGAACCTGTTCAACGGCGGCGACCGCATTGCCGACGCGAACCAACTCACCATTGCGGCGACGACGCGGATACTGGCGCCCTCCAGCGGCCAGGAGATCCTCAAAGCCACAGTCGGCCAGCGCCATTATTTCCAGAACCAGCAGGTAGCGCTGAACGACGCCACGCCGACGCGCACCGACAAGACCTCGGATTTCCTCGCCGCGGTGAGCGGGCGCGTCAGCCGGCAATGGACCCTGGACAGCGCGCTGCAATTCAACCCGCACCGGAATTATTTCGACCGTCTCGGCATCGGCGCGCGCTACCAGCCGGAGTCGGCGAAAGTGCTCAACCTCGGCTACCGCTTTACCCGCGATTCGCTGAATCAGGTGGACATTTCGGCGCAGTGGCCGCTGGGCGGCGGCTGGTCCGGCGTGGGACGCTACAATTACTCGATGCGCGACAGCCGTCTGGTCGAAAGCCTGGGCGGTTTCGAATATAATGCGGGCTGCTGGATCGGCCGGATCGTAGTGCAGCGCTTTGCGGCGGCCACCGGAAACTTCACCAGCGCGGTGTTCGTGCAGCTGGAGTTGAACGGATTCTCCCGCATCGGGTCCAACCCGCTGGAGACGCTGAAGCGCAACATCCCCGGCTACAGCCGCCTCAACCAGACCCGCCCGGATTCGCGGCCTTTCGATTTTTACGAGTGACATGATGCGAAAATCATTTCCGAGAGCGCTTGCCTGGCTAGCCGGGGCCGTGCTGGCCTGCGCCTCTGCCGGTGTGCTTGCGCAGCCCGCGGCACGCAATGCCATCGTTTCGGTGGACCGCATACTCGCGGTGGTCAACAACGAAGTGATCACCAGCCGCGAGGTGGCGGCGCGGGTAAAGACGGTGACACAGCAGCTCGGGCAGCAGGGCACGCCGCTGCCTCAGCCGGACGTGCTGCAGAAGCAGGTGCTGGAGCGCATGATCACGGAGCGGCTCCAGATCCAGCTGGCCAACGAAACGGCGTTGCGCGTGGACGATCTGCAACTCGATCGCACGGTCGCGCGCGTGGCCGAAAGCAACAAGATGTCGCTGACGGATTTTCGCCGCGCGCTGGAGCGCGACGGGATTCAGTTCAACAAATTCCGCGAGGAAATCCGCAGCGAGATCGTGCTGTCGCGGCTGCGCGAGCGCGAGGTCGACAGCAAGATCACCATAAGCGACAACGAAATCGAATTCTTCCTCAGCCAGCAGGCTGCGTCGAAGACCGCCTCCAGCGAATACAACCTGGCCCACATACTCCTGCGCCTGCCCGAGCAGGCGAGCCCGGAGCAGGTCGAAAGGCAGCGCGCTCGCGCCGCCGAAGTGCTGCTGCAGGCTCGCGCCGGGGCCGATTTTGCCAAGCTCGCCGTGAGCTTTTCCGACGCCACCGACGCCCTGCAGGGGGGGGCCATGGGATGGCGACCGCGCGACCGGCTGCCGGAACTGTATTCGCAAGTGCTGGACGACATGCAGCCGGGCGGTGTGTCCGGGGTGCTGCGCAGCCCCGCAGGGTTCCACGTGCTCAAGCTCATCGACCGCCGCGGCGGCGGCGCTCCGGTCCTGGTCGAACAAGTCCGCGCGCGCCACATACTTGTGAAAACCAACGAGATCGTGTCCGAGGCCGACGCGAAGCGCAAGCTCAACAATCTGCGCGAGCGCGTGCTCGGCGGCGCCGATTTAGGCGAGCTGGCGAAGCTCAATTCCGACGATTCTTCCGCCGTCAACGGCGGCGACCTCGGGTGGCTCTATCAGGGGGACACCGTGCCCGAGTTCGAGCGCGTGATGAACAGTCTCAAGATAGGCGAGGTGAGCGAGTCGTTCAAGAGCGCATTCGGCTGGCATTTGATGCAGGTGCTGGAACGACGCAGGGCCGATGTCTCAGGCGAGCGCAAGCAGATGGAGGCGCGCCAGATCCTGCGCGAGCGCAAATCCGACGAGGCGCATCAGGAGTGGCTGCGCCAACTGCGCGACCGCGCCTTCGTTGAATACCGGGGGGACGAGCGGTGACGCCGCTCGATACGTGCGAACCGCCGTCCCGGGGATGAAGCAGTTCCCCGTCATTGCAATTACTTCCGGTGAGCCCGCGGGCATAGGGCCGGACATCTGTCTTGCTCAAGCCCACCACCGCCTTTCCTGTCGCGCCGTAATACTCGCCGACCGCGGGCTGCTCGCGGCGCGCGCCGCGCTGCTCGGGCTGACGGTGCGCATGCGCGAATTCGATCCCGCGCGCGCGCCGGCGGGGGATGAACTGGAACTGCTGCATGTGCCGCTCGCCGCGCCCGTGACTGCGGGAACGCTTGATCCGGCCAATAGTCCGTACGTTCTGGCCATGCTCGATCGCGCCGCGGCTGGATGCATGAACGCGGAATTCGCCGCGATGGTGACCGCGCCGGTGCACAAGGGCGTCATCAACGATGCGGGAATTCCCTTTACCGGCCACACCGAATATCTCGCGCGGCTGACCGCGACGCCGCGCGTCGTCATGATGCTCGCCGGCGGCGGTCTGCGCGTCGCATTGGCGACCACGCACCTCGCGCTGGCGGAGGTGTCGTCCGCCGTCACGCGCGACAGTCTGGAGGAGACCTTGCGCATCTTGCGCCTTGCGCTGCAGCGGCGCTTCGGCCTGACGGAGCCGCGCATACTGGTCGCGGGCTTGAATCCGCACTCCGGGGAGGGCGGTCACCTCGGCCGCGAGGAGATCGAGGTGATCATCCCGGTACTGAACAAATTGCGCCAGGAAGGCATGCGCCTCATGGGCCCTCTTCCGGCGGATACGCTGTTCACGCCGCAGGTGCTCGCCGGCGGCGATTGCGTGCTGGCGATGTATCACGATCAGGGACTGCCGGTACTGAAATACGCAAGCTTTGGCAAGGGCGTCAACGTCACCCTCGGCCTGCCCATCGTGCGCACTTCGGTCGATCACGGCACGGCGCTGGACCTGGCCGGCTCGGGCAAGGCCGACGCGGGCAGCCTGGTGACTGCGATCGAAACGGCGCTGGAAATGGTGCGGGCATCGCGTTGAAATGAAACATGTCCCGCGCAAGCGGTTTGGACAGCACTTTCTGACAGACCAGGCGGTGATCGCCGACATCGTGGCCGCGATACTGCCGCAGGCGGACGACGCCATGGTGGAGATCGGCCCGGGGCTGGAGGCGCTCACCGCGCCGCTGTGCTCGGTTCTGGACCACCTGGACGTGATCGAAATCGACCGGGATATCGCCGCGCGCCTGCAGCATGCCTACCCGTCCGAGCGGCTTTCGGTGCACACGGGAGACGTGCTCGAATTCGATTTTTCGACGCTGCCGCCGAACCTGCGCGTGGTGGGCAACCTGCCGTATAACATATCCACGCCGCTGCTGTTCCACCTGGCGCGCTACGCCGGGCGCATACAGGACATGCATTTCATGTTGCAGAAGGAAGTGGTCGAGCGCATGGTCGCAGGTCCGGGTGGGGGCGACTACGGCCGGTTGTCGGTGATGCTGCAATATCGCTTCGACATGCAACTGCTGCTGCATGTCCCGCCCGACGCATTTTCTCCGCCGCCGAAGGTCGATTCAGCGGTCGTGCGCATGCTGCCGCACCCGCCGGAAAAACTGACGGCGACGAGCGAGACTGTGCTGGCGCAGGTCGTGCGGCGCGCATTTGCGCAGAGGCGCAAGACCTTGCGCAATTCACTCTCCGGGCTGCTGCAGGCGGCAGACTACGCGGCGCTCGGAATCGCACCGATCTTGCGCGCCGAGAATCTGGCGGTCGCCGATTTCGTCGCAATTGGCAACTACCTGTGCGAAAAAGAGAAAATGACACGGAATTGATATTCACAAAAGTGTCCGCGGCTGGCACAATACCCGTCTTGTGTCCTCAGTCTAGCTTTTGTTCCGGAGAAATGTATGGGCCTGCTCGATGACCTGAAGAAACAGGCAGACATGGTGAAAAGCCAGCAGCTTTCGCAGCAGTCGATGTTGCAGGAAAGCATCAAACTGGTCGAAGTCAAGATGAACCAGACCTTCGTTTATCTGAACGATCTTTTCAAGCAGCTCTCGGTGCTCAGGCCCACCAACCCCATGGTGTATTCGATCCCGGGGATCGGCGATTTCCAGAACCTGGGGTTCGCCGAGTCCTTCGTCGATTACCGCAAGAAGAAAATCAACGACAAGGATCATTACGACGTCATCGTTTTCTTCATCAAGTGGGCGCTGCCCCAGAATCTCGTCGTCGAACGCGACATGCCCGCCACGATCCAGAAGGTGCGCGATGTGCTGTGGAGCTTCGGCCTGAAATTCACGGAAGAGGAAGTCAAGAAGGCGGGTGGCGGCTTTCAGAAGATGAAATTCACCATTCCGCATTCGATTACCTGCGATATCACGATCACAGCCGACCATGAGAACGCGCGGCTGGTGGTGAAGGGCAAACATCTGCTGCGCCTTGGTCAGGAAGAGTTGCGCATTCCGGCCGAGGACGTCAACGAGGCGCTGCTGGAGGAGTTCGCCAAGATGCTGATCGGCCAGCCTACGGCCCTGCGCAAGTATCGATCGTGAGGGACAGCCTGCGCGTGAATCTAGCGCAGGCTGTTTCAAGGCTCGTTCCTGCGTTGCGCACCAGCGAGTGAACTGTTTTCCGACCTTCTGCGGATACCGCTCGTTCTGCTCGCTTCTGCCAGATGTCTTTTCTGTCAGACGCCTTATTTGCGCTCGATCAACTCGATTTTGTAGCCGTCGGGGTCCTGCACGAAAGCAATGACGGTGCTCCCGCCTTTGACCGGTCCCGCCTCGCGGCTCACCGTGCCGCCCTTTGCCTTCACCGTTTCGCAAGCCTTGTACGCGTCGGGCACTTCGATCGCGAGGTGGCCGAACGCGCCGCCCATTTCGTATTTGTCCACGCCGTAGTTGTAGGTGAGTTCGACCACGGCCGTGTCCGACTCGTCGCCGTAGCCGACGAAGGCGAGCGAGTATTTCTGTTCCGGCCGGTCGGTGGCGCGCAGCAATTTCATGCCCATGACCTCGGTGTAGAACTTTACCGAACGTTCCATGTTGCCCACGCGCAGCATCGTATGCAGCATCCTCATGGCGATACATCCTCCTATAAGATTGGCAGCCGGTGGCTGCAGTCACGCAATTCCGCACGCGCAGCCGCGTAATCGGGGTAAAGGCCGCCGACCACGGCCCAGAAGCGCGCCGAATGGTTCATTTCCCGCAGATGCGCCAGCTCGTGCGCGACCACATAATCGATGAGCCGCAGTGGCAGGTGTATCAAGCGCCAGTTGAGGCGAATGTGTCCGTCTGCGCGGCACACGCCCCACTGCGTGCGCGCGCCGGAAAGCGTCAGCACCGGCGCCGGCACGCCGAGCCCGGCGGCGCAGAGCGCCACGCGCTGGCCGAAGAGCACCAGGGCTCTGTCTTTCAGCCACACCAATGCGCGCTTTCTCAACGCCGCCGGCTCGGCGCGTGGCGCGAGCCCGATAGCCAAAGTGCCGTCTTGCAGGATGACGTCGCGCCTGCCGGGCACGAGTTCGATTATCACCGGCTCGCCGAGAAAGGCGATAGCCGTGCCATTGCGCCACTCCACCACCTGCGGCTTGGGCGCGGCGCGCCAATCGGCCAGCTTTCGCAATATCCAACGCGCTTTTTCCCGGATAAACGCCTCGACTTCGGCGATGGGCGCATGGCCGGGGGCGGCGACACGCAAACCGTCGTCGTCGATTACGATGCCGATGGAACGCCGCCGGGCGCGACGGAAGCGGTAGCCGACTACTTCACTGCCCAGCTGGATGTAGCGCAGCGTGCCCGCGGGCGCGACCACCGGCTCGACGGCCAGGGGCAGTTCAAGCTGCATTTTTTTCGCCTTCGGCGCGCACCAGCAACTCGACCTGGTTTTCGATCCAGTCCTCGACCTTTCGCATCAACTGCTCGGGCGTGAGCCCGGCGCTGGAGATGGGCTCGCCTATCACCACCGTCACCTTGCCCGGGCGTTTGAGGAAGGAATTCCTGGGCCACAGCAAACCCGCGTTGTGCGCCACCGGCAGCACGCGCGCGCCGGTCTGGACCGCGATAACGGCGCCTCCGAACTTGTATTTTCCGCGCTTGCCGACGGCGATGCGCGTGCCTTCCGGGAAGATCATGATGTTGAAGCCCTGCGCGAAACGCTCCTTGCCGATTTCGACCATGCGGCGCATCGCGTTCTTGCCGTCGGCACGGTTGATGAAGATCGGGCTGAACAGCGCCAGGCCCATGCCGAGGAACGGGATCCAAAGCAGTTCGCGCTTCATCACATAGACGTGCGGCGGAAAAATTCCGGAGAACGCCAGGGTCTCCCAGGCGGAGGAATGCTTGGACAGGATCACCACCGGTTCGGCCGGTATGTTTTCCCGGCCGCGCACTTCACAGCGGATGCCAAGGACGTAAATGGCGAGCCAGGCCGAGAGTCGCGGCCAGCCGGCGATGAACTTCCAGCGCGGAATGCGCGGCATCCATGCCACGCACATCACCATCACCCAATAGGGTACGACGATGACGACCAGCAGGAGGTAGTAGATGAGCGCGCGCAGGAAGCTCATGCAGCCAGCACCATGGCCGCGGCAGCCAGGTCCGGATGGACCTCGGTGCCCTTGGGCAGTCCGCCCGCCTTGAACGTCTTTTCGCCTTTCCCGGTGAGCACGAGAACCGGCCTGGCACCGGCCTCGCTTGCCGCCTGCAGATCGCGCAGGGAGTCGCCGATCACCGGCACATCGGCAAGCGCGACGTTGAAACGCTCGGCGATCTCCAGCAGCATCCCCGGCCGCGGCTTGCGGCAGGCGCAGCCCGCGTTCTGGGCATGCGGGCAGAAGAACACGGCCGCCCAGCTGACCCGCCGCCTTGTGCATCTTGTCGTGCATGGCGTTCAGCGTGGCCATGTCGAACATTCCCCTTCCCACTCCCGACTGGTTGGTGGCGACAACGACGCGAAAACCCGCCTGCGTGAAGCGCGCGATCGCCTCCAGGCTCCCGGCAATGGGCTTCCATTCATCCGGGCTCTTGATGTACTGGTCGCTGTCCAGGTTGATCACGCCGTCGCGGTCGAGCACAACGAGCTTCATGAGTGGAGTTGTCCCTGTGCGTGTTTCATGGGGCTGTGTATCCTTGCTCGGTCTTCACTTGGACGAAGCTCATGCCGCGAGCTTGGAGATGTCGGCGACCATGTTCATCAGGCCGTGCAGATCGCGAAGCAGCGCGATTCTGTTTTCCTGCAGCTTCGGATCTTCGGCCATGACCATGACGTCCTTGAAAAAAACGTCCACCGCCTGCCTCATCTGTGAAAGCAGCTTCAGCGTTCCGGCGTAGTCGCCGGCGGCAAAGCGCTCTCGCGCCGCCGGGCGGACCTTGTCGATCGCGGTTGCGAGCGTCCTTTCGGCAGCCTCGACAAAAAGCGATGGGTCGGCCGCAGACGCGCTCCTGCCGGCCTTCTTCAGGATATTGCCGATGCGTTTGTTGGCCGCGGCAAGCGCATCCGCTTCGGGCAGCGCGCCGAATTCGACGACCGCGCGCACCCGCTGCACCACCTCCTGCAGGGGCGGCTGCAGTGCCATCACGGCTTCGACCGCGTTGCGGTCGAAGCCGCTGATCAACTGGTTGCGGTAGCGCTCGTACGCGAATTCCATGATCGCAGCAGGCGCGTCCTTTTCGATGGTGCCCGGCTTGAATTGCGCGGCTGCCTGTTGCAGCAGGTCGGCCAGGCGCAGGGTGAACGCGCGATTCTGCGCCCGGGCTGTCGCTCCAAGCAACTCGAAGGCATTGATCAGGCCGAGGGCGGCGCGGCGCAGGCCGAACGGGTCCTTGTCGCCGCTGGGCTTGAGTCCGATGCCCCAGATGCCGACCAGGGTTTCGACGCGATCGGCGATGAACAGGCTCACGCTGACCAGGTTCGCTGGCGCTTCGCCGCCGTCGAAGCGGATCCGGTACTGGTCGTTCAGCGCTTCGGCCACCTGTTCATGCTCGCCGTCGGCGCGGGCGTAGTAGCACCCCATGATGCCCTGCAGTTCCGGAAACTCGCCGACCATGCTGGTGACGAGGTCGGCCTTGGCCAGCCAGGCGGCGCGTTCGGCGAGCACGGGATCGGCGCCGATCTCGCGGGCTATCTTCCCCGCGAGCAGTTGCACCCGTTCCACGCGCTCCAGCTGGCTGCCCAGCTTGTTGTGATAAACGACGGCGCCAAGCTGCGGCACGCGGGTTTCCAGCCGCTGCCGCTTGTCGGTCTCGAGAAAGAAACGCGCGTCGGCAAGGCGCGGCCTCACGACGCGATTGTTGCCCTCGACGACGTTCTTCGGATCGGCCAGGCGCATGTTGCTGACGATGAGAAACCTGTTGGTCAGCTTCCCCGTGGCGTCGAACAGCGGAAAATACTTCTGGTTGGTGCGCATGGTGAGCACCAGGCATTCCTGCGGCACTGCAAGGAATTCGGCATCGAACTCGCCGGCGTAGACGCTGGGGTACTCGACGAGGGCCGTCACTTCATCCAGCAGCAGGGCGACGTCCTGCTCCGGGCCGAGCGAGGCGCCGAGTTCCGCCGCCTTCGCGCGCAGTCCGTCTGCGGCCTTCGCGCGGCGTTCGTCGAATGCCGCGATGACCTCGCCGTGCGCCCGCAGCGCCTCTTCGTAGGACCCCGCAGTCATTACGTCTATGTTCTTCACACCCTGGAAGCGATGCCCGTGGGTGGTGCGGCCGGCCGTCAGGCCGAGCGCAGATACCGGAACGATGTCCGCGCCGTGCAGGGCGACAAGCCCATGCGCAGGGCGCACGAACTGCACCGTAGTGGCGCCGTCGGCGAGCTGGTAGCTCATCAATTTTGGAATCGGCAGCTTGGCGATCGCGTCCTGCAACGCGGTCTGCAGCCCGGCGGCGAGCGTCACCCCGGCGATGGTCCGGTTGAGGAAGGCGTATTCGGTGTCGCCTTCGTTTTGGCGCTCGAGCTGATCTGCCGTGGAGCCTTCCTTCTCGAGGCGCTTGGCGAGCGCCGCGCTCGGCTTGCCGTCGGCGCCGAACGCGACTTTGGTCGGCATCAGTTTCTTCGACTCGATCCGGTCGGCGGCGCTAGCGCGCACATTGCTGATCAGCGCGGCCAGTCTGCGCGGTGTGGCGAATACCCGGGTGTCGCCCGTGACCCCGTCTTTCAGCTGCGAGCGCACCAGCCCGTCTTCCAAGCGGCTGGCGAAGGCTTCGCCGAGCTGCTTCAGCGCCTTCGGTGGCAGCTCTTCGGTGAACAACTCGACCAGCAGACTCTGGCTCATCGCGCTGTTTCCCTCTGCTGCAGATCAGCTCTTAACGTCGCGAGATCGATGCCAAGGCGTTGCAACTCGCCCGGTGCGCACATCGGAAAATCCTGCCGCAGGCGCGAATCGAAATACGACTGGGACACGCCGCGCGCGAGATTGCGGATGCGGCCGATGTAGGCGGCGCGTTCGGTGACCGAGATCGCGCCGCGCGCATCGAGCAGGTTGAAAGTATGCGCCGCCTTGAGCACCATTTCGTAGCCCGGCAGCGCGAGCTGGGCCTCGATCAGGCGTTTCGCCTCGATTTCGTAGTCGTTGAAATGGCGGAACAGCATCTCGGCATTGGAATGCTCGAAGTTGTAGGTCGATTGTTCGACCTCGTTCTGGTGATAGACGTCGCGGTAGGTCACCCCGGGGGTCCATACCAGGTCGAACACGTTCTTCACGTCCTGCAGATACATTGCGAGACGCTCGATGCCGTAGGTGATTTCCCCGGTGATGGGCTTGCAGTTGATGCCCCCGACCTGCTGGAAGTAGGTGAACTGCGTCACCTCCATGCCGTTCAGCCACACCTCCCAGCCCAGGCCCCATGCACCCAGGGTCGGATTTTCCCAGTCGTCCTCGACGAAGCGGATGTCGTGCGCCTTGGGATCGACGCCCAGCGCCTCAAGCGAGCCGATGTAGAGTTCGAGTATGTCCGGCGGCGAAGGCTTGAGCACCACCTGATACTGATAATAGTGCTGCAGGCGGTTCGGATTGTCGCCGTAGCGGCCGTCCTTGGGGCGGCGCGAGGGCTGGACGTAAGCCGCGCGCCAGGGTTCGGGGCCGAGCGCGCGCAGAAAAGTCGCTGTGTGCGATGTGCCGGCACCGACTTCCATGTCGTAGGGCTGCAATAACGCGCAGCCCTGGCGATCCCAGTAGGATTGCAGCCTGAGGATGAGTTCCTGGAAAGTGGGCACGGTGCTGGGCGCTGGTAAAGCCGCAATTTTACAGGCTTTCCGCACTGCGAGAAACCGAATGCGGCGATCTTCCTGTTCCTGCGCTGCAAGTGATATAAGGGCGGAATGAAATTTGCCCATCTGGTCCAGATCAACGATCCGCGCTATCCCTTGATCGAACCGCTGTCGCGCGAGCAGTTGTGGCGCGGGCTGGTCTTGCGCGCCGAAAACCCCCTGTTGTTCGTGCTCGCGCTGGATGCGTTCGAGAGCGTAAGAAGCGGCGAAAATGCGATCGCGCGGGAACTGCATTTCGGCAAGCTGACATTGCGTGACCGGGTCGAATTCGATCCGATGGACAAGGTGCGCTACGAGATCGAGGCGACGAGGGATTCACCGGCCGCCACGCTGGCAATGACCATAGAGGAACCGGAGGCGAACCAGTTGTTCGTGCGCTTCGAGTACGAAACGCGGCAGGGCGGGGCGGGTGCGCCGCTGGACGATTTCTACGACAGCTTCGCCAAGCAGGCCTACGTCGAAGCCGACATCGATACCATTGCCACCATACGCCGGCTGGCGCTGGAATTCGCCCTATAGGAAGCGCGGCGCGGGACTTCAGGCCGCGAATTTCACCACGCGGTTGCGGCCCTGTTCCTTGGCCATGTACATGGCCCGGTCGGCGCGCGCCTGGACCGCGTCGACGCTGCGGCCGTCCTCGGGGTAGCACGCGACGCCGATGCTGACGCTGGTTTCGATGCGCTTGCCTTCGAACTCCAGCGGCGCGGTGGCGATCGCCCTGGCGATGCGTTCCGCGACCTCCTTCGCCATGTCGACCGGGGTTTCCGGCAGCAAGGCCACGAACTCGTCCCCGCCGTAGCGCGCCAGCACGTCGGTATTGCGCAACTCCGTCTCGATGCATTTCGCCACCATCTTCAGCAGGCGGTTTCCGCTTTCGTGTCCATGCAGGTCGTTGACCGCCTTGAGGTTGTCCGAATCGATCATCAGCAGGCTGGCGGGGCGGTTGTAGCGCATTGCCTGTCCGAATAGGCGGTCGGCGATGATGCTGAAACCGCGCATGTTGTAGAGTCCGGTGAGATCGTCCGTTTCCGACAGCAGCCGCGCCTTGTTCAAGCCGAAGCGGATGTCGGTGGAAAACATGGTGGTGATATAGGCGACCAGCAGCATGGGTGCAAGCTGCGCCACCAGGCTTCCGATATAGGCGAGCGACAGCATTTCGCGGGCGGACGAGTTTTCGCCGAGCAGAATGAAGCAGGCGGCAATCATCGCCATTTCCAGCATGGTGGTGAGCTTGCCCAGCGCGAGCGCGCTGGTGATGATGACCAGCAGATAGGCGTTGACCAGGGGGCTCGCGAGCTTGCCCGTGTACCACAGCACCCAGGTGATGAACACGACCATCACGAAGGTCTCGATGGCGATCTTCCAGCGCGATTCCGTCTTGTAGAAATTGGCGTAGCGAAAGCCGAGGACGAACGCGCCGAAGAAGAACAATCCCGCGGAAATGGCCGCCTTGTCCTCGGCGGCGGGCCCTTCGAACACCTGGTAAAGCAACACCAGGATCAGGAGCAGCCACTCGATTTCGGCGACAGTGCGCGAAATCCCGCGCAGCTCCTCCTGCTCGATGCTTAGCGATTCTGCAGGCTTTGTATTCACGCGTTCCCTTCTGACGTGGGCAAGTTGCGGCCGCGGCATGCGCCGAAGCACGCGCATTATACCTTGGCAGTAAGTGCTCATTGCAAAGCGAAGGGACGCATTTCCTCGTGCCTTGCCTATTGCAGGGTTCATTTCGGCAAGTCTGAAATGGCCCTCAAGCTCGCGTCCGCAGGTCCAGTGCAAGTCGCGTGCATGCACCGCGGCGGTGCAACTCCGGCATCCGGCGTATTGCGCTATGATGCAAACAAGCCGATTGAAGCGGAAAGTTCATGGAAACCTATCTGATCTGGCTCGCCGCCGGATTCGCGCTGGTCATCGCCGAGTTGGTCACGGGAACCTTTTTTCTGCTGGTTCTGGGCGTCGCCGCGTTCGCGGGTTCGGCCACCGCCTGGTTCGGCCTCGGGTTCTGGGTGGAGGCGATGTGCGCGGCGACAGTCGCGGTCGCCGGCGTGTTCTGGGTGCGGCAGCGGCGCAAGGCGAGTCCGCAGGCCGACATGGCCTCGCTGGACGTGGGGCAGACCGTCACCTTCGATGCCTGGGCGAGCCGGGAGCAGGGCGTGGCGCGCGTGACGTATCGCAATACGCAGTGGGATGCCGCGGTCGAAGACGAGCGCGATATCGAGCGCGCGCTCAAGGTCGCAAAGAGAAAGCCCTGAGCCGATGCAAGCCCCCGTGCGCCTGCCCCGGATTCCAGGGTCCTTAAACGAATGGCAAGGGAGAATACCCATGTTCCCGAAATTCATCGCCGTCCTGATCGCCACCATCGTCGTCTCACAGTTCCAGGAGACGCGCGGATTCACCATCCCGTTTTTCATTCTCGCCGTGGCGATCGTGTTCGTCATCGAAGGCGTGCGCGTGGTGCCGCAGCAAAGCGCCTGGGTGATCGAGCGCCTGGGAAAGTTCCACGCCATCCTGCAGCCGGGGCTGAACGTCATCGTGCCTTTCGTCGACCGCGTCGCCTACACGCATTCGCTGAAGGAAGTGCCGCTGGACGTGCCGGAGCAGGTGTGCATCAGCCGCGACAACACGCAGCTGTCGGTGGACGGCGTCATCTACTTTCAGGTGACCGACCCGCGCCTCGCGTCCTACGGTTCGTCCAATTACATCGCCGCGATTACCCAACTCGCGCAGACCGCGCTGCGGAGCGAGATCGGCAAAATGGAACTGGACAAGACTTTCGAGAGCCGCGACGAAATGAACCGCCAGGTAGTGTCGGTGCTGGACGAGGCCGGCCGCTCCTGGGGCGTGAAGGTGCTGCGCTCCGAGATCAAGAACATCACCCCGCCGGCAACCATCCTGCGCGCGATGCAGGCGCAGATCACGGCCGAGCGCGAGAAGCGCGCGCTGATCGCCAAGTCCGAGGGGCAGAAGCAGCAGGAGATCAACATCGCCGAGGGCGAAAAGCAGGCGGCCATCCTGAAATCCGAGGGCGCCAAGGCCGCGGTAATCAACAAGGCCGAGGGCGACGCCACCTCGATCCGGCTGATCGCCCAGGCGACCGCCGCCGCCGTGACCGCCGTGGCGGAGTCGCTCGCCAAGGAAGGCGGACAGCAGGCGGCGAACCTGAAAGTCGCCGAGCAGTACGTGAACGCCTTCGCCTATCTGGCCAAGACCAACAACACGCTGATCGTGCCGGCCAACATGGGCGACATGGCTACCTTGATTACATCGGCCATGACCATGCTCGATCGGACCAAAGCGGCTCAGACCAAACCCGCCTGACCTGGCGTCGCTCCTGAACTGCGTTAGCGGGCCGGGAGGGCACGCTCGGCGCGCAGCGCCAGTTGGCCGAACAGCGTGCCCAGCGCCGCCGCGGCGAGCAGCACGCCCAGTGCGGCTTCCCAATTTCCTGCTGCGGATACGACGGCCGCGACCAGGGGCGGGCCGACGAAAGGCCCCAGTTGGGCGACCTGCACGATCAGTCCCTGAATGCTGCTGATCTGGCTGGACTCGCGTGCATACAGTTGCCCTCCCGAGAGCGTCGAGGCCGGGATCATGCCTCCGGCGAGCATGAAGACGATGCACAGGGCAAAGCGCAGCGCGTCCGCCAGCGCGGTGCTGAATATGCCGCAGCTGCACGCCGCCATGAGCAGGAAGGCGAAGCTGATCACATGTCCGCGCGGCGCGGCGCGATGCATCAGCCAGCCGCCGAGCAGATTGCCGCCGGCGTTGAAGCCGATGAGCAGCGCCGTCAGAGTGGCCGCGTCCGCGATGGAGGCGCCACGTTCCTGCATCAGGAACGTAGGCAGCCACACCGCCAGGGCGTAATACATCAGCGAATAGCAGGCAAAGCCCATTGCGAGCCACCACGGGCCGCGCTGGCGTAGCGCCCGCAGGTTGCTCGCGATCCCGGGCGCCGATGCGGGTGCGGTGCGGTAGCTCGCGCGGGAGCGCCACAGGGCGACGGCGCAGACCAGCGTCAGCAGCACGATGGCGAGCCACAAACCGCGCCAACCGATTGCCCCTAGCAGGTAGGGGCTCGCCAGGATGGTCAGGCCGGAACCGAAAGGCAGGTAGCTTGCCCACAGTCCCAGCGTCAGATTGCGCTCGCGCGGCGCGCAGGCGGCCACGATCAGGGCCGGCGCCGATACGGAGATGGCGATGAAGCCGCCGCCTTCGAGTAGGCGTGATGCAAACAGCAGCCCCGGGCCTTGCGCCGCCGCACCCAGCGTTCCGCCGAGCAGCATGGTGGCGAGGCCCGCGCCGCAAAATCGCAGCGCGCCGTAACGGCCGGCAAGCACCCCAACGAAGGCGGCGGTGCACACTGCGAGGGTGTTGAAAATGGAGTTCACCCAGCCGGCTGCGACGAGCGACAGGCCGAATTCTTCGCGCAGCAGCGGGATCGCCGGCGGCAGTTTGCCGACGTAAGCGGCGGCGATCACGCCGGCGGCGATGGCGGCCCACACCGCCGGCCAATGCGTGCGCGTCAGCACGGCCGCGCGCGCCCCTTCATCAGTTCAGGCACCTGGCTTGGCGACCGTGTTGCCGGTGCAAGAAAGACATGCCCGGCGCAGTTGGGTTCGACATCCTATTCCTTTGAATCGGTGGATATATTGAAACAGTCCCGGAAGGAGGCGCGCCGGTTCTCCCGCGCCAGGCGCGGGGCGCGGCACCTTGTCGCAGGTCAAATTGCGCCGCCAGGCCAAAGCGTACACTAGGCATGACGTCTAGCCGCCAAGGCTAACCCGAATCATATCAACAGTCCTTTCCCGGAGAGACAACCATGGCCATGATGAACGCACAGCAATACCGCGACAGCCTCGCCAAACGCAAGCCGCTGAAGGTCTACCTGGATGGCGAACTGCTAGCCAAGCCGCTCGAGCATCCCTACATCAGGACTTCCATGAACACGGTGGCGCTGACCTACGAAATGGCGCACGACCCTGAGCACAGGCAGGTCATGACGGCGAAGTCCGCGCTCACCGGCGAGACCATCAACCGCTTCTGCCACTTGCACCAGAGCACCGACGACCTCATCGACAAGGTGCGCATGCAGCGCCTGCTCGGACAGCGCTGCGGCACCTGCTTCCAGCGCTGCGTCGGCCTTGATGCGCTGAACGCCATGTTCGCGACCACTTTCGACATGGACAAGAAACTCGGCACCGGCTACCACGCGCGCTTCAGGAAATTCGCCGTCGCCATGGAGCAGAACGACTGGATCGTCGACGGAGCCATGACCGATGTCAAGGGCGACCGCGCGAAGCGCCCGGCGGAGCAGAAGGACAAGGACATGTTCCTGCGCGTGGTCGAGAGGCGCGCTGGCGGCGTGGTCATCCGCGGCGCCAAGGCGCACCAGACAGGATCGGTGAATTCGCACATGGTGCTGGTGATGCCCACCCAGTCGCTGAAGGCGGACGAAAGGGATTACGCCATCGCCTGCGCGCTGCCATCGGACTCGGAGGGCATCACCTACATCTACGGCCGCCAGTCCTGCGACGAACGCAAGCTAGGCGGCGGCGAGGCGTCCGACATCGATTCGGGCAGTTCGACCTACGGCGGCCAGGAATCGCTGATGGTTTTCGACGACGTGTTCGTGCCCGACGACATGATATTCATGAACGGCGAAACCGAATTCGCCGGCCTGCTGGTCGACCTGTTCGCGAGCTATCACCGCCAGAGCTACGGCGGCTGCAAAGTCGGCAACGGCGACGTGGCCATCGGCGCCGCCGCGTCGATTGCCGAATACAACGGCGTGGCCAAGGCGTCGCACATCAAGGACAAGATCATCGAGATGAACCATCTCAATGAAACCCTGTTCGCCTGCGGCATCGCCTGTTCGGCCAACGGCAAGAAGCTGCCCTCGGGCAATTTCTTCGTCGATCCGCTTCTGGCCAATGTGTGCAAGCAGAACGTGACCCGCATGCCCTACGAAATCGCGCGCATTCTGCAGGACATCGCCGGCGGCCTCATGGTCACACTGCCCTCGGCCAAGGACTGGCTCAATCCGCAGACGGCCGCAATATTGAAGAAGTACCTCGCCGGCGCGGAAGGCATGAGCACCTACGAGCGCATCCGCATGCTGCGCCTGATCGAGAACCTCACCATGGGGCGCGGCGCCGTGGCCTACCTCACCGAGTCCATGCACGGCGCGGGCTCGCCGCAGGCGCAGCGCGTGCTCATCAGCCGCCTGGCCAACGTCGAAGAAAAGAAGGTGTATGCGAAGAGCCTCGCCCTCAACAACAGCCTGGAGACGGTGGAGGCGGCGATACGCATGGGGTTGAAAAAGGCGCGCGCCCCGGTGAAGGAGAAATCGGTGGCGTCGTCCCCGGAGCTTGCGCCAGCGAAATAAGGTTTCCCGTCGGCAGGTCGCGGCTAATCCCCTGGAGATGTCCGACGCCGGAGGCTATGGCGAGGACTTCAGAGTTGCTCTTTGGGCGGTTCCCTGCCTTTGACCAGCAATTGGCTGGCGAGCACCGCCGCCAGCAGGGCGAGGCCGATCAGGTCGGTAATCCAGCCGGGTTTGATCAGCAGAAACGCCGCCGCGACGAGCAGCGCACGCTCCCACCACAGGGTCGCTCGCAGCAGATAGCCGAACAGGCCGGCGGCGAGCAGGATGGTGCCGATGGTGGCGGTGACGAAGGAGGAGGCGATGGTCTGCCAGTCGCCTATCATCAGCAGCGACGGCTCGTAGATGAACATGAATGGCACGATGAAGCCGGCGGAGCCTATGCGCACGGCCTCCCAGCCGGCCTTCCAGATGTCAGTCTTGGCCAGGCTGGCCGCCGCAAAGACCGCGAGCGCCACCGGCGGCGTGATCGCCGACAGGATGGCGAAATAGAACGCGAACATATGCGCGGCCGGGGCGATCGCGCCCAGCTTCACCAGCGCCGGGACCAGCAGCGCCACCATGACGATGTAGGCCGGGGTCGTCGGCATGCCCATGCCGAGCACGATGCCCGCGACTGCGGTCAGCAATAGCGCCAGCAGCAGCATGTTCTGCGCCAGGCCTACCACGAACTGGGTGAAGCTGATGCCCATGCCGGTGATGGTGACGCAGCCGATCACGATGCCGGCGCAGGCGCAGGCCATTGCCACCGACAGCGTGTTCTTCGCGCCTTCCTCCAGCGCTTCGAGCACCGACTTCCAGCTGATGCCTTCGCGCGTCGTCTTTCTCGTCAGCGCCATCGGCAGGCAGGTCAGCGTTCCGGCCAGGGCGCACAGCGGGGCACTGTAGCCCGCGATCAGGCCGATGAACACCATCACGATGGGAACGAACAGGTGCCCGCGCTCGCGCATCACCGCCCCCAGGCGCGGCAGTTCCGACTTGGGCACGCCCAACAGGCCGACGCGCTTGGCTTCGAAATGCACGGCGAAGAACACCGCGACGTAATACAGGAAGGCAGGAATGGCCGCCCACAGCGTAACCTGGAAATAGCTCACCGCCTGGAACTCGGCCATCACGAACGCGGCCGCGCCCATCACGGGCGGCATGATCTGCCCGCCGGTGGAGGCGACGGCCTCGACCGCCGCCGCGAACGGCGGGCGAAATCCGGTCCGTTTCATCAGCGGTATGGTCATCGGCCCGTCGACCATCACGTTGGCGACCGCGCTGCCGGATACGGTGCCGAAGAGGCTGGAACTCACCACCGAGACCTTGCCCGGACCGCCGGCGGTGTGGCCGGTGATGGCCAGCGCAAAGTCCATGAACAGCTTGCCGGTGCCGCTGCGCTCCATGAAGGCGCCGAACAGCACGAACAGCATCACGTAGGACGCCGAAACGCCCAGGGTGGAACCGAAAATGCCCTCGGTGGAGAGGTAGAGTTGCTCCAGCAGCACCTGCGACTTGATGTTGGTGAACAGTCCGGCGTAGCCGAGGAATATTGCGGCCGTGATGGGCAGGGCCCAGCCGAGCACGCGCCGCGTCGCTTCGAGCACGATGAGCACCGCGAACACGGCGTACACCTTGTCCAGTGCCTTCAGATCGTCGATGTAAATAATGCGGTTGTTGATGTATTCGATGTTGAGAAGGATGTGCAGCAGGAAGGCCCAGGAGGCGACCAGCATGAGCGCGTCCAGCGCGCGCCAGCCCAGACCGCCACCGGGCTTGAGCGGGTACAACAGGAACACCAACGAGAGGGCGAACAGCAAGTGTGTGCCGCGAAAAATCATTTCCTGCGGCGGGCCGAATCCGGCGACGTACATGTGGTACAGCGACATCACGACGGCGATGACCGACACGGTCCACTTTAGCAGCGGGGCCTTCGGCTGGGTTGCGGGGACTTCGTCGGAGATGACAGGCAAAACGTCGGACATGAGGAACTCCTCTACGCGGCGCGAATTTCAGGCGCAAAAACGGGGCGGCCTGGGCCGCCCCGCGATGCTGCTGCGCAATACGGCACGACCGTGCTCAGATCGCTCCGGCTTCCTTGTAGAACTTGGCTGCGCCCTTGTGCAGGGGAATGCCCACGTCTTCGGCCATGATCTTCGGCGTCAGGCCTGAGATGGATTTGTTTGAGGCCGCCATGTCGGCCACGTTGTCCGCCATCGCCTTCACCATCTTGTAGATCATGTCCTCGGGCAGGTCGCAGGCGGCGATGATGTGCGTGGCGTAGCCGATCACGTCGACGTCCTTGTCCATCTTCGGGTAGGTGCCGGCCTTGATGGTGAGCTTGGAATAGCCTGGGTTGATCTTCTTCATCTCGGTCAGGATCCTGGCGTCGACGCCGAGCAGCTTGATGTCGCGCGCGCTGGCCAGGTCCATCACCGAGGACGCGGGCACCGTCGTTCCGAGCGTGAACACCTGCGCGTGGCCGTCTTTCATCAGCGACACGGCGTCGGTGTAGGAGGCGAGGAAGTTCACTTTCGACAGCGACTGGTAGCTCATGCCGTGCACCTGCAGCATGTGCACGTTGATGATTTCCGAAGAGTTGCCCTTCGGCTGAGTCACCAGCGCCTTGCCTTTCAGGTCGGCGACGCTGTTGATTTTAGAGTCGACCGGCACCACCATCTGGTAATACTGCGGATAGAGGTTGGCGACCTGGCACACCTTGGTCACCTTCTGCGGGTAGGGCGGCCGCCCGGCCAGGCCGTCCACAGTAGTGATGGTATTGGCGAAGCCGATGTGCGCCTTGCCTTCGTCAATGCCGCGCACGTTGGCGATGCCCGCGCCCGGCTGCATCTGCACCGAGAGTCCGGGGATCACCTTCTCCCACATGCCTTTGCGGGAACCTCCGAGGGGCACCCACACCCCGCCCTGGGGGCCGGTCATCAGGGTAACCTGCTGCGCCGTCGCTGCGACTGGAATGTACAAGGCGGTCGCAAGGGCGGCCGAGATCAGGATGGATTTGGATTTCATGCTTGGCTCCTTAGAATAACCTTCGATCGAGGCCGGTCTGACGCCGGCTTTCACGATCAATGGTACTCCTACCTTGCCGGCGCTACGACGACCTTCACGCTACCGGAGTCAGCACCGGTCTGCCGGAAAAATGCGCACGCAGGTTGTCTGCGGTGAGAACCCCCATCGCCATGCGCGTTTCGTGCGTCGCGCTGGCTACGTGCGGTTGCAGCACCACCTGGTCCATGTCGAACAGTGCTTCCGGCACATTGGGTTCGGATTCGAACACGTCCAGACCCGCCGCGCCCAAAGTGCCGTCGGCGAGCGCCTTGACCAGCGCCTGTTCGTCCACCACGGAACCGCGCGCAACATTGATCAGTGTGCCTTCTGGTCCTAAAGCCTTCATCACTTCCGCGTTTACGATGTGTCGCGTCGCAGGTCCGCCCGGGCAGATTGCCATCAGCACATCGCAGTCGCGCGCCATCTCTGTAAGGTTGGCGTAGTACTTGTGCGCAACCCGTGGCTGTTCCTTGCGTCCGTGGTAGACGATGCGCATGCCGAAGGCTTCGGCGCGTTTGGCGATGGCTTTGCCGATCCGGCCATAGCCGAGTATGCCCATGGTCTTGCCACCGACTTTGCGCGTGAAGGGCAACGGACCTTTGAGCCAACTGCCGGCGCGGACGAAACGATCGCCGAGACTGATGCGGCGCACGGTAGCAAGCGTGAGGCCCATGGCTAGGTCGGCGACGCATTCGTTCAGTACTTCCGGCGTGTTGGTGACGATCAATTTCCGTTTCCTGGCCGCGTCCAGATCGACGCCATCGACGCCTACGCCAAAACAGGCGATGATCTCCAGTCGAGGCAGGGTGTCCATCAATTTGGCGTCCGTCTTGTTGGCGTGCATCGCTTGAATGCCGCGTATTCGTCCGCTTACTTCTGCCAGCATTGCATCGCGATCCTTCGCCCGCCAGAGGGCGTGCACCGTGAACTCGCGCTCCATCAATTCAAAAGCGGGCGGGTAAAACGGTCCCAAGGAGAGTATTTCTATGTCTTTCATGATTTGAACTTGGCGCAGAGTTTTTCGGATTCGCGTGCGAGCAGGCCGACATCGGCGCCGACGGCGACGAAGAGGCAGCCCAGGTCGAGGTAGCGGCGCGCATCGGCTTCGACCGGCGCGAGGATGCCCGGCGCCTTGCCGGCCTTGCGTATGCGGCGGATCGCGTCCTCGATCGCTTTCTGCACTTCCGGGTGCGGAATGTTGCCCAGGTGCCCGAGTCCGGCCGACAGGTCGGCAGGTCCGATGAACACGCCGTCGATGCCGTCGGTGGCGGCAATCGCATCCAGGTTGTCCAGGCCGAGCTGCGTCTCTACCTGCACCAGCACGCAGATCTCTTCCTCGGCGCGCTTGAAGTAGTCCTTGACGCGGCCGAAGCGCGTCGCTCGCGTGGTGCCGGCCACGCCGCGCACGCCGCGCAGCGGATAGCGCGTAAATGACACGGCGTCTGCGGCTTCCTGCGGCGTCTGCACGTACGGGATCAGCAGGGTCTGCACGCCGATGTCGAGAAAGCGCTTGATCAGCACCATGTCGTTCCACGCGGGGCGCACGATCGCGGTGGTCGGGTAGGCGGAGGCCGCCTGCAGCTGCGTGACCACGTTTTCCAGGTCGTTGGGCGAATGCTCGGTGTCGAGCAGCAGCCAGTCGAAGCCGGATCCGGCGATGACTTCGACGCTGTAGTGCGACGACAGACTGGACCACAGTCCGATTTGCGCTTTGCCGGTTTTCATGCCGCGCTTGAATTGATTTACTGGCAGTTCCATCTTTACTCCGTGGGCGGTAAGGGGGCGTTCAGAATTTGCAGCCGCGCTGGCGCAGCGCCTCGTCCACCCAGCGGCGGTCGGCTTTGCCTGCGGCAATGGATTTGAGGATCGCGGTTTCCTTGGCAAGCTGATCGCGCGCGAGCGCGAGCACTTCTTCGGCGTGCGCCAGCGGCACCGCCACTATGCCGTCCTCGTCGCCGACAATGATGTCGCCCGGAAGCACCACCATGCCGTCGATCGCGATGGGCGCGTTGATCTCGCCCGGCCCGTTCTTGTAAGGGCCGCGGTGGGTGACGCCGCAGGCATAGACCGGGAAACGCCTGGAGGCGATCTCCGCCGAATCGCGGATCGCGCCGTAGATCACGAGGCCGGCGACGCCGCGCTTCTCGGCGAGGCTGGACATGATGTCGCCGATGATCGCCTGCGTCACCACGCCGCCGGCATCAACGACGATGACGTCGCCCGGCGCGGCGATGTCTATCGCCTTGTGCACCATGAGGTTGTCGCCGGGGGCGACTTTGACCGTGAGCGCCGGACCGCAGAGCTTGCCGCCGCGGTGCATGGGCTGCAGCGCCGAGCCGCCAGCGACAAGCCGGTTCATGTTGTCGGACAGGTGCGCGGTGACCATCGCGGACAGCGCTTTGACGAGCTTCTTTGCCGGGCGCGCGGGCATGGGCAGGATGCGAAATCCGATATTGGGCATGGAATGACTCCAGGTTGTGTTTTCGATTGGGGTGGAGGGAGCTTCGTGCGTCCGTCTAAAGCGGCGAGAACGAAGTCGATTTCAGGATGCGGTTTTCCATGCTTTGCATATGGCCCGCTTCCGCGTTCATCTTCAGGTAGGCGTGCCACCGCGGGTCCTTCTGCATCGCGTCGCGCTTGCGTTCGCGCTCGGCCTGGTCCTGGTAGGCCCAGAGGTGGATCACCTGGTTCAAGGGTCCCACCTCGGTGGTGGTGAACGCAACGGGCTTGCCCAGGTACTCCAACTGGACCGGGTAGGCGTGCTGCTCGTACATTGCGAGCCAGGCGTTCTGCATTCCCGGTTTGAATGTATAGATGCGCAAATCGAAAATCATGGCTGCTCCGTGGTGAGAATGGCGGGTATCGCGGCGAAAAACGTGCGCTGGTCTTGCGGCAACGTGATTAGGACATGAAGGCGACCGAAATGATACCAGTCATTCAGCGGGCCGGGTTCCGCTGCGGCCATGCTGTTGCTCGCCTGCCGCGGGAAGGCGCCCCGGCCGGGGCCCGATATGCGGCCATCCGCGCAAGCGCCTTGTATGCCAATACGGAATTCCTGAAGTCGACAATTGAACTGTTCGGAAGGCCCGTGTGGAGCTAATCTTCGAGCACATTGGAGGCGAGATAATGCGAAAAAATCTGCTTAAACCGATATGGCAAAGCGGCAAGACTGTCGTCAACGGCTGGCTGTCGATTCCGAGCGGGTTCTCCGCCGAGGTCATGGCGCAACAGGGCTACGATTCGCTTACCGTGGACCTGCAGCACGGGATGCAGGATTTTCAGACGGCGCTGCAGTGTTTCCAGGCCATTTCCACCACCAGCGTCGTGCCGCTGGTGCGCGTGCCGTGGCTGGAGCCGTCGATAGTCATGAAATGCCTGGACGCAGGCGCATACGGAGTGGTTTGCCCCCTGGTCAACACCCGGGAGGATGCCGAAAAATTCGTGAGCTACTGCCGCTATCCGCCAGCCGGCGAGCGCAGCTTCGGGCCGAACCGGGCCATGCTCTATGCCGGTTCGGACTACGCGGACCATGCCGACGCCGAGGTTCTCGCCATTGGCATGATAGAGACCGCCGAAGCTCTGGAAAACCTGGACGCGATCCTGTCCACTCCGGGGCTGGACGGGGTCTACGTCGGTCCGGCGGACTTGGCGCTTGCGTTCGGGCTGAAGCCGTCATTCGAGCCGAGCGATCCGCGCATGATCGAAGCCTTCCAGAATGTGGCGGCGGCGGCGCAGCGTCACGGCAAGATACCGGGCATCCACACCGGCAGCGGTGCCTACGCGGTCAAGATGGCGAAGATGGGATACCGGTTCATCACGGTATCCAACGATGCGCGGCTGCTGGCGAGCGCGGCGAGCGCCGGCGTCAAGGCCCTGCGCGAAGGGCTCGCCTGATCATGCCGAAGATCGTTCGCGTCGAGGCGACGGAGTTTTCATATCCGGTTGCGGACCTGGGCGTCGACTCGGAGGGGTTCGCCCGCGTCTATGCGCCTGGCGCGACGACGGCGATGGCCAACTGGATCATCTGCATCGACACGGAAGACGGCGCTCGCGGCGAGTACGCGGCCCAAATGGCGGGAAAGAAAATCAACCTGGCTCAGGTCCTGCGCCTGGCGCCGAATCTCATCGGCCGCGACGCCAATCAGCGCGAACTGATCTACGACGATTTCAAGCGTGCGCTGCAGGCGGTCTCCCACGTGGGCGTGGGGCCGATCGACATCTGCCTCTGGGACCTGCTGGGAAAGCGGCTCAACGTTTCGGTATCAACGCTGCTCGGCGGCTATCGAACACGGCTGCCCGCCTACGCCAGCGCCATGCACGGCGATCGCAACGGGGGGCTTTCCGACCCGGAGCGCGTCCTCGCGTTCGCCGAACAGTGCGCTGCGCTCGGTTATCGCGGCTTCAAGTTCCGCGGTTGGTCCGATGGCGACGCCAAGGAGACGATCGCGACGATCCGGGCGCTGGGCGCCGGATTGGGCGGCAAGCTGGACCTGATGGTCGACCCCGGCGGAGACTTGCGCACGTTCGCGGATGCGCTGCGGGTCGGCAGGGCCTGCGACGAAATGGCTTTTTTCTGGTACGAGGATCCGCTGCGTGACTGCGGCACCTCGCAATCGGTGCACAGAAAGCTGCGCCAGATGATCAGGACGCCGCTGCTGATCACGGAACACGTGCGCGGTGTCGAACCGAAGGCCGACTGGATCGTTGCCGAGGCCACGGATTTCGTCAGGGCGGACCCGGAATTCGACCTCGGCATCACCGGAGCCATGAAGATCGCGCACCTCGCCGAGGCCTTCGGGCTCGACGTTGAACTGCACGGCTGTGGCCCGGCTCAGCGGGCCTGCATGTCCGCCATCCGCAACACCAATTACTACGAGCTGGGCCTCGTCGGGCCGAAAGTCGGGAACTTCATCTCGCCCCCGGTCTATGCCTGCGGTTACTCCGACGGTCTGGATGCAGTCGGTTCCGAGGGGTATGTGCCGGTGCCGACCGGACCTGGCCTGGGCGTCGTTTACGACTGGGATTTCATCAAGAGAAACACGACCGCGGTGCATCGCTTCAGCAATTGAGTCAATAGGAGAAACGCTCATGCAATATCGCAATCTCGTTAATTTGGCCTCGCTCTGCGCGTTGGCACTCGGGCTTGTCGCGCCGGCGCTCGCCCAGCCCTATCCCTCCCGCCCGGTGACGATGGTGGTTCCCTACGCGCCAGGGGGCGGCGCCGATATCATCGCGCGCCTGCTGGCGGACGCGATGAAAGCGCAGCTCGGGCAACCGGTAATAGTGACCAACCGGCCCGGGGGGCAGGGGACCATAGGGACCGCGGAGGTGATACAGGCCAAGCCGGACGGATACACAATCGCGCTATCGGCCGTGGCGACGCTCACGGTGCAGCCGCATCGCCAGGATCTGCCCTACAACACGCCCGACGATTACGAGCCGATCATCAAGGCGGCCAACCTGCCGATCATGTTTTCGGTGCACGCCAAGACACCGTGGAAAACGATGAAGGAGGCGTTCGACTTCATCCGCGCCAATCCGGGCAAGATCCGCGTCGGCTCGCCCGGCAACGGTTCGATGGGGCACCTGACACTGGCCACCCTGAACACCAAGGCGGGCACCCGCTTCGCCCACGTTCCGTATCTGAGCGGCGCAGAGTCCATTCCTTCGATGCTCGGCGGCCACGTCGAGGCGCTGGTGGTGCATCCGCCGGAGATTCTGCCGCATACCGGCGCCGGGACGGCGCGGGTGCTGGCAACCTTCGAGGAAAAACGCAACCCGAGCTATCCCGATGCGCCGACTTTCCGCGAGCTCGGGTACGACGTGACCCTGGGCGTCTACTACCCCCTGATCGGACCAAAGGGTCTGCCGAAGGACATCCGCGACAAGCTCTATCAGGCGGCGAAGGCGGCGCTCGCGGATCCCACGTTCTCGGCAGGCGTGAAGTCGCGCGGATTCGTCCTCGACACCAAGGAGCCGGAAGCCTTCCGTCAGGAACTCTGGGCGTCCTACCGAGCCAACGCAGAGATTCTGAAAGAGCTCGGCCTGGGCAAGAAATGAACTCGCGCGCGGCGGGCTTGGCCGCCGCAGTCATGTTCCTTGTGATCGGCAGCGGCCAGTTCTACATGGCGCTCGCCCTGCCGCGCGGAACGCTGGCCGAACCGGGCCCGGGCGTGTTTCCCCTGCTCGTCGGGGCCTTGATGAGCGCCGCATCGCTTGCTTGCCTGTTGCTGGCGATCGTCGAACATCATCCGGTGCGTTCGAATCTGCTCGCCGACGCGGCGCGGCCTGCCATTCTCGTGGCGGCATTGGCCGCGTTCCTCCTGCTGCTTCCGCGCGTCGGCTTCGTCCTGCCCTCCTTGCTGCTGCAGGTGGTTACGCTGCAGGTGTTCGGCATGCGCGGGGTATGGCGCCGGTTGGCTGTGGCGGCTGCAACGACCGCCGCCGCCGTTCTGGTTTTCCAAACCCTCCTCGGCGTTCAGTTCCCAACACCGACGTGGAGCTTCTGAGTTGAACGCGGTCGACGGAATTCTGTTCGGTTTTTCGGTCGCGTTCGAGTGGCGCAACCTGCTTGCGTGCTTTGTCGGCGTCCTGATCGGAACCGTCGTCGGTGTGCTTCCGGGCATCGGACCGGTGGGAGCCATGGCGCTATTGCTGCCGGCGACCTACGCGCTGTCGCCCGCCGGCGCATTGATCATGCTCGCCGGGATCTACTACGGATCCATGTACGGCGGTTCGCGAAGTCTCTTCGGTGGTCACCACGCTCGACGGCTACGAGATGGCGCAGCGCGGCCGCGCGGGGCCGGCCTTGTTCGTCGCGGCGATCGGTTCCTTCGTGGCTGGCACCGTCGGCGTCATCGGCCTGGCCTTCGTCGGCCCGTTGTTGTCCAAGGTTGCGCTCACGTTCGGGCCGCCCGAATATTGCGCCCTGTGCCTGCTCGGTTTGATGATCCTTTCCCGGCTCACGGACTCATCGCTGTCGCGGGCGTTCGTGATGGTCGCGGCGGGTCTCGCGCTTTCCACCATCGGCATGGAGCCGATGTCCGGGACCAGCCGCTTCACCTTTGGTTTC
>JAPLRD010000147.1:37498-39040 GCA_026399375.1 Pseudomonadota bacterium
GCCGATGTCCGGGACCAGCCGCTTCACCTTTGGTTTCCTCAAGATGTCGCAGGGCGTCGATCTGGTGCCGATCGCGATGGGCATGTTCGGCGTGGCCGAACTTCTGTCGATGGCCGAGCAGAAGCTGAAGACAGCGGCGCCTATCACCGTGCGCGTGCGCGAACTTATGCCGACGAAGGAAGACTGGCAGCGTTCCTGGCCGCCGATCACCCGCGGTTCGATCATGGGGTTTCTGTTCGGGCTGGTTCCCGGCCCGACGGCGATGATTGCCACCTTCACCTCCTACGCGCTCGAACGCAGGCTGTCCAGGCATCCGGAGCAGTTCGGCAAAGGCGCCATCGAAGGCGTGGCCGGCCCGGAGGCCGCCAACAACGGCGCGGCGCAGGGCGCTTTCATTCCGCTGCTCACCCTCGGCATTCCGTTTGCGCCGGCCTCGGCGATGCTACTGACGGCTTTGCTCATCCACGGCGTGCAGACCGGGCCGCTGATGATGGTCAACAACCCCGAAGTATTCTGGGGCGTGGTGTCCAGCATGTACGTGGGCAACTTCATGCTGCTCGTGCTGAACCTGCCCCTGATCGGCGTATTCGTCTCGCTGCTGCGCCTGCCGATGTATCTGATCGCGAACATCGTCGCGCTGCTGTGCCTGGTCGGGACCTACGCCATTTCCAACAGCATGCTCGACATCTGGGTGCTGCTGATCAGCGGCGTCGCCGCCTACCTGCTGCGCAAGCTGCACTTCGAGCCTGCGATTCTGGTGCTGGCGCTGGCGCTCGGGCCGATTCTCGAGCGCTCCTTCCTGCAGTCGCTCTACCTGGTGCAGGGCGAGTGGATGGAGATTTTCCAGCGGCCGATCACGGCCGGGATGCTGATCACCGGACTTCTGGTGTTGGTCGCACCGGCGCTGCTGCGCACACTGCATCGGGGCGTCGCGCGATGAGCTTGCGCCAGTCCCCGCGCGGCAATACGGTTGCATGAACTCGGAGCCGCGGGGCGTCCTGTACGCCCTGCTTCCCTTCCTTGCCTGGTGGCCGCGCGTCGAACCTGCCAGTTTGCGCGCGGACCTGATGGCCGGCCTGATCGGTGCCGCGGTAGTGCTGCCCCAAGGCGTGGCGTTCGCCACGCTCGCCGGCATGCCGCCGGAATTCGGTCTGTACTGCGCCATGGTGCCGACCATTATCGCCGCTCTTTGGGGGTCCTCGCTTCACGCAGTTTCCGGGCCGACCAATGCAGTTTCACTGATCGTTTTCGCAACCGTGAGCGTGGTTGCCGAACCGGGATCGCCGCATTACGTGCAGCTGGTGCTCACGCTGTCCTTCATGTCCGGCGTCATGATGCTGGCCCTGGGCATCCTGCGGCTCGGCACAATGGTCAATTTCATCTCGCACACGGTGGTGGTCGGTTTCACCGCCGGTGCGGGCATGCTCATATTCGCGGCGCAGTTGCGCAACTTCTTCGGCGTAGACATCTCGCGCAACGCCTCCTTTCTGCGCACCATCGAAGCGTTCGCGCTGCAGCTTCACGCAATCCAGCCCTACGTGC
>JAPLRD010000119.1 GCA_026399375.1 Pseudomonadota bacterium
GGCGCTGCCTCAGGTTGGGGCGCATCCATCTGCGCCAAGCGCAAGCTGCCGTTGCGTCGGTCACCTGGCAGCGCCTGTGGCTGGAACTGGGCCGGACGCTGGCCGACTCCGCATGGCAGGAGGGGCAGGCGGCGCTCGCGCTGCCCATCGAACCATTCGCCGCCGGCGTGTTGCAGCTACGCGCGGGCGCTTTGAACAAGCGCGGCAGGCGCCTCGAGGATCTGGATGCCGCCGGGCGGCACCGCCTGCGCATTGCGGCGAAGAAGCTGCGCTACGCAACGGAGTTTTTTTCCGACCTGTTCGCGAAAAGGCGCGTGCGGCCCTATGTCCGGTCGCTCGCCGGCGCGCAGGACGTCCTCGGCGGCCTGAACGACGCGGCGACCCTGCTGCGCCTCTTGCCCGAAGTGGCGGCGGCGCACACGCTCGATGCGCGCGTGAGCGGCATGATACAGGGCTGGAGCGCGGCCACCACGCACCTGCAGCTCGACGCGCTCGCGCTCGCCTGGGACCATTGGCAAAGACAAAAACCGTTCTGGTAAGCACAATCGTTGGTCATTCCGAAAGGGGGGTGTCATGTTCGAGTCCGCAGAGCTGGGCCACAAAGTCACGAAACAAGTCTATGCCAGGCAGGAACCCAAGCTGCGCGAGGCGCTGCTGAACGCGCAGTTCGACCTGGCGCAGGCGAAGAAATTTCCGGTGCTGATCCTGATCGGCGGCGTGGACGGGGCGGGCAAAGGCGAGACCGTCAACCTGCTCTCCGAATGGATGGATCCGCGCCACATCCAGACGCGCGCCTTCGGCGACGCCACGGACGAGGAAGGGCAGCGGCCGCGCATGTGGCGCTTCTGGCGCGAGCTGCCGCCCAAGGGCAAGATCGGCATCATGTTCGGCTCCTGGTACACCGCTCCCATCATCAGCCGCGTGCTGGGGCAGTCCGACGAGGCCGGGTTGAAGGGCAGCCTGGAGGAGATCGTGCGCTTCGAGAAGATGCTCTCCGACGAAGGCGTGCTGCTGCTGAAGTTCTGGTTTCACCTGTCGAAGAAACAGCAGAAGACGCGCATGCGGGAGTTGGAGAAGGATCCCCACACGCGCTGGCGCGTGACCAAATTCGACTGGGAACGCTTCAAGATGTACGACGCATTTCGCAAGGTCTCCGAGCACGCCCTGCGCGAGACCAGCGTCGCCACCGCGCCCTGGACCGTGGTCGACGGCTCGGACGCCCGCTATCGCAGCCTCACCGTGGGCAAGCTGCTGCTGGAATCGATGAAATCGCGGCTGCAGAAGAGCGCGTACAAGGAGCGCCGCGTGCAGGCGCCGCCATTGTTGACGGACAACCTCGGCCTTCTGCGCGATCTGGACATGTCGCAGAAGATCACCAAGGAAAAGTACGAGACGCAGCTGGAAAAATGGCAGGGCCGGCTGAACCTCCTGTCGCGGGAGAAGAAGTACTTCAAGAAGCATTCGCTGATCCTGCTGTTCGAAGGCTCGGACGCTGCGGGCAAGGGCGGGGCGATCCGGCGCATCACCGGCGCCATCGACGCGCGCCACTACCAGGTCGTCCCGGTGGCGGCGCCGACCGAGGAGGAACGCGCGCAGCCTTATCTGTGGCGTTTCTGGCGCCAGGTCCCGCGGCGCGGGCGCATCACCATATTCGACCGGTCCTGGTACGGGCGCGTGCTGGTGGAGCGCGTGGAGGGCTTTTGCGGCGTCGCCGACTGGATGCGCGCCTACAGCGAGATCAACGACTTCGAGGAGCAGATGACCCGCGGCGGCGCGATCGTGTGCAAGTTCTGGCTGCAGATCAGCGCCGAAGAGCAGCTGAAGCGCTTCACCCTGCGACAGAAGACCAGCTTCAAGCGCTTCAAGATCACCGACGAGGATTGGCGCAACCGCAAGAAATGGAATGAATACGAGCAGGCGGTGTGCGACATGATAGACCGCACCAGCACCGAGATCGCGCCCTGGACGCTGGTCGCGGCCGAGGACAAGTACCTCGCGCGCATCAAGGTGCTGAAGACCATCGCCGAGCGCATGGAGGCGGCGCTGTGACGCCTCGCGCCATACCGGCTAGTACGATGACACCTTAATTGCGAAACAATCCGGCGGGCAAGCTGCATGTCTGACACACCCAATTTGTAGGAGCGAGCTTGCTCGCGAACCACGGAATTCGCGAGCAAGCTCGCTCCTAGAACCACGGAATTCGCGAGCAAGCTCGCTCCTACACCTGCAACACAGATATGCTTCGAAAATTGCGTGTTCTGATACTAGCTAGAACAGGAGGCGCAGTCCCAGGGACATCCAGTTGCGCGCCGGCGGCCCGCTGCGCTGCGAGCCCAGCGTGCCGTCGATCTGCACGTGGTTTGGCACGACCCAAAAGCGAAAGCCGACCTGCTGGCCGGCTTTTTCGCCTTTCTGGCCATAGCTCTCCACGATCGCGTACAGGCGCGGCGCGACCAGGATCTCGCTGCCCAGGCCCCAGGTCGGGCGCACCACGCCGGTATTGCGGTCATCCAGCGCGCCGCCATTGGCGTGGATGACGACGACATCGTTGTACAGCGACACGCTGGAGATCAGGTTGAAGAACGGGCTCCAGTGCGATGGCACCGCGGCGTCGAACGCGCGCTGCCGCGTCGTTCCCATGGTCAGCGCCACGCCGTAGTCGTTGGTCTGCAACGGCCTGAGCAGGGTCTTGCCCTGTGCGATGAGCGCGCTCGCGCGCCCTTCGGCGTCGTTCCTGATATTGAGCCCGCCGAAGGTGAGCTCGAGATTTCCTCCGGGGTTGCAGCCGGGCAGGAACCAGGTCTCGCGCTCGCCGAACTTGCTTTGCTTCTTCACGAACGTTTCGATCTGGCAGCCGCCGGCGTCGACGATGCGCGCGTCGTCGGTATTGAACGGACGGGCGGCAAGCGCCAAGCCGGGGGCCAGCGAGAGCAGCAGGCTCAGGATCGACAGGCGGCGGAGTGTAATCGGCACGGATTGACCAAATTCAACGCGCAATGGGACGCCGCATTATATCGATACACAAGAGCGGCTGACGAAAATTGTGGCGCGATCAGAGTCGGTCGAAACGTCGCGACGTGTAACGAGATTGAAATATGCGGGCGCTACCATGCCAAGTTCCCTCAGTGCAACCCAAGAATACGGCAGGCGCACATGCAGATTGAATCGGAATCCCTGGACGGCGGCATCCTGAAGATACGGCTCGCCGGTCGCATGGATGTGCAGGGCACGCAGGAAATCGACGTGAAATTCGCCGCTTATGCGGCACGGCAACGTTCGGTCATCGTCGACATGAGCGCGGTGGATTTCCTCGCCTCGATCGG
>JAPLRD010000296.1:0-1382 GCA_026399375.1 Pseudomonadota bacterium
GCCAGCGACTTGTTCCTGGGCAAGCTGGCCGGCATCACCGACCCCGAAGCCAAGCGCAAGATCATCGGCAGCGAGTTCGTCACGGTCTTCAAGCAGGAAGCCGCCAAGCTGACGCAAGCCGGCGCGCGCGGTGCCAAGTGGCTGGCGCAGGGCACCATCTATCCCGACGTGATCGAATCGGCGGGCGCCAAGACCAAGAAGGCGACCAACATCAAGTCGCACCACAACGTCGGCGGACTGCCCGACACCCTGCACCTCAAACTGCTCGAGCCTCTGCGCGAACTGTTCAAGGACGAGGTGCGCGAACTGGGCGTGGCGCTGGGGCTGCCGCACGACATGGTCTACCGACATCCTTTCCCCGGGCCAGGGCTGGGCGTGCGCATCCTGGGCGAGGTGAAGCAGCAATTCGCGGATCTGCTGCGCCGGGCGGACGCAATATTCATCGAAGAACTGCGCGCGACGATCGATGCCGACGGCAGCAGCTGGTACGACAAGACATCGCAGGCCTTCGCCGTGTTTCTTCCGGTGAAAGCGGTCGGCGTAATGGGTGACGGCCGTACCTACGAGTACGTTGTGGCGCTGCGCGCGGTGCAAACGCAGGATTTTATGACGGCACACTGGGCGCATCTGCCGCACGAGTTGCTGGGGAAAGTGTCCAACCGCATCATTAACGAAGTGCGCGGCATCAACCGCGTGGTCTACGATATCTGCGGCAAGCCGCCGGCGACCATCGAGTGGGAATGAAATAAGATCATTCCGCACCGTTCAGCTACGCTCCAGAATCACAAAAATCAGAAGTCGGTTCAGTAGCTTAGCTATCAATATCGTTCAACGCCGTTCAGCTGGAACAAATAGATGCGGTCGGCATAGTTGACGGTATACGCTCGGGGCCTCGATCCGTCCGAGTCTAATACCGTCAGATCCCCTGACGGTATGGGGTGACGGTATCAGGAGATGCCGTGCTAACCGATCTGAAAATCAAGAGTCTCAAGCCAGAAGCCAAGCCGTACAAAGTGACGGACCGCGATGGACTTTACATAACAATATCGCCTGGCGGTTCAGCTTCGTTCCGCCATGACTACCGACTCAACGGGCGCCGGGAGACGTTGACCCTCGGGCGCTACGACGAAAGCCGCGGCAAGGAACTGCCACGCGAGCTCGATAGCCTTGACTACGGCGGCACTTTGTCGCTCGCCGAAGCCCGCTTGCTCCTTACCAGAGCACGCCGAAGCGTCGAGAAGGGCGAGTCTCCGGCGAGAGCTAAGGCCGCGGGCAAAAGCCTTAGCATTGCGGCCCTCACCTTTGGTGGCTGGGCTGACAAGTTTTTTGAGGAAGCGGACTTGGCCGACTCAACCAAGGCGATGCGCCGTTCGATTTACGCG
>JAPLRD010000296.1:1392-21520 GCA_026399375.1 Pseudomonadota bacterium
GCGAATTAAAAAGGAGCGTAACGCACCGGCTACTGCAGTCCACGTGCGCGAGATCGTGATGCAGGTCTTCCGGTTCGTCCAGGCGCGGGGGGTGAAAATTGAGAATCCGGCCGACAGAGTGAAAGCCAGCGCGATCGCCACCTTCAAGCCCCGCGAGCGCGCGCTATCGCCGGACGAGATTCGCATATTTTTTGACACCCTTGATGGTGTAGGGACGCTCCCACAGCTCAAGTTAGGGGTGAAGCTAATTCTGCTGACCCTCTTGCGCAAAGGGGAGTTGCTCAACGCGCGGTGGACTTGGGTGGACTTCGACGCAGCGACGCTGACCATTCCTGTCGAAATTATGAAGGCGCGCCGGCCGCACGTCGTGTACCTCAGCCAGCAAGCACTCGACATTCTCGTTGCCCTGCGGGCATTCGCCGGATCGAGCCCGTATCTCTTGCCTGGACGATACGAAACTGATCAGCCGATGTCGGACGCGACGCTCAACCGCGTGATAACTGCAACAGCGGCTAAGGCGCGCCAAGCAGGACTCGCCCTCGCAGATTTCACAGTGCATGACCTGAGACGCACAGGTTCGACGCTCCTGCATGAAGCGGGTTTTAACACCGACTGGATCGAGAAATGTTTGGCGCACGAGCAGCGGGGAGTGCGGGCCGTGTACAACAAGGCAGAATATGCAGATCAGCGGCGCTTAATGCTGCAAACTTGGGCTGACATGGTCGATTCATTTATCACTGGCACAGTAACTGCTAGCAGCTGGAGCGGTAAAGTCATTGGGCTCATGCAGGGCGGGCACGTATGGTCTGAAATACTTTTGGCAGTAACGACCAGTAATGTCGTGCCGTTAACAAACCGGAGAGGCGTGCGATGAGTATCAACACATATATCGAGGAAGAGTTTCGCCGCTTCCCTGAAGGATTTGGCGACTACGGCCCCGATTTTGAGCGTTTGCTCAGCCGTAGAGGAGGGACAACGATTGATGCGATGGAGCTTTGGAAGGAAATTGCCTCGGGCGATGCGGATGTTGTTCAGACTTTGTACTGGGTGCAATGCGTTGCCGAGCGAATCTGCAAGGATGTCGTTGGTAAGAGCGGGCGCGGACGTGATGCCGCACCTGCGGCACTAAAAGCAATAGGCTTTTATGGCCCGCCAGAGAGCGAACGCAGAGCGAAGGAGTGCATGAGGATGATTTCCGATTTTGATGTTCTTGACGAGAGCGGCAATTGGGTGTCGCAAAGGCGTCTTACGGGAAGTGAATGGCTAAAGTTCCTAAGAAGCGAAGGACACCTAAAGAAGATGAAGGATAAAACAGCGATCAACAAGATTAACCAGTGGCGCGAGGAGTATGGCATAGACAAATAGACGAGCAATTCTTATCACAATACATAGGCCGCGTGATGCGGCCTTTATGTTTTCTGATTCCCGAATTGTCCCGACCAGCCGGGAGGGAATTGATGAAACTATTCGTTCTCAAATTCATTTCACAACAGGGGAACGATATGGCAATTAAGCGCGCCCTCAGGCGGCCGGAAGTCAAGGCTAAGACTGGGCTCTCATATACCTCAATCTACAACCTTGAGAAGGCCGGCCGGTTCCCGAAGCACTTCATGCTCTCACCACGCTGCGCTGCTTGGGATGAGGCTGAGGTTGATGAGTATTTGAGCGCGTGCAAAGCGACTTTGACGCGGGTGGTGATGTGCCCCAATGTTTCGCAGGCCAAGACATCCTGCCGGCCTGGGCCTAAGGGGTGGTGTTCAGCGGCGACACTCGCATGAACCCATCTTCCTGCGTTGCTATGAATTTTCCATCCGACGCGGCCAGCATGAGCGAACATGCACGCTACGGCGCGGCCGAATCGGACTGGCGGCACTTCAGTGCCGTACTCGGTCTTACCCAGTACATATTGCCGACCGCGAGCAACCCGACAGCAACGATTTCGTCGCGTTCGAAAATGCGCCAAATTGGAAAGGTGCCTTCCTGGTACGACGGGCAGCGCCAGATCGTCGGCATTTCTGATTGGCCGTCGCATGTTACGACTGTAGCGTACCGGGGGGAGGGAAGTGCGCCGCCGTCGGGCAATACCGTAGGGAGTCCGGTCAGGCCCTCCGCGCTGCACGCATCGACGCCGCCATAGATTAGCAGCCTCGACGCGGTGAGCGCCCTGAGCGAGTTAACGATAAAGCCCTTCTGGTACCAAATCGGTACATAGTGATTGTGATGCGTTATTTGTGGAGCTGACTTAGAGATGGTAGTACGCCCTCTACCGGAAGGATCGCTTTGTGTTGAATTCAGCCATCCAGCGTAGCGCCTTCATCGAGCCACCGAACATTCGCAGCCAGCAACGCGCAGTCGCGCCAGCAACCAGATGCGCGGCAGTTTCCGCGCGTCCGCGTGCCCTGCGGGGTTAGCCGTCAATTGCCACAGTATTTCCAAATGAACTCCCCGGCGAAATCAACAAACCATAAGAACACTTGGTGCAGTTCGTCCGCAACCTTATCTGCTTCTAGGCGGACATCAGCAGAGCGAGGAATTCCCCATATCTGGCGGACAACGACGCTATCAACGATGTCGTCGGCGGCCTTGAAATGCCAAAGGTAAGCAGTGCTGCCCCTAGTCACTGACGATAGGCGAGCCTCGGGACGCGCGGCTCGGTCGGCAATGGCCCTTTCCAGTAACCTTCCGCTTGCTTCGTAGTGAAAGGTCAAGTTGCTACGAATACGCCCCATCAGCTTCTCCATCCTGGCTCGTTGAGCGCCTCCAGGCAGGAATTGTTCCAGATTCGCAAAAGACTGTTGTGTCTGTGCGTCGGTCTGACGAACAAGTGAAAGAAGAGCCGGATCGTTCTTGATCTCGGCGATTACTTTCAATCCTTCGAATAGGTGCGCAATCTGAAGGCGGACAAAATACATGCCTGCACCAGATTGTCGCGGCTTTCGCGCCATAGACTGCTCTTTCTTCCATTCTGATAGCGACTCATTCGCCAACTGGAGATCATTACACGCCATCATCAGCTTTATGACAGTAGCCGCGCTTTGGCCGCGACTTTCTAGCTGTTCAAAGTTTACAGTGCGTGTAATTGTTCTTGTCACTTGTACGTAGGATGGTTGTATTGACGGCTAACAAGAAGTCGGCGCCTAAATTGGGCATTGTAAGACCCCAAAAATGGGGTCCCACACAGTCAGACTACGCCCAAGCCGTTGTTTCCTCAACCTTGGCGATCGAGATAGGCAGCCGCGAACTCACTCGAAATAGGCACCACATGACTTGTCATCCCGTCAACGTACATCGAGCGGCTTGTATCAAGGAAATTCTCGACAGACCGCTCTTGGCCGAGTGTGTGAACCCCCGTGAATATGGAAGCAGCCCTTCGATGCGGCGGGCTTGGTTGCGCGCAATCTTGACCTTCGGCCTCAAAAGCTGTATAAAAATACAGTATGTGCTGCCCAGCCTGTCACAGCCCGATCCAGAGCAATGAAATCCAGCGCTACCGTGCCCCTGGTGGCGTGGCGTTCTGGCAGTGCCCGAACTGCGACGCCTGTTTCCCGCTGGCGGCTGAAGCTGTAACGGAGCAGGTCGATGAAGTTCTATCTGCCCGTGATCAGGCGCGGCGGGAAGCCATTGCGGCCTAACCTGCTGCGAGCAGCGGGCCTGTCACTTGCACGTTCGCGTACTGCCTATGCGGCGCCGTGGCCGTCGCCTCAAGCACAGTGACTGGATTAACCAGCAAGTCTTGGTGGGGGCGTTGTCTATGGCTGATATGTCTACGAAACACGGGCATGTGCGCTATGCCAGCCTGCTGTCTGGCGGAGGTCTACCGGAGCGGCTGCTGCCGGACCTCTACGAGCCGGTGCTCGTGAACCTGGGCAACTGGATATTGGTACTGCGGGGCTTCGAGCGATGCGACGGGCGGGAAGGGCGGTTTTCCGTTGTCCAGGAGTGGCACTGTACGATCGCGGTGAACCACACGAATTTCTAAGCCTTCCCGTCCTTTGCGAGTTCCTGAAGGAACTGCTTTGCCAGATCCTCTGGCGCGGACTCTCCGACTTGTCTGCTCTTGCCGCCCAGGCCGGTAGAGACGGTGAGTATCTTGCCGGCCACCCAGCAGCTGCCCTTGTACGTCTTGCCTTCCATCTCAATGGTTACGGGGTAGCGCGGTGGAGATTGGTCCATCGTCCGATAACGTCTAGCGAGGGAAATCGCTGACACGTTTGATGCAGGTGCCGGGCGATTGAGATACCATTGAAGCAAGTGAGTTGTGACGGTAATTCTGACGGTACTTTCAATCTAAGGACATAAATTGGCTAATAATTTCAGGGCAGTGCGATGCCAATTGACAATAGAGTGGGAGTAGCCGCGATCAGTGCGAGACAGGGACAGCAGCGCTTTCCGCGAAACCGTGCCTGACGACGATACTTTCATGCTGGCGGCGCTGGAGCAGGCGCGCGCGGCGCAGGAGGCGGGCGAGGTACCCGTCGGCGCCGTCGTGGTCAGGGACGGAATGATCGTCGGCGCGGGATTCAATGCACCGATAAGCGGCCACGATCCGTCGGCGCATGCGGAAATGCAGGCCCTGCGCGCCGCCGGAAACGCGCTGGGCAATTACCGCCTGCCTGATTGCACGCTGTATGTCACGCTGGAGCCCTGCGCCATGTGCGTGGGCGCCATGCTGCATGCGCGCATCGCGCGGCTGGTCTTTGGTGCGGCGGATCCGAAGACAGGCGCCTGCGGCAGCGTGGTCAACCTGTTCGCGGAACCAAGGCTCAATCATCACGCGACGGTCACGGCCGGTGTGATGGCGGAAGAGTGCGGCGCGCTGCTGCGCGGATTCTTTGCCGCAAAGCGGGTCAAGGCCTGAGATGGCGCGCATCGAAATCCACCTGGCGGAACAGACGTTAAAACTGCTGGACGACGCCGGCGGGCCGGCGCGCAGCTATTCGATATCGACGTCGAAGAACGGCCCGGGGGAACTGAAGGACAGCTATTGCACGCCGCGCGGCCGGCACATCGTCCGGGCGAAGATAGGCGCCGGGGCGGCGGAGAATACGATATTCAAGGGACGCAGGCCCAGCGGCGAAATCTACACGCCGGAATTGGGGGAGCGCAATCCGGGACGAGACTGGATCCTGACGCGCATCCTGTGGCTGTCCGGTTGTGAATTGGGGTTCAACAGACTGCGCGACGTGGACACGATGCAGCGTTACATCTACATCCACGGCAGTCCGGACAGTGCGCAGATGGGCAGTCCCGGCTCGATCGGCTGCATCCGCATGCGCAACCGCGACATCATCGAACTGTTTGATCTGGCGGCGCCGGGTACGCTGGTGGACATTCTGGAATCCTGACCGGCGCTGCAACCATCTAGACTGCCCACGTGGAAGTCAGGCGTTACGTCCGGTGCCCTCGCGCTGCAAGGTCTGGTACAACTCGTAGGCATGCTCGGGCTTCATCTGCTCGTGCACAACCCGGTTCACCGCCTGGATCATCGCAGTCGGTGCGTCCGACTGGAAGATGTTGCGCCCCATGTCCACCCCCGCCGCACCCTCCTGCACCGCACGGTAAGCCATCGTCAGCGCATCGAGTTCAGGCAGCTTCTTGCCGCCCGCCATCACCACCGGGACTTGCGCGCCGAGTTCGGCGCAAATGCGGCAGGCCAGACGGAAATAGCGCGCGTCGCGGACCATGTCCTTACCGACGGCGGTCACTCCCAGCACCGGGATGCCGCGGCCCAGGCCGGCGTCTACAAGCTGGGTCATGTTTCGAACTGACTGCGACTCGAATTCTCCGCCGATATATA
Organism: Pseudomonadota bacterium; assembly: GCA_026399375.1. Classification (GTDB taxonomy): domain Bacteria; phylum Pseudomonadota; class Gammaproteobacteria; order Burkholderiales; family SG8-39; genus 2-12-FULL-64-23. The sequence continues at coordinate 7,190 of JAPLRD010000296.1, forward strand.
CCTGCACTGCGACTGCGGCCACGTTGAGCCGCACGGCGTCGTCCATGTCCACCGCGACGTGCTCATTGGACAATTCCTTGAGGATGCTGGGTCCGCCGCTTGCGCGCAACACGACGCCGCTTCGCAGCGACGAAGGGATGGTGCTGCGCAGGATGCCGCGAGTGCACATCAGTGCGTCTGCATTCTGAAGCAAGGGAACAATGGTGACGTCGACCCGCTCCAGGCCCGCGGTCGGACCCTGAAAGTAGCCGTGATCAACAGCCAGCATAACGGTCTTTCCCGAGCTTGGCCGGAAGATTCGCGAAAGCCGATTCTGCATTCCCCAGTCCAGAGCGTTCGCGCCGCGAACGTTCGACTGCTGAGATCGTACGGGGACGTCGAGGAAGTATTCTTTAGTGTCTTTGAGACTATCGGTATCCGCCATGTTCACGCTTCCTTCGATTTAGGTTTGAGCAATAAGCAAGTGTAAGCATACCCGCAGGGCTGCGGCACTTGGATTCCCATATTCAGTAGCCAAACAGTCTGCGGATTTTGGTCGCGTCCGGCCGATCTATAACGCACTTTTCAGTGATCAATCCGGTAATTAGCGCCGCCGGCGTAACATCGAAAGCCGGGTTGAACACGCTAACGCCTTCCGGCGCGCAACGAACTCCGCGAAATCCGGTGACTTCCGCAGGGTCGCGCTCCTCGATCGGAATGGCGCTGCCATCGGCAATGGCGATATCGATCGTGGAAAGCGGCGCCGCGATATAGAACGGAATGCGGTGGCGCTCGGCGAGCACCGCCAGCGTGTAGGTGCCGATCTTGTTCGCCGTATCGCCGTTGACGGCGATGCGGTCGGCGCCGACGACAATGACGTCGATGAGGCCGCGCTGCATGATGTGGCCCGCCATGTTGTCGGTCACCAGGGTAACAGGGATGTTTTCCTGCACCATCTCCCAGGCGGTGAGCCGCGCGCCCTGGAGGTAGGGCCGGGTTTCGTTTGAGACCACGCTGATCTTCTTGCCTGCATCGCGCGCCGTGCGGATCACACCCAGCGCCGTGCCGTGGCCGGCCGTGGCGAGCGCGCCGGCGTTGCAGTGGGTCATGATGCGCGCGCCCTCGGGGATGAGGGCGGCGCCATGCCGGCCGATGGCACGGCAGATATCGATGTCTTCGGCGCGCATCATTTGCGCCAGCGCAAGCAGCGACGCGGCCGCTGACCTGGTTGACTCCCTGCGGGTTTGCGCGTGGCATTCGCGCATGCGCGCCACCGCCCAGAACAGATTGACCGCAGTCGGGCGGCTCGCCTCGAGCACCTTGAACGCCTGCTCCAGCGCTGCGTCGAACTGCGCACGCGGGTCGTTTGCACGGCGCGTGGCTTCCACGGCCACGCCGTAGGCAGCCGTGCAGCCGATGGCCGGGGCGCCACGACGTACACGAATTCATGCGGCAGTCGCCGCTGATCGATCAGTTCCAGCCGGTCATCTTTCCAGCGCAGGGTTTCGACTTGCATAGTTCTGACGTTCCTAGATTACGCGTTCATTGCCGCCGTCGACGGGAACCTGCGCCGCCGTGGTCTTGGCGAACAGGGGGCCGCACATTTCCGCGGCGAGTTCGGCCACGTCGCGGCTCCTGACTTCGGTCTTGAGCACGTTGTTGGTCTTGTACCCCTCTACGCTGAGACCATAGTGCTTCGCCCGCTGCGCCAGCACCTCGTCGGTCCAGATGCCCGTATCGAACACCGCGTTGGGATGCAGGGAATTGATGCGTATGCCGTCCGCACCCCATTCCAGCGCCGCGACGCGGGCAAGTTGATTCAGTGCGGCCTTGGAAGCGGAATAGGCCGCGGCGCCGGGCCCGGGTGCGGGCACGTTCTTGGAGCCTATGACCGCCACGCGCCCGCCCTTGGGCGCAAGCTTTAGCAGCGGGTGGCAGGCGCGCAGCAGAACCAGGTTTGCGTCGAGGTTGATTGCCATGACTCTGCGCCATTCCTCGGTTCCAAGCTCGCTGATCTTGCGCGTCGCCGAAAAGATGCCTGCGTTCAGCACCAGCATGTCGAGACCGCCGAAGGTGAGGACCGCGCGTTCCAGCGCGAGCCTGATCGCCTGCTCGTCGGTGAGGTCACAGCGCATCCCGAGGAAATCCTGGCGCGGATACAGCGTCTCGACCGCAGGATTGATATCCAATGCGACGACCGCCGCGCCGCGCGCGAGAAGCGAATCGACGCAGGCCTTGCCGATGCCCGATGCCGCGCCGGTGACCAGCGCGATCTCGCCGGTGTAGGGCAGGGGATTGCCGCCTCGCTTCAATTTGGCCTGCTCCAGATCCCAGTATTCGACTTCGAACAGATCGCGCGGCGGTAAAGAGCGATAGCCGCCCAGCGCGTTCGCGCGTTGCATGATCCGCATGCTGTGCCGATATAGCTCCGCGACTATGGCCGCATCTTTCGCGGTCCTGCCCGCAGCTGCGAGGCCGAATTCCGGCGCCAGCACCACGCGCGGAGCCGGATCGAGCATGGTCTTGGGCCCTTTCGCCTGCGGGGCGTGCTCGTCGAAATAGGACTTGTAATTGCAAACGTAGGCGTCCACGTCGGCACCTAACATGGGCACATGCTTGGTGTAGATGATGTGGTCCGGCGTGACCGGCCCCTGCTGCGAGAGTTTGCCCAGGTCCGCACGTTGCGCGAAGGCCAAGGTCTCGTCGTCGGAATGCGTCGCCATGATCATGGGCCCACCCGACACGGTCGACAGCCTGTGTCGAAGCTGCGCCTGGTGAAGGAATTCAATTCGTGCTGGCTTGACGTCGGCACGTGGTATGTCCCACGCTCGCTCGCGCTTGATGTAATCCTCGGCGCGGCCGACGAGATCGATCATGCGTTCGTAGGATTGCCGCGCGCTTTCGCCGAAGGAGAATATGCCATGGTTCATGAGCACCATGCCTATCGTATTGGGGCCAGCCTGGCGCGGATACTCCCTGGCGCAGAGCATGGCGAGATCGAAGCCCGGCATGACGTAGGGAATGACCACGACCGTGTCGCCGTAGATCGCGCGGATACGGCGCTCCCCTTCGGGGGCGTTGGTGATGGTCAGTACGGCGTCGGCATGGGTATGGTCGACGAATTTGTACGGCAGACTGGCGTGCAGGATGGTTTCGACCGAAGGGGCCGGGGCCGACGATTTCAGCATGTGTGTCGCCAGCTGGTTCACCATCTGCGTGTCCGACAACTGATCCAGCCTGGCCAGGCGCTGCAGGTAGTCCAGTTGCACCGGAGCGAAGCCGGCGGCCTCTATTGTCTCTAGATCCCAACCGCTGCCCTTTATGTAGAGGACGTTTTCGTCCTCGCCGAACAGGTTCTTCTGCACCACTTTGACCGAGGTGTTGCCGCCGCCGTGCAGTACCAGCGTCTTGTCGCGTCCGAGCAGGCGCGAGGTGTAGACGCGCAAACCGAGTTCACCCGGGTATTTCGCCGCTTCGTCGTCGTCCCAGAGACTGTGCATGATTCTCTCTCAAAGAAGGCGCGTATTATACCCGCCATGTCAGCGCAAATTTTCACGGTCCGTCTCTGCAATTGGGAGGATGCGCGCCTGGAGGCGAGCAAAATACGGGAGCAGGTGTTCGTGTTCGAACAGGGTGTGCCGCTGGCGCTGGAAATGGACGACCGGGACGCCGGTTGCGACCACGCGCTCGCATATTCCGCCGACGGCATGGCAGTTGGAACCGGGCGGCTGCTTCCCGACGGCCATGTCGGCCGGATGGCGGTGTTGAAGGAATGGCGCGGCAAAGGCGTGGGCGCTCTGCTGTTGCAAACCCTGGTTGAAAAAGCGCGCCAGCGGCGCCATACGAGCGTGCGACTGAACGCGCAATCTTATGCCGCAGGGTTCTACCGGCGCTACGGGTTCGAGGTCATCGGCCCGGAGTTCATGGAGGCGGAGATTCCCCACGTCGCCATGCAGCGCGCTCTGGCTACGCCTTCAGACTGAAGGACAGGCTCACGGTCGGTCCGGGGATTCCTCCTGGCAGGATGGTGCGCTCGGTGAAACGCACGCCGGCATCGGTTCCAAACAGCAGCACGGTCGATGCGCGGGTCCCGTATTCAGGCGACACGATCAGCGCCGGCGACAGCAGGCTTTCCCTTTCTGCGCCCACACCCGTATTGGGCAACTCACCTTCAGGCGCGGGGTCGCGGTCGGCCAGCAGTTGCAGCAAAGCGTCTGTGTCTGGCCCGCGCGCCAACGTCTGCTGCAGGCGCCGCTTGCCGCGCACCACTTTCGGCCATGGCGTGTTGAGCAGATGATTCGACAGACCATGAATTCCAGGCGGTAGCTCTTGCGCCGCAGATTCACGGCTGGAAAAACAGAAGACGCCGTCCGCGTCTCCAAGCAACAGATTGAAGCCGTTGTAGCGCGACGCACCGTCCTTGATCGACTCGAGATAGGTGCGCGGATTCAGGTTCGAAACGAGAAAATCGCTCACCAGATGGCCGCGCGATGGCGCGTCGGCCTTGTGCTCGCGCGGGTCGCGAAAATTGGTGAGGGCGGCAAAGCGGCCGTCGCGCGTCACGCCGAGCCAGGTGCCCATGCACTCAAGGTCGCGCCCGGCCAGGACGTGGCTGTGGTCCGCCCAGTACGCCGCCTGCGCAGTGGGCCGTCTGTAGTATTCGTCGCGGTTGGCCGCGATCACCAGGGGATAGGCGGCATGCGCACGGTACGCGATCAGGATCAGGCACATGCGGACAGCCTTATACCGCGTAGGGCAGGGGCAGGATGCTCAGTTTGTGTCCGTCGGGTGACTTGAAATGCACCGTGCCTTCGCTGATGCTGGACGTTTGCAGCACCGCCAGCAGATCGTAGCCGCCTTCGGGCGCGTCCTGCGCATTGACCACCATGCCGGCCGACTGATCTTCCATTGCCGTGCCGAAAAGTTCGTCGCCGGGCTCGGGCCTGACTTCGCCCGTCAGGTGCGCCAGGACCATGCGGCGCTTGATCTGTCCGAGGTGCTGCGTTCGGGCGACGATTTCCTGGCCCGGATAGCAGCCCTTCTTGAAATTCACCGCACCTATCAGTTCCATGTTCGCCATCTGCGGCACGAACTGTTCCTGGGTCGGCGGCGTGAGCAGCGGAATGCCGTTCCGGATCTCCAGCCACTCCCAGCAGGGCGTTCCCACCGGCGTGAGTGTTGTCGCCAGCTTGTCCCACAACCGCTTTGCCGCTTCAGGTTCGGCGATGAGTTCGAACCTGTCGCCGGGCAGGGCGATCAGCGTGCCGTTGGCGGGATCGTGCACGACTTCGTGCGCCTGCTGCGGCAGTGCAGAAAACAAATCCTTCAATGCGCTCCCGGCTGCGCTTCCGGCAAGGCCAAGAACGACTCTGGACTCCCCCGCATCGGCGAGCTTCACCTTGGAGCGCATGACGTACATGGTCAGCCGCTTTTGGATCGCCGGCAGCAGGGAACGTGAAAATTGCAGGCAATAGGCCGACGCCTCGCGCCAGATAAGAAAATTGGCGAGCATGCGCCCCTTGGCCGAGCAATAGGTGGCGTATTCGCTATGCTCAGGCGCAAGCAATTTGACGTCGTTGCTGAGTTGACCATGGAGGAAGGCCTGCGCATCCTCTCCGCTGCATTCGAGCAGCCCCAGGTGAAGCAAAGGGCAGACGACGCTTCCGTCGCGCGCCGCGCGCAATTCCGCAGCGGCATCGCCGAAATGACGCGCAGTATCAGCCTCGAAGCCGGCGCCGCGTTGGATCAGAAATGTTTGCCAGTCGGAATTCATCGGCGTTTTGCAGACATAGGGTTTTTCAGATTTGGATTATGGTCTAAGTATGCGTGATAATATGAAATTCAAGGGCGGATTATAGCGCCCGGAATCCCAGTCTCCCCGTACGGAAAAGCCCGCAAACGAATGTGGTCATGGATCAAGCGCATGTTCATCGTAGCACTGTGTTTGACGCTGCTGGCGGCCGCGAATCTCACCTGGCACGCGTTCGGCCCGGTGAAGCTGCGTTCTGATCCCGCAGATTTCTCAATCAAACCGGGCAGCAGCTTGAAAAGCGCCACGCGGCAGATGGTCGAATCCGGTGTGGAATTGGGCGCATGGCAATTCAACCTGCTCGGCCGGCTTCTGGGCAAAGCCGGCGCCATCAAAGCCGGCAGCTACGAGGTAAGTAGCGGTATTTCGCAGCTCGATCTGCTCGAAAAGCTGACCGCAGGCGATGTGACCCAGTCGGAGATCGTGTTCATCGAAGGCTGGACCTTCCGCCAGATGCGAGCCGCGCTCAATGCCGTTCCGGAAATCAGGCACGACAGCACGCCGCTCGGCGACGACGAAATCATGGCCTGGCTGGGGGCCGCGAAGGGCAGCCCGGAAGGGTTGTTCTTTCCCGATACCTATTTGTTTGGCAAAGGCACCAGCGATCTGGAGATACTGAGAAGGTCGTACAAGGCGATGAGCAGGCAGCTTCAGTCTGCCTGGGAAGCACGTGCGCCGGACCTGCCGTTTCAAAGTCCTTACGAAGCGCTGATCCTGGCATCGGTCATCGAGAAGGAAACCGGCCAGCCCAGCGACCGCGCACAGATCGGAGGTGTGTTCGTCAATCGCCTGCGCATGGGCATGTTGCTGCAGACCGACCCGACGGTGATCTACGGCATGGGCGAGAAATTCGACGGCAATCTGCGCAAGAAGGACCTGCTCACCGATACGCCCCACAACACTTACACCCGGCCGGGACTGCCGCCGACGCCCATCGCCATGCCTGGCCTGGCGTCGCTCCAGGCTGCGCTGCACCCGGCGAATACACCGGCGCTTTATTTTGTCGCCCGCGGAGATGGGTCGAGCGAGTTTTCACGCAGCCTGGCGGAGCACGAGCGGGCCGTGACCAAGTATCAACGGCGGGGAGGGCGCTGAAATGCGCGGCAGGTTCATCACCCTGGAGGGCGTGGACGGTGCGGGCAAGAGTACGCATATGGACTGGATCGCCCGCCGGCTGGAGGCTGAGGGCAAGGCGGTCGTGGTGACCCGTGAGCCGGGGGGAACGCCGCTAGGGGAAGAGCTGCGCAAGTTGGTCTTGGCCCAGTCAATGCATCTCGAGACCGAGGCGCTGCTCATGTTCGCCGCCCGGCGGGAGCACCTTGCCCGGGTGATCCTGCCGGCGCTGGACGCGGGCACCTGGGTGCTTTCTGACCGGTTCACCGATGCGACCTTCGCCTACCAGGGCGGCGGGCGCGGGCTGGATCTGGGCCGGATCGAGGTCCTTGAGAATTGGGTTCAGCAGGGATTGCAGCCCGACCTGACCCTGGTTTTCGATCTGTCGGTCGAAGAGGCCAAGCGCCGCCGTTCCGCGGCCACAGCGGCACCGGATCGCTTTGAACAGGAGAACCTGGATTTCTTCAAACGCGTAAGGGAGGTGTATCTCTCCCGCGCCGCCAGAAGTCCTCAAAGAATCCGGCTGATCGACGCTGGCCGGACCGTAACAGATATTCGTCAATCACTTGAAGATATTATTGTAACATTTTGTCAATAAACTACTATCCGTGGCAGGAAGAAGTGTGGAGTCGCCTCGTCGAGATGCGCGACCGCCTGCCCCATGCGCTCCTTTTTCACGGACGTCCCGGCATAGGCAAATTGCATCTTGCCGAGGCCCTGGCGCAGTCTCTGTTGTGCGAAAACCGGCTAAAGAGCGGTTTGGCCTGCGGTGCCTGCCCTGCCTGTGGCTGGTTTGCAGCCGGCAATCACCCCGATTTCCGCCTCGTTCAGCCCGAAGCGCTTTCCGCCGCAGAAGACATTGCGGAGGGGGGCGAAGCTGACGAAGAGGGAAAGAAGAAAGCTAGCAAGCAGATAAAAATCGAACAAATACGAGCACTTGGCGATTTTCTTAATGTCGGATCCCATCGCAACGGCAACCGGGTGGTGCTGATCCACCCGGCCGAAAGCATGAATCCGGGCTCGGCCAATGCGCTGTTGAAGAGTTTGGAGGAACCTTCCTCAGGTGTGATTTTTCTGCTGGTATCTCATCAGCCAAGACGCTTGCTCGCAACCGTGCGCAGCCGCTGCCACGCGTTTGCACTTGCGTTACCGCCGCGGGAGTTGTCGCTGAATTGGTTGAAGAGCCAAAGCGGCAAAGCCACGACGGCAGCGCTGGCCTTCGCCGGCGATGCGCCGCTGGAGGCGGCAACACTGGATGATGACGAGGCGGAGACCCGGCACCGCTTGTACGATCTTCTGGGACAGCCGGCAACGAGCGCGCTCAGTTTGGCCGATTTTTGCCAAAGGCTGCAGCCCGGTCTGGTTGTGGGCTGGATGCTTAAGTGGACCTACGATCTGGTCGCGATGGCAAGCTGCGGCAAAGCGCGTTACAACATTGGGCAGGAAAGAGCGCTCGGCCAGGTCGTCCGAGCCATGCCGACCTTGAATTTGCTGCGCTTTTACAGTGAACTCTGTGCCATGAAAGCGGTTTCGGAGCACCCTTTGAACGCACGCCTCTTTTTCGATGATTTATTCTTTTCTTACAAGCGGATAGCATAGCTATTCCATGTTTGTCGATTCCCACTGCCACATCGATTTTGACGATTTTTCCGGCCGGATTCCCGAGATTCTCGAGAACATGGCCCGCAACGGTGTTACACACGCACTCTGCGCCAGCGTCAATATGGCCGATTTTTCTAAGGTTCTTTCCTTGGCGGAGCGGCATCCCCAGATTTTTGCCTCGGTGGGTGTTCACCCTGATCACGATGCAAGCGCGATCCTTTCTGTGCGGGAACTGGTAGAACACGCGCAGCACCCAAAAGTCGTTGCCATCGGCGAAACTGGTCTGGATTACTACCGACAAGACGGCGACCTCGAGTGGCAGCGCACCCGCTTTCGGACCCATATACGCGCCGCGCGGAAGTGTCACAAGCCTCTGATTATTCATACTAGAGAGGCAGGCGAGGACACGTTGCGCATCATGCGGGAGGAAGGTGCCGCCGACGCGGGTGGCGTCATGCACTGCTTTACCGAAACCATGGAAATGGCACAGGCTGCCTTGGATCTCAATTTCTACATCTCGTTTTCTGGTATCGTGACCTTCAAGAGTGCGCTTTCGCTGAAGGAAGTGGCCAAGAGCGTTCCGTTGGAGCGCATGCTCATAGAAACTGATTCACCCTATCTGGCGCCGGTGCCCCATCGCGGGAAAACCAATGAGCCGGCCTGGGTCAAGCATGTGGCCGAGGAGATTGCGCGCTTAAGGGCGGTCTCGCTGGAGTCGGTTGCGGCAGCGACTGCGGCGAATTTTTTTCGGCTTTTCCTTTCTGATCAAACTTAATGTAAGGCATTATGTATGTGTCGTATCTTATTAAAAATATGGTTTATATCGCTAATTTTTACTCATTCAAACTGGGTTGGCGCTAATGCGTATGACGAAATCCTCAACGCAATCAAACTGAACAATATTCCGGCCGCTGAGGCGTTGTTTGCGAGAGGCCTGGACGTAAATACCACCGATCCTTCGGCCAATACGCTGTTGATGCTTGCCGTGCGGGAGAGTCACCTGGATCTGGTAAAACGCCTCCTCGAGCGCAAAGCCAACCTGGCAGCCCGGAACAGCTACGGTGAGACCGCGCTTATGCTGGCGGCTGCCAAAAGCAACCTTGAGATGGTCAAACTGTTGATTGATAAGGGGGCTGCAGTTAATCAACCCGGATGGAATGCACTGATTTATGCCGCCTGGCAAGGCAAGACCGATATGGTCAAATACCTTCTTGAAAAAGGTGCCGAAATCGATGCGGTTTCGCCGAATGGCATTTCTGCGCTGATGCTGGCCGCGCGCAGCGGACATCTGGAGACCGTGAAATTGCTTCTGTGGGAAGTCGCGGATCCCAACCTTAAAAGCGACATCGGTGCGAGTGCGCTCGGTTGGGCGCTAAAGGCGGGGAATACGGCTGTGGTTGATGCGCTTAGGCAGGCAGGTGCAAAAGAATAAGCGGTTGATTTAACGAGCTGTATTATTTAACATAATACACATATGCGCATTTAAATCAGGCCGACTGGAAGCTCCTAATTCCAGCGATCCTGTGGCGGAATCGGCAGGGAAAACACCGGGATCCCTTCGTCCTTCAAATCCTCCGTTTCCGCTTTTGTGGCAACGCCCCGAATGCTGCGTTGGGACGATTCCTGGTAATGAATCTTGCGCGCCTCCTCGGCGAAACCCTTTCCGACATCTTCGCTGTGCGAGAGGATGTAATCGATGATCCTGGAGACATCCAGCTTTTCCCGATTGTCAGATTCCGGTTTGCTGGCCTGGTCAGGCATCGCCGGCTCGGATTGAGTTCGAATTTTCGCCGCTGGGAGCTTCTCCACGTGCGCTCCGCCGCACACGGGACATTCAAGCAGCCCCTGAACCTTTTGCGCGGCAAAGTCCTCACCCGAGGCAAACCAACCCTCGAACCGGTGCTGATCCCTGCAGATAAGGTCGAAAACGATCATGATAATTTCCTGGGGTTATTGTAGCTTATATCGTTACAAACGCAGGAAACTCAAGCACAGTTTTCGCAGCGAACGCTATTCTTGCGCGATGGGCTCGTCTACGGACCACGAAATGGTGCCAGGGACCGGAATCGAACCGGCATGCCGGGATTAGCGGCGGCGGGTTTTAAGCCCGCTGTGTATACCAATTTCACCACCCTGGCGTACCGGCCAATGATACTGGATGACTGCTTCATCATGGAAGCAACGATCGCCCTGCTTTCAAGTCAGCCCGCCGGCACTTGGACGAATGGCTCATATGCATATCGCGGTTACGCAGTTATATTTGAACAACGGTGCCGATAGGCTAAAGTCAATCAGTGAGAAGTATGCGTGCATCGAACTGTCGGAGGAATTAGGCATGGGGACAAAAGTGTAATTCATAGGCGCGTTCTCCCTTTTTTCTCTGCCAAATTCGGAGCATAATTACCTCACTGAATTCGCGGTTTCTCGACCCTGTAAAGAAGCTCAAGTTGGGGGGTAAGTATTTCATGGCAAATTTATTTTCGATCAAGCGCACATTGCTTGCCTTGGGGTTTGGCTTGTGGGTGACCGGAAATGCCGCACTAGCGGCAGAACCCGATCTTGCAGGGGCTGAAGCCCTGATGAAACAAGGCAAAGCGGCGGAGGCTTATTTACTGCTCGAGCCGTTTGAGTTCGAACTGTCGGGCAACATCAACTACGACTACCTTCTTGGGATCGCAGCTTTGGACAGCGGCAAACCGGACAAAGCCACCATCGCGTTTGAGCGCGTTTTGGCGGTCGATCCCAATCACGCAGGAGCGCGCTTGGACATGGGGCGCGCTTACTTCGCGTTGGGTGACTTTGCCCGCGCCAAGACCGAATTCGACACCGTCCTGACGCAGGATCCCCCTCCGGCCGCACGCACGGTGATCGCCAACTACATGGCGGCGATGCAGAAACAGGAAAGCGCCAAGCAGACCAAGGCCAGCGGCTATATCGAGGCCAGCGTAGGTCACGATTCCAATGTCAATTTCGCCACCAGCCAGAGCCAGATAGCGGTGCCGGCGCTGGGCAATCTGATGTTCACTTTGAACCCCGGCAACGTGAAAGCGCCGGACAATTATTTCGGAGTCAACCTGGGCGGCGAAATCAGCCACCAGTTCGTCCCGAAGTTCGGCATCTACGCCGGCGCCGATGTGCGCGTCCGCGACAACAGGACAGAGAACACATTCAGTTCCAACAGCCTGGATGGACGCGCAGGCATTTCCCTTGGCGAAGGTGTGGACGTCGTGCGTCTGGGCCTGCTGGGCGGAAAATTCGAGCTGGACGGCAAGAACAACCGTGATACCAGCGGCGCCAGCGTGGAATGGCGGCACCTGATCAATCCTGCGAATCAATTGAACACGTTTGGACAGTTCGCCCGTTACCGTTTCGAGCCCACGATCAGCGTCAATGATTTTGACCAAACCACGGTAGGCATGAACTGGCTGCACGTATTTAACGATGGAAAAGGAGTTATATCGACGACCTTCTTTTCCGGAAAAGACGATGCCCCGTTGCGAGCAGACGGCGACAAGAGCTTCGTCGGTGTGAGGTTTGGCGGGCAGATACAAATCAGCGAAAAAGTCGAATTCTTCGCGGGACTCGGCGCGCAGGCCAGCCACTACCGCCTGGCCAACGCGGCTTTCAGCCCGGTGGGCGAATCGCTCAAACGCGGCGACAGACAGCTTGACGCCTCGCTTGGCTTTAATTGGCATCTCGACAAATTCTGGACACTGCGACCGCAGGTCACTTATTTGCGCAACAACTCCAATATTGTCATCTACGAGCACGACCGGACCGATGTTTCGATCACACTCCGTCGTGACTTCAAGTAAATTTTGCCAAGGATGAACACCATGCAACTTTCCTGGAAAAGTCCGCTTAGAGCCCTCCCCGTCCTGCTGCTGCTTGGCGCCTATGCCGGCGCCGCTTTCAGCGCAGCCGGCAACGTGCAGTTCGTCATCGGCGATGTGAAGCTTGTCAACCGCGCCGGCCAGGCGACAGCCTTGAAAAAGGGCGCCGAAGTCAATGAGGGCGACCGCATCGTTACCGGCGACGGCGCTTCTGCGCAGATCAAAATGGTGGACGGCGGCTTCATCGCCGTGCGGCCGAATACCGACATGGGCTTCGACACCTATCGTTACAACGGCAAGGAGGACGGAACCGAGAACGCGTTGGTATCCCTTCTGCACGGCGGTTTTCGCACGATCACGGGCATCATCGGGCGCACCAACAAGCAGAACTACACGGTGAAAACCGAAACGTCCACGATAGGCATACGCGGAACCGACCACGAGCCGATGGTGATCCTTGCGCCTCCGCCGGGACGGGTCGCGATCGCTCCGCCGGGCACCTACGACAAGGTCAACGTCGGCGTCGCCTTTATCCGCAACGAGTCGGGCACAGTCGACATCCAGCGCAATCAGGTGGGGTATGTGCCAGACGCCAAGGCGGCGCCGCGGATACTGCCCGGCATCCCTTCTTTCTACAAACCGACGCCGGCGCCGGGGCCGCAAAAAGCCAAGGACGAAAGCAAGAAGGAAGGACAGCAGAACGCATCGGTTCGCGAAACAGCGGTAGTCGATCCGACCACCAGCACGGCAGCGGGCCCTGCCCCGGCGCCGGCATCCTCCGCTCCGGTGACCGTTGCACCGACCGTCGCCATATCGGCAACTAACGCGGCTGGCACGACCTTGAACGTGACCTCGCTGACATCGACCGCGGGCGGAACGACGACTTCGCTGACTACGTCCGGCACCACGACGACAACGACCACGCCGACCACGCCTCCCGCTACGACCGCAACGACATCGCCGCCTGCTCCTGGGGCTGTACTGATCGCGGCATACCCTGTCACCTTCACATCGGGTACGACCTCGGTTTCTAACGGCCAGTACTTCAATCTGTCCGGCAACAACATGACGCTGTCCAAAGATGCCGCCGGCCAGGTCACCGGTGGCTCTGCCACCTACAACGACTTTGCGGGTGTCGGCGGAAGCCAATCTTACTCGGCGTCGGGTGGAACATTGATGGATTCCGGCAGCAACGCGGCGACCGGGCTTTCCTGGGGCCGCTGGCAAGGCGGCCAATTGACATCGTCGTCAACCTATTATGGGCAGGACGCCTCCGGCGCCACGGGTGTGGGTGCCTATGACTCAACGACAGGCAAGTTCGTGATCGGGGGCAGTTTCCCGCAAACCAGCATCTTGGGATCGGCCAGCGCGCACTGGATCACCGGCCAGGATGTCTCCCCTGGTTATCTGGCGCAGGTCCTGACCGGCACGTCCACCTACAGTCTGGTGGGCGGCACTCGACCCACCGACACGCTTGGGAATGTCGGAACCTTGAACAAGGCCACGCTCGCTGCCAACTTTACCGCTCAAACCGTGAGCGCCGGCGTGGATTTCACCGTCGCTAGCAACACCTGGACTCTGCAGAGCAACACCATGCCGCTGAACGGAAGCTATTTCAATGCGTTTTCATGCATTGGCTGCACTGCGGCCGCGAATTCTTACGGCTTTTCCGGCGATATGACCACGTTCAACAAGAACGGTTCGCCGGTCACGCTATCCACCACCGGCGGCACGCCCTTTGCCTCATTGAGCGGGCAATTGCTCGGCACGGGACTTAACGCTGCTGCCCTGCAGTACACCGTAAACGATCCCAGCAGCGGCAATACCAACGTCATTCAAGGCGTGGCGGGCTTCTCCGGAACGGCACAGAACACGGCTACGCCATTTCGGCTTGTCGGAACGGAGGATGGCTACAGCGGCAACTTCGGGTCCGGTTACTACGCTGCAACGACTGGTGCAAATACAGGCATGCCGGGTTTTACCGGAACCATCGAA
>JAPLRD010000398.1 GCA_026399375.1 Pseudomonadota bacterium
CGACACGTACACGCGCATTTTTTCCCGCCTGGGGCTGAAGTTCCGCGCGGTGGCCGCCGACACCGGTTCCATCGGCGGCACCGGCTCGCACGAGTTTCATGTGCTTGCAGACTCGGGCGAGGATGCCATCGCCTATTGTCCCGAATCGGACTATGCGGCGAACGTCGAACTGGCCGAGGCGCTCGCCCCGGCTGGCACGCGCGCCGCCGGCACGGCATCGTTGCGCAAGGTTGCCACTCCGGACACGACGCGCTGCGAGGACGTCGCCATCCTGATCGGCGCGCCGCTGGTTCAGACGGTCAAAGCCATCGCGGTGATGCACGAGGACGAGTTCGTCCTGCTGCTGCTGCGCGGCGATCACAGCCTGAACGAAATCAAGGCGCAAAAGCTGCCCGGAATGGATCCGTTTCGCTTCGCCACCGACGCCGAAGTCGAACAGCACCTTGGATGCAAGCCTGGCTATATCGGACCGGTGGGCGCAAGCGCGAAGATCAAGATCATCGCAGACCGCACGGTTGCGCCGATGTCCGACTTCATCTGCGGCGCCAACGAGGAAGGGTTTCACCTAGCCGGCGTGAATTTCGGGCGGGATCTGCCGGAGCCTGCGCTGGTGGCCGATATTCGCAATGTCGTGCCCGGCGATGCCAGCGCCGACGGCAAGGGCAGCCTGGAACTCTGCCGCGGCATCGAAGTCGGGCACATTTTCCAGCTGCGCACCAAGTACTCCGAGGCGATGAAAGCCGTGTTCCTGGACGAGACGGGCAAGTCGTGCGCTTACGAAATGGGTTGCTACGGCATCGGGATCACGCGCATCGTCGGCGCCGCCATAGAGCAAAACCACGACGCGCGCGGCATCGTCTTCCCCCAGCCGATCGCGCCGTTCCAGTTGGCGCTGGTACCTATCGGACTCAAGAAGAGCGCACCGGTGCGCGAGGCCTGCGAAAAACTTTACCTGGAACTCACTGCCGCCGGCATCGAAGTGCTGTTCGACGACCGGGACGAGCGCCCCGGCGTCATGTTCGCCGACATGGAACTCATAGGCATACCGCAGCGCGTCGTGGTGGGCGAACGCGGGCTGAAAGAAGGCAAGCTCGAATACCAGGGCCGCAGCGATCCTGCATCGACCCCGGTCGCCATGGAAGAACTGGTCGCGTTTGTCAAAGCGAGGTTATGCGAGCTCTAGCCTGCTGGGCGCTTTACCTCGCATTGCTCGGCGCACCTGAGTCCGTATTCGCCGGCGCCCAGATCTACGAACCGCTAGCCGCGAGCGTGCAGGCCGCGATGTCCAAAGCCGTAAGCGACCATGCACCGCGGACTTCGGCGTTCAAATCCAAACTGGATGAGGTCGAATGGCTCAGCGTGATGTCCAGGCGCCTGGATACGCGCATCCGCGACCACAAGAGCCGGATCGTGTTCCTGAAGTCCGTGCACTACGAAGCAAGCCGCGCCGGTCTCGACCCGCAGTTGGTGCTGGGACTGATCCAGGTCGAGAGCGGGTTCAAGAAATACGCCGTTTCATCGGCCGGCGCGCGCGGCCTGATGCAGGTGA
>JAPLRD010000133.1 GCA_026399375.1 Pseudomonadota bacterium
GTTCGCCTGCTCTACCCCTTGAGCGCGTGAAACCCGGAAAAACGTGCCATCAACCCACAAACACCGCCTACTCGCTCTGCTCAGACATTCAACAATTCGGGCATCGACCTCAACGGGGGACGACTTTGACGGAACCGTGGCCGGCGCGCGCGTTCATCCGCTCGGGTGGCGCAGGAAATCGCTTCGCTCAGATCGCCCGATGCACCGGCACGCCTCTCTTCACCACTCCCACGCAGGGATTGGCACCCATGGCGTAGGCCAACTCGGCCGGATCGTCGATTTCCCAGATGGCCAGGTCCGCGTCCTTGCCCGCTTCCAGGCTGCCGCAGTTTGCTCCCGGGCCCAGTGCCTGCGCCGCATGGCAGGTGACGCCCGCCAGCGCTTCCTCGGGCGTGAGGCGAAACAGCGTGCACGCGAGGTTCAGCATGAGCAGGATCGATGTCGAGGGCGAAGAGGCCGGATTGCAATCGGTGGCGAGTGCCATGCGCACGCGGTGGCGGCGCAACCCGGCCACCGGCGGCGTGCGCTGGCTGCGCGTGAAGAAATGCGTGCCCGGCAGGAGCACCGCAACGGTGCCGGCCGCGGCCATGGCCTCGATTCCCGCGTCGCTGGCGTACGCCAGTCCGTCCGCCGACAGAGCACCCAGCGAGGCGGCGAGGGCCGCGCCGCCTGAGTCCGAATCCAGATCGGCGTGCAGCCTCACCGGCAGCCCCAGCGCCTTGGCGGCTTGCAGCATCCGCCGCGCCTGCTGTTGCGTAGCGCGGCCGCAATCGGCGTCCACCGCGTCGGCGAGGCCTGCTGCAGCCACCTCCGGCAGCATTTCATCGCAGACGAATTGTACGTAGTCATCCGACCTGCCTTCGTATTCGGGCGGCGGCGTCGGCGCGCCGAAGAACGTGGTATTCACGGTGACGGCGTCGGACTCGCCCAGCAGGCGCGCGATGCGCAGCAGTTTCATCTCGTTGCGCGTATCCAGTCCGTAACCGGACTTGATCTCTACCGTGGTCACGCCTTCGTCCATCAGGCGCTTCAGCCGCGCCGACGCGCTGCGGATCAATTCCATTTCAGAGGCGTTGCGCGTATCCCGCACCGTGGCAAGGATGCCGCCGCCGGAGCGAACGATCTCCTCCTCGCTCGCACCCTGCGATCTCAAGTCGAAGTCGTGCGCCAGGTTGCCGCCGTGGACGAGGTGCGTGTGGCAGTCGATCAGCCCCGGCGTGATCCAGCGGCCTTCGCAGTCGTGCACTTCGCGCGCCAGTTGTTCCGGTTCATGCGGAAGATCGGCGCGCGCGCCGACCCAGGCGATCCTGCCGCCTTCCGCCGCGAGCGCGGCCCGTCTGACGACGCCGTACCTGCCTTCGCGCAGCGTGGCCAGGTGCGTGTTTATCCAGATTGAATCCCACATGGCGAGCCTGTATTGATAGCGGATATCATAGCACCCAGCCAATGAGGAACAGCGGATGAGCCAATCCATGCGCCGCTTCCAAAATGAATTTTGCAACGATCCGACATAGGGAAGCATGAGGGGATGTATCCTCGCATCGTGCAATGAACTCTGAAACCGAACCCACAGCCAGCGCCGACGCCATGGTGGCCCTGGTGGAGCAGCTCGTGCTCGACACGCACGGCCACGCAGCGCGGGCCGCGCTCGACAGTCCGCTCGAACGCGAGCTCGGCCTGGACAGCCTTGCGCGCGTGGAACTGGTGCTCAGGATAGAGCGCGCCTTCGGCGTCAGCCTGCCCGAGCGCGCGTTGTACGCCGCCGAAACGCCGCGCGACCTGCTGCGGCTCGTCCGCGGCAGCCGGGGCGCGCACCGCGCCGAACCGGACAAGGATATACACAGCCTGGTGCAGGCCGATGGGGGCAGCGCAATCTGCACAGCCGATACGCTGCTCGGCGCACTCGATTGGCATGTGTCCATGCATCCTGACCGGCTGCAGGTCCATCTTTATCACGAGACAGGCGAGGAGGAGTTTTCCTACGCCGCGCTCCGGCGCAGCGCTGCAGGCTGTGCCAGCAGGCTTTCCGGGTACGGGCTGCAGCCGGGACAGCCGGTGGCCATCATGCTGCCGACCGGGCGCGATTACCTGTTCAGCTTTTTCGGCATCCTGATGGCGGGCGGCATTCCTGTGCCTCTGTATCCGCCGGCACGCCCGGCCCAGATCGAAGAGCACCTGCGCCGCCACGCCGGCATTCTCGGCAACTGCCGCGCAGCCATGCTGATCACCATCCCCGAAGCGAAAACGGTGGCGCTGTTGCTGCGCTCGCAGGTGGAGTCGCTGCAGCAGGTGCTGATGCCGGACGATCTCGCCGGAGGCGATGCGGGCTTCAACCCCGTGGCGGCGACCCCCGGCGACATCGCCTTCCTGCAATACACCTCGGGCAGCACCGGCGATCCCAAGGGCGTCGTGCTCACGCACGCGAACCTGGTCGCCAACATACGCGCCATGGGCGAGTCGGTACGCGCGGATTCCAATGACGTGTTCGTGAGCTGGCTGCCCCTCTATCACGACATGGGCCTGATCGGCGCATGGTTCGCCGCGCTGTATCTGGGCTTTCCCACCGTGCTCATGTCGCCGCTCGCGTTTCTGTCGCATCCCAGCCGCTGGCTGTGGGCCATCCACCGCCACCGCGGCACGCTTTCCGGCGGCCCCAATTTTTCCTATGAGCTTTGCCTGAAGCGGATCCGCGACGATCAACTCGAGGGCCTGGACCTGTCGTGCTGGCGCTACGCCTTCAACGGCGCCGAGCCGGTAAATCCGGCGACGCTGGGTGCGTTTCGCAGTCGATTTGGAAGCAAAGGCCTCCCGGCAACTGCGCCCATGCCGGTGTACGGCCTGGCCGAAGCGTCCGTCGGGCTTGCTTTTCCGGCGCCCGGCACGCACTACCGCGTCGATCGCATAGCCCGCACCACATTCCAGAACGACGGCGTGGCGCAGCCCGCACCGTCCGAGGATGC
The DNA here is from genome assembly GCA_026399375.1 of Pseudomonadota bacterium. GTDB lineage: Bacteria > Pseudomonadota > Gammaproteobacteria > Burkholderiales > SG8-39 > 2-12-FULL-64-23. The sequence goes on from JAPLRD010000133.1 coordinate 2,961, forward strand.
CACCGCGCTTGAAATACCGTGCTGCGGCCGAGTCATCGCCGGACATCAACTGCGCGTCGTCGACTCGGCCGGCGTGGAACTCGCCGACCGCAACGAAGGAAGGCTTCAATTCAAGGGGCCGTCTGCGACCAGCGGCTACTATCGCAATCCGGAACAGACGCGCAAGCTGTTCGCCGGAGACTGGCTGGACACGGGGGACCTCGCCTATCTCGCCGAGGGCGAACTCTTCATCAGCGGCCGCGCCAAGGACATCATCATCCGCGGCGGCCGCAATCTCTATCCATACGAACTGGAACAGGCGATAGGCGCGCTCCCGGGCATACGCAAAGGCTGCGTCGCGGTGTTCGGCAGCCCTGATCCGCGCACCGGCACCGAGCGCGTAATCGTCCTCGCGGAAACCAGGGAAACGGCGGACGATGCTCGGGAAGCGCTAAGGCGCAGCATCAACGAGCGCGCCATCGATCTGATCGGTTTGCCGGCGGACGATATCGTGCTCGCCCCGCCGCATTCAGTTCTGAAAACATCCAGCGGCAAAATCCGGCGCGCGGCCAGCCGCGAATATTACGAGCGCGGCGGCAGCGCGCAGCCGGCGGCAGTATGGGTGCAGCTCGCGCGTCTTGCGTGGGCGAGCCTGCTGCCCGAACTGCGGCGGCGGCTGCGCGCGCTGTCGGGCCTCGCGTATTCGGTCTGGGTCTGCATGTGCCTGGTCGCACTTGCGCTGCCGACCTTGTCGGTCACGCTGTTGCTGCGCAATCCGGCGCGTGGCTGGCGCGTCGCCCGCGCCGCGGCCATCGCGTTCCTGCGCCTGTGCCGACTGCCCCTGGTGGTGCAGGGACTGGAGCACATTCCTGCTTCGGGACCGGTCGTCGTGGCCGCCAATCATGCGAGCTATCTCGACGGGCTGATACTCCTCGCGGCATTGCGCGAGCGCGGCTTCAGTTTCGCCGCCAAGCGCGAATTGCGTGAATCGCCACTGCCGCGGCTGTTTCTGCAGGCGATAGGCACCGACTTCGTCGAGCGCGCGGACATGCGCCAGGGCGTGGAGGACGCCTCGCGCATGGCCGCGTCGGTGCGCGCGGGCCGCTCGCCGATTTTCTTCGCCGAAGGGACCTTCACCCGCAATGCCGGGTTGCTGCCGTTTCGCATGGGTGCGTTCGTGATCGCGGCGCAGACGGGGGTCCCTCTCGTACCAGTCACGATTCGTGGTGCGCGCTCGGTGCTGCGCGACGGCAGCTGGTTCGCGCGGCGCGGCGCCATCGTCGTCAGCATCGCCCCGCCGCTGCTGCCGCAGGGCAGCGACTGGAACGCCGCCGTGGCGCTGCGCGCCGCGGCACGAGCGGAAATTCTGCGCGGTTGCGGCGAACCCGACCTCGCCCAACCGCGCTAGCGCGGCGCGGATTGCCTCAGATCTTCAGCTCGATCCGGTTCGCGTAGTGCTCCAGCGCCTCCGGGTTGGCCAGCGCCTCGGCGTTCTTCACCTCCCGGCCGTGCACCACGTTGCGCACCGCCAGTTCCACGATCTTGCCGCTCTTGGTACGCGGAATGTCCGCCACCTGCAGCACCTTGTCCGGCACGTGGCGCGGCGTGGTATTGGCGCGAATCCGGCTCTTGATCCTTTCGATCAGCGCATCGCTCAGCGCCAGTCCTTCGCGCAGCTTGACGAACAGGATGACGCGCACGTCCCGATTCCAGTCCTGTCCGATCACCAGCGATTCCATCACCTCCTCCAATTGCTCCACCTGGCGGTAGATTTCGGCCGTGCCGATGCGCACCCCGCCCGGATTGAGCACCGCGTCCGAGCGCCCGTAGATGACCATGCCGCCGCGCTCGGTGAGCTCGACATAGTCGCCGTGGCACCAGACGTTCGGGAACTTTGCAAAGTAGGCGTCGTGATAGCGGCTTCCGTCCGGATCGTTCCAGAATCCGATCGGCATCGAGGGAAACGTACGGGTGCAGACGAGTTCGCCTTTCTTTCCGAAAACCGCTTTCCCGTCCTCGTCGAACACCTCCACCTTCATCCCCAGGCCTCGGCACTGGATCTCGCCGCGATACACCGGCAGGACCGGATTGCCGAGAACGAAGCAGGAGACGATGTCGGTGCCGCCGGAAATCGAGGACAGGCAGACATCGGCCTTGATGTCGCGGTAGACGTAATCGAAGCTTTCGGGCGCCAGCGGCGAACCGGTGGACAGGATGGCGCGAAGCTTTCCCAGATCGTGCGTCTCGCGCGGCTTCAAGTTTATCTTGCAGATGGCGTCGATGAACTTGGCCGACGTGCCGAAGTGGGTCATGCCCTCCGTCTCGGCGAAATCGAACAGGATGGACCCGCGCCGTATGAAGGGCGAGCCGTCGTACAGCAGCAGCGTCGCGCCGGAGGCGAGGCCCGAGGCGAGCCAGTTCCACATCATCCAGCCGCAGGTGGTGAAATAGAACAGCCGGTCGCCCGCCTTCACGTCGGAGTGCAGTTGGTGCTCCTTCAGGTGCTGCAGCAGAGTGCCGCCGGCGCCGTGCACGATGCATTTGGGCACGCCGGTGGTGCCTGATGAATACATGATGTACAGCGGGTGGTTGAAGGGGAGTTGCGCGAATTCGATGTCGCGCCCGGCGTACGGGGCGACGAAATCCTGCATGTGCACGGCGTTCGGCACGCCGGACACGTCGGCCCGCCCGGCGAGGTAGGAAACCACCACCACCCGGGCAAGCGACGGCAGGCTGCTCACGATATCTGCGGTCTTCGCGAGAGAGTCGATGGCCTTGCCGTTGTACCAGTAGCCGTCCGCAACGATCAGGACCCTCGGTTCGATCTGGCCGAAGCGGTCGAGCACGCCCTGCACGCCGAAATCGGGGGAGCATGAAGACCAGACCGCCCCGATGCTGGCCGTGGCCAGCATCGCGATCATCGTTTCCGGCAGATTGGGCATGTAACCGGCGACACGGTCCCCTTCCTTTACTCCGGCGGCGCGCAGCGCCTGCGCCAGGCGCGAGACCGCGAGGTAGACCTGCTCGTGCGACAGCCGCCGCTGCACCTTGTCTTCGCCCCAGAACACCATGGCGTCCGCCCGGTCGCGCCGCCGCAGCAGGTTTTCGGAGAAATTCAAACGCGCGTCGGGAAACCACTGCGCACCCGGCATGCGATCGCCGTCCGCCAGCACGCGCTCGCCGCGCACGCGGGCCTTGACCGACGCGTACTGCCACCGCGACTGCCAGAACTGCTCCGGCTGTTCGACCGACCACTGATAAAACTCGGGATAGGTATTGAAGCCCAGCCCCCATTGGCGGATGGCGGCGCGCGCGAATGCGGTGACCTGAGCGCCGGCGATGCGCGGCTGGCCCGGTTCCCACAGCGGTTTTTCGACAGGCATGATTCAGCGTCCGATCAGGTGGCGAAATTTGTTTTCATACTGTGAATCTCAACAGACCACAAGGACTGGCATTATAATTCTCCCGGGCTCGATTAGGCACGTGCGCGTGCGCCTATCGCGGATGACGCAACCAGATACAGGGGTCAACATGCAACGCGAAGCGATGGAATACGATGTGGTGGTCGTCGGCGGCGGACCATCAGGGCTGTCCTGCGCCATACGCCTGAAACAGCTCGCCGCGGAAAAAGGCCGCGAGATCAACGTCTGCCTGATCGAAAAAGGATCGGAGATCGGCGCCCACATCCTTTCCGGCGCGGTGCTCGAACCGCGCGCGCTGGACGAACTCCTGCCCGAATGGAAGGCGCTGGGCGCGCCGCTCAATACGCCGGCCGGGGAAGACCGGTTCCTCTTCCTGACGGAAAAAAGGGCGATCAAACTGCCCACGCCGCCGCAGATGCACAACCACGGCAACTACATCATCAGCCTCGGCAACCTGTGCCGCTGGCTCGGGCAGCAAGCCGAAGGCCTGGGCGTCGAAATCTACCCCGGTTTCGCTGCCGCCGAGGTGCTTGCCGAAGGCTGCCGCGGTTCACTGACCAAGGGGCTGATGCAGAAATTTCGCCTGCGCGACGGCGTCGATCCGCAGGCCTACGGCATCGGCATCAAGGAACTGTGGGAGGTCAAGCCAGAGCGCCATCAGGCGGGCCTGATCGTCCACACCACCGGCTGGCCGGTGGACCGGCAGACCTACGGCGGGTCGTTTCTCTATCACCTGGAGAACAACCAGGTGGCGGTAGGCTTCGTCGTCGGCCTCGATTACCAGAACCCGTGGATCAGCCCATACGACGAGTTCCAACGCTTCAAGACGCATCCGGCGATCCGCGGCTTTTTCGAGGAGGGGCGGCGCATCGCCTACGGCGCGCGCGCGATCAGCGAGGGAGGCTTCCAGTCCCTGCCCAAGCTCACTTTCCCCGGCGGCATGCTCGTCGGCGATACC
>JAPLRD010000405.1:0-1254 GCA_026399375.1 Pseudomonadota bacterium
AGCGGCAGGCGCGAACAGTCCGGTCCAGGTTTCCGATTCCACCGAAGGGTAGCCCAGTTCGCCGAAGGTCGGCACATCGGGCAGCGCGAAATGCCGGTTCTTCGCCGTCACTGCGAGAGCGAGCAGCTTGCCCGAACGAATCAGCGGCAGCGCCACCGGAACCGTACTGAACATCATGGTGATCTGACCGCCGAGGAGATCCGTGTTCGCGGGCGCCGCGCCCTTGTAGGGCACGTGCAGCAGGTCGATGCGCGCTTCGCCGCGCAGCAGTTCTCCAGCGAGGTGCAGCGAAGTGCCGCTGCCGGCCGAACCGAAACTCAGCTTGCCCGGATTCGCGCGCGCCTGCTTGATCAGATCTTCGAGAGTGCGTATGCCGGAGGCCGGCGTGACCACCAGCACATTGGGCACGCCGGCGATGTGCGCGACCGGCGCAAAGTCGCGCCGCGCGTCGAAAGGCAGCTTCGCATACAGCGTCGGATTGACGCCGTGTGTGGCCGAGGTGCCGGCGACCAGCGTATAGCCGTCGGCCGTGCTCTTGGCGACGATCTCGGCGCCGATATTGCCACCGGCCCCTGGCCGGTTGTCGATGATCACCGTCTGGCCGATCTCCTTGGACAATTGCTGCGCTTGGCCGGAAATGGGTCGGCGGCGATGGCGCCGGTCCAGGCGAACAGACCGGACAGCAGCGCGGCGGCGATCAACGTTTTTTTCATTTTGGTCTTTTCAGGTAGAAGAAAAAGGGAATCGCAAGCACGACCGCCGGCGGCGTCCCGGCGAATCGCGCGACACAGCGCTCGGCGGGCTAAGACAGCGGCGCGATGCGTGCGACGATCGCATCGCGCTGGGACCGAGGCTCGCCGAAGATGCGACGCACGGTCGACAGGGAAGCCTGCTCGTCGCCCTGGAATCTGGGCCCGCTGCCGCTGCACTTGGTGCCCTGGTCCACCCACTGGCCGTCCTCGCACAGGTGTATGGTGCCCGAACGGCAGACTTTCGATTTCTCGGGCAGCTGCTTATCGTCCCATGGACAGCGCTTGCCGGCGTGGGCCGCGGAAGCGATCGAGAGCAATGCGACGCCTAGGGCTAGCATAATCGAACCTCTGGTCATGATGTCCTCCTGGTTGATGTAGGCCGGCATTCGATCTGCGCCGGCGAGTGCAGTCATTACTCTAAGAACTTGTTACAAAATGAGGGGATACCTCCCCTCATGCTACCCTATTTTGGCCGTTGCAAAATTAATTTTGCAACGGGTTC
>JAPLRD010000405.1:1275-4913 GCA_026399375.1 Pseudomonadota bacterium
ATTGCGCCTGCCGGGCAAACTCAAAGGTTCGCACCTGCACGCATCGGGCTAACGCGCAAAGCGCAGACAGAGTTGCAGCAATTCATCCCAGACGTCGCCGCGGGCAAGCCCCTTGACCGTGCGATCTATGCGCGCGGCATGGCGCAGCGCACGGCCCAGGGCGGCGGCCCCGATGCGGCGCGCGGCTTCGGTCACCAGGCGCTGGCGCAGATCGCCCCAGACGCGGTTGTTACGATAGAGCTGCTGCAGGTTCTCGCCCGTAGCCATGCCGGCCTGCACCTTGGCCACGGCACGTATCTCCTCGGCCAGCACCCACAGGATCTTGGGCGGCGCCTCGCCCTCGCTTTTCAAGCCGTCGAGCATGCGCGCCAGGCGCACGGTATCGCCGGCGAGCATCGCCTCGTTCAGTTTGAATGCGTCGTAGCGCGCCACATTGAGCACCGCAGCGCACACCGGATCGAAAGCGAGTTCGCCTGGGGCAAACAAAAGGCCCAGCTTCTGAATTTCCTGATGCGCGGCGAGCAGATTGCCCTCCACGCTGTCGGCAAGGAATTGCAGGGTCGCAGCGTCGGCTTTCTGCTTTTGCCGCGCCAGGCGCGCCGCGATCCAGCGGGGCAACTGCGCGCGCTCGACTTGAAACGTATTGATCAGCGCCCCCTTTTGAGTCAGCGCCTTGAACCAGGCGGTTTCCTGCGCCTTGCGGTCCAGCCGCGGCAAGGTGACGATGGTCAGCACATCGGGCACTAGCGCCGCGCAGTACTGCACGATCGCTGGGCCGCCCTCGGTGCCGGGCTTGCCTCCGGGAACGCGCAGTTCGATCAGTTTTTTCGACGAGAACAGCGACAAGCTGGCGCCGCTGACCACCAATTGCTTCCAGTCGAAGCCGCGCTCGGCGCTGAGCACCTCGCGCTCCAGATAGCCCTTCGCGCGCGCCGCTGCGCGAATCGCATCGACCGCTTCCAGCGATTGCAGGGGTTCGTCGCCGTGGACGACGTAAAGGGTATTCAGGCTGCCGGAGAGATGGCGCTCCAGCTCTTCAACGCGCAGTTGCATCTTTTGATTCGGCTTGCAGGGCGATCGGCGTTGCGGGCGCGGAGGAAAGGCGGCGCAGGACCTGCTGCACCATATCGCTTTGCATGTCGCGATAGAGCAGCAACTCCTCCGTTTCCTTGGCCAGCACCTGCGCGTCGTTGAAGGAGATGTCGCGCGTGCGGCGAATTTCGCTTTGCGGCAGGTAGTCGCGGCCCTGGGCGTCGTGGACGCGGAAGCTTAGGCGATAGCGCAGCTGGAATTCGCGCACCCGGCCGGAGGTATCGAACGAAAGTATGGTCTTGCTGCGGTCTTCGGCGCTGACGCTGAGGATCGCCTGGGCCTGCGCTTGATCGCTCACCAGCCTGGTTTTCGTGCCGGCGATGATATTGCGCTTGAGTTCGGTACCCAATTGCGAGATTTGGGGAACGGCGACGTACAGCGTCTCGAACGGCAGGCTGGCCTGGCCGCGCAGCTGAAAACCGCAGGACGCCGTGAGCCCGACTAGTGCGAGTATGGCCAGAATGCGCATCGATGCTCCGTATCGGTTGTGTGCGGACAAGAGAAAGAAACGCCGCGCGACTCTTCCCCGCCCTCCTGCATGTCAGACGACCACGTTCACCAGACGGCCCGGCACGACGACGATTTTCTTGATAGCCAGCCCGGCGGTGAATTTCCGCACCTGCTCGTTCGCGAGCGCGGCGGCGTCGGTTGGCCACGCGGATATTGCCGCGCAGCTTGCCGTTGACCTGTACCACCAGCTCTATTTCATCCTGCTCCAGCGCGGCGGCGTCGGGTTCGGGCCAGGGCGCGCGCAGGATGTCCTCCCCATAGCCCAGTTCGCGCCAGAGTTCGTGCGTGATATGCGGCGCGATCGGGGAGAGCACCCGCAGCAGGATGGACAGGCCCTCGATCACGGTGGCGCCGGCCGGAATTCCGGCCTCGCCGGGAACGCGCTCCAGCGCGTTCAGCATCTTCATGCAAGCCGAGGCGACGGTGTTGAACTGATGCTTGCCCAGGTCGTAATTCGCCTGCTTCAGGGTCAGATGGATTTCGCGCCGCGCGTCCCGGTGCTGCGGCGGGATCCTGCTCCAGTCGGTTTTCTGCGAATCGTGCGCGCGCACGCCCTGGCCGAGTTCGGCCTGGGCTTCGTGCGCGTAGGCCCACAAGCGCTTCAGAAAGCGGAATGCGCCCTGCACGCCTGAGTCGGACCACTCCAGCGTCTGCTCGGGCGGGCTGGCAAACATCATGAAAAAGCGCGCGGTGTCGGCGCCGTAGGTTTCGATCAGCGCTTGCGGGTCGACGCCGTTGTTCTTCGATTTGGACATGGTGCCTATGCCGCCGGACTCCACCGCCGCGCCGTCGGCCTTGAGCGGGACGCTAGAGCGCTGCCCCTTGTCGTCCAGCTTCCATTCGATCTCGGCCGGATTGTAGTAGCTGATGCGGCCGGCGCCGCTCTTGCGGAAGTAGATCTCGTTCAACACCATGCCCTGGGTCAGCAGGTTCGCGAACGGCTCGTCGAAACCGACGAGCATTTCGTCGCGCATCACCTTGGTCCAGAAGCGCGAGTACAAGAGGTGCAGGATGGCGTGCCGACCATCTGTGGCGCGCCGGGGCAGGCATAGCGTATGTAATACCAGGACGAATCGACGAAGGTGTCCATGGTGTCGGTCTCGCGCCGGGCGGGCTTGCCGCAGCGCGGACAGGCGCAGTCGAGAAAGGCGCGATGCTTGGCGAGCGGGTTGCCCGAACCGTCCGGCACCAGATCCTCGGGCAGAGTCACCGGCAGATCCTTGTCCGGCACCGGCACAGCGCCGCAATCTTTGCAGTGGATGATGGGAATCGGCGTGCCCCAGTAGCGCTGGCGCGAAATGCCCCAGTCGCGCAAGCGCCACACCACCTGCTTGTCCCCTAGGCCCTTGGCACGCAGATCGGCTGCGATGGCGTCGACCGCGGCTTCGTAGGCCAGGCCGTCGTACTTGCCCGAGTTGATGCAGGTACCGTAATCGGCGTACTCGGCCTTCCACGGCTCGGGCACGGTGTCACCCGACGGATGGCGGATCACGCACAGGATAGGCAGCTTGTACTTGAGGGCGAAGGCGTAATCGCGTTCGTCGTGTCCGGGCACGCCCATCACCGCGCCTTCGCCGTAGCTCATGAGCACATAGTTGCCCACCCACACGGGAACCTGCTCACCCGAGATCGGGTGGGTCACGCAAAGGCCGGTGGGCAGGCCTTTCTTTTCCTGCAGCGCGATATCGGCTTCCTGCACCCCGCCGCGCTTGCACTCGTCGATGAAGGCGGCGAGCTCGGGATTCGCCTTCGCGGCATAGGTGGCGAGCGGATGTTCGGCCGCGACGGCGCAGAAAGTCACCCCCATCAGCGTGTCGATGCGCGTGGTGAATACCTTGATCGTACCTCGCAGCGGAAACCCACCCTCACCCCCCGGTGGGGACGAAGGGGCCCCACCCCCTTCATGGCCTCTCCCTGAGGGCGAGGGGAGCGCAGTGCTTCCGCCTGCGGCGGAAGTAAAATCGTAGGGAAACCCGAAATTCACCCCGTGGCTCTTGCCGATCCAGTTGGCCTGCATGGTCTTCAACCGCTCCGGC
>JAPLRD010000345.1:0-784 GCA_026399375.1 Pseudomonadota bacterium
GCGCGCAAGTCGCTGACGCGACAGCATGGCCCGTCAAGCCCGTCACGGTGGTCATTCCCTACCCACCCGGAGGTACCAGTGACGTGGTAGGCCGCCTGCTAGCGCAGCGTCTGCGTGAGGAACTGGGAGGCGTTTTCGTCGTCGAAAACAAAGCAGGCGCTGCGACCGCGATCGGTGCGGCCTACGTGGCGCGCGCACCCAAGGACGGCTACACGCTGCTGCTATCGGCGGGGACCACCTTCACTGTCATCCCGCACCTGAACGACAATCTGGCGTACAAGCTCGATGACTTCGAGCCGGTGGCTGCAGTGGCCACCGTGCCGTTCGCATTCGTGGTCAAGAAAGACTTCCCGGCGAAGAACCTGCGGGAGTTCTTGGCCTATGCAAAGGCCAACCCGGGCAAAATCAATAACGCCACCAACGGCCAGGGGAGCATGGTGCACCTGCTGGGCGAACTCATCGCCAACGATCTCGATGTGAAGCTGGTGCAAGTGCACTATAAGGGCGCCGCGCCGGCCACAATGGACATGATCGGCGGCGTGGTCGATTCGAACGTGGAAGCGCTGACCAGTGCCGTTCCGAACGTGAACGCTGGCCGCTATCGCGCGCTCGCGGTGCTGAGCGCCGAACGCCTGCCGCTCATGCCCGAGGTACCGACTTTCCGCGAGTTGGGCTATCCAACCATCGTCGGCGAAACCTGGTATGCCGTATTCGCGCCTGCGACAACACCCAAGCCCATCATCGACAAGCTCAACGCGGCCTTGAATAAGATCACCACTTCAGC
>JAPLRD010000345.1:868-1961 GCA_026399375.1 Pseudomonadota bacterium
TGCGCAAGCTGGGCAACGAGCCGAAATCCGGCACCCCGTCGGAGTTGCGCGAGGTGACCCTGCAGCAAAGCCGCACCTGGGAGGAGTTGATCAAGCGGCTAAAGATCAAGGCGGAGTAGATAATCGCGCTTCGAAACAAATGGGCCGCGACGCGGCCGGTCTTGCGCCGTGTGTCTGGCACGGTGCTGCAGCTTAGCGAACAACGCGAGTTGCGTTAATGCATTGATCTAATTCGCTTCTCCAGGGGGATTTGTCAGCTATATAAGGGGCATCGAGTGGCCCTGCGAGGTATGGCTAGCGAAGATAGTAGAGATTGGCGGGGCGAGGGTCCTCTCTCAAAAATCTCGGGCTCACCCTTTCGACCTTGAGCGGAAGTAGAAGAGGTAGGACAGCGGACTTTCAATGCCCCCTTAGACTCTTGTCAACAAAACCGACACGCTGATGCCGTTGAAGTTAAAATCATAGGCCGCGCCGGGGCGATTCTCTGGCGCATGTCGCATTTGGAGCCTCCATGAGTGCCCTCAAATTGCGCCGCATCCGCACCGTGCGCGTCGGCGATACGCAGATTCTGACGCGCGGGCACGGACTCGCCAGGCTGCTCGACTTCTATCACCTAGTGCTGACTTTGACCTGGCCGCATTTTTTTGCCGCTCTGGTGGTCATCTTTGTTCTGGTCAATCTCGCCTTTGGCACCCTCTTCTGGCTGGCGCCAGGTAGTGTCACCGGCGCGCGCGAGGGCGTGTTCAGCGATTATTTTTTCTTCAGTATTGAAACCTTCGCCACCGTGGGATATGGAGTCATGTCGCCCGCGAGTTTTTACGGGCACCTAGTGGCCTCGGTCGAAATTCTGACCGGCATGGTCGGCGTTGCCATTACCACCGGACTGGTATTCGCCCGATTTTCCAAGCCCACCGCGCGTATCGTATTCAGCGAGCGCGCCGTCGTACACCGTTTCGAAGGCAAACGCGCCTTGATGATGCGCATCGCTAATGAACGTCACAACCGCATCGTCGAGGCCACCGCTACGCTGTCGCTGGTGCGACCCGAAGTGAACGCGCAAGGGGAGAACTTCTTCCGTATTCACGACCTGCCA
>JAPLRD010000336.1 GCA_026399375.1 Pseudomonadota bacterium
ATTGCTGCAGATGCCGGGGTATACGCAGCTCGGCTTGCGGCAGGCGGCCTCGATCTCCGGGCTCTTGCAGCCGATGCGGTACATGTTGGCGGTCGGCCCGCCGAGGTCGGAGATGACGCCCGTGAAACCCTTGGCCTTGTCGCGGATCTCGCCGATCTCGCGCAGGATCGATTCCTCCGAGCGGCTCTGGATGATGCGCCCCTCGTGCTCGGTGATGGAGCAGAATGTGCAGCCGCCGAAGCAGCCGCGCATGATGTTGACCGAGAAGCGGATCATTTCCCAGGCCGGAATTTTCGCGCCGCCATAGACGGGGTGCGGCGCGCGCGCGTAGGGCAGGCCGTAGACGTGGTCCATCTCGGGCGTGGTGAGCGGGACCGGCGGCGGATTGAGCCAGACATCGCGTTCGCCGTGCTGCTGCACCAGCGCGCGCGCGTTGCCCGGATTCGACTCGAGGTGGAAAGTGCGCGAGGCGTGCGCGTCGAGCACGGCATCGCGTTTCACCTGCTCGTAGGACGGCAGGCGGATCACGGTCTGCGCGCGCGCGAGCATTCTTGCCGCGAGGCGTTCTTCGCGGCCCTGAAAGTGAATCGTGTGCGTCGTCGGTGCCGCGGCAGCCTTGGACGCGGGCGCCGCCGTTTGCACCATCGCATATGGATCCGGGCGCGCATGAATCGCGCCGGGTGTGTCTATGGTGGTTGAGTCGGCCTCGGTCCAGCCCTCCGGCCGCCATCCGTGCGGCACCATGAAGGAGGTGCCGCGCAGGTCGCGGATGGCCTTGATGTTTTCCCCTTTGGCCAGGCGGTGCGCGAGTTCTATCAGGGCGCGCTCGGCGTTGCCGAAGAGCAGCAGGTCGGCCTTGGCGTCGGGCAGGATGGAGCGGCGCATCGTGTCCGACCAGTAGTCGTAATGCGCGATGCGGCGCAGGCTGGCTTCGATGCTGCCGATCACCAGGGCCGCATCGGGCCAGGCTTCGCGGCAGCGCTGGGAATAAACGATCACCGCGTGGTCCGGACGCTTGTCCGGCGCGGCGTCGGGTGTGTAGGCGTCGGTGGAGCGGATGCGCTTGTCGGCGGTGTAGCGGTTGACCATCGAATCCATGTTGCCGGCGGTGACGCCGAAAAAGAGATTCGGTTTGCCCAGCTGTTTGAAGGCTTCGGCCGAGTGCCAGTCCGGTTGGCTGATGATGCCGACGCGAAAGCCTTGCGCTTCGAGCAGTCTGCCCACCAGTGCCATGCCGAAACTCGGATGGTCGATATACGCGTCGCCGGTGACGATGATAATGTCGCAGGAATCCCAGCCGAGCACGCCCATTTCCTCGCGCGACATGGGCAGGAAGGGGGCGATGCCGAAGCGCTGCGCCCAGTGCTTGCGGTAGGAATTGAGGGGTTTGGCTTGAGTGTTCATGGAAAATTGCCTCTGGCTAGCGCCGGTTCACGTCGCCGTCCGGCCTGCCGGGGTGGATTGTCCACGATTTGGCCGATCGTTGCCGGTGGAATCCGGTTCATGCCTATTTTTCGCGCGATGCCGGCGCGCGGTACACAATGGCAGCTGCGCGTATTTTGCATTTCATCGTTCAGGAGCCTGGTCCATGAGTTCCGCGCCAGACGGTAGAGCCACAGCACTCACCGGTGACG
>JAPLRD010000364.1 GCA_026399375.1 Pseudomonadota bacterium
ACCGTCCAGAAGGAACGGCGGGCGTAGAAGGGAGAGGTCGCCTGCACCACCAGCAGCCCGCGCGGCGCGAGATGCTTTTCCAGCAGGCGATAGAAGCCGGTCGAATACAGCTTGCCGATGGAATAGCTGGTCGGATCCGGAAAGTCGGCGACGACAAAATCGAATAGCTCGGTGCTGTCTTCCAGCCAGCGCGCCGCATCGGCGTTCACCACCTTCACCCGCGGCGAGTTGAGGCTGTCCTCGTTCAGCGCTTTTAGCAGGGGCGCGCTCGAGAACAGCCGCGTCATCGCCGGATCGAGATCGACCAGCGTCACCGATTCCACTTGCGGATATTTGAGAATCTCGCGCACCGCCAGCCCGTCGCCGCCGCCGAGCACCAGCACGCGCTTCGCGCCAGGCAGGGCGGCGAGCCCCGGATGCACCAGCGCCTCGTGGTAGCGGTATTCGTCGCGCGAAGAGAACTGCAGGTTCTGATTCAGGTGGAGGCGGATGTCGTCGCGCCAGCGCGTCACCACGAGGCGCTGGTAAGGCGTAGTTTCGGCGTGCACGATGTCGTCCGCGTAGATCCAACCTTCGGCGATGGTCGTCACCTGGCCGGCGGCGGCCAAGCCCGCGACGATGAGGCCGACCGAAGCCAGGCCCGCGAGGCGCAGACCGGCGCGACGCGCCAGGCGCTCGCGAAACAGGTACAGAGCCCACAGTGCGACCGCGACGTTGAGCAATCCGAACAAGAGCCCGGTGCGCACCAGGCCGAGGTGGGGCGCGAGCACCAGAGGAAACAGGATGGACACGGCGAGCGCACCCAGGTAATCGAAGGAGAGCACGCGCGACACCAGTTCGCTGAACTCCACCTCGTGCTTGAGGATGCGCATCACCAGCGGTATTTCCAGTCCGACCAGCACGCCGACCACGAACACCGCGCCATAGAGCAGCACGCGGAACGGCCCGGCGTTGGCGGCGAAGGCGAGGAACAGCCCCGCCGCGGCAAAACCTCCGAGCAAACCGACGGTGATCTCTATCTGCACAAAGCGCGCCACCAGATCGCGCCGGATGTATTTCGACAGCCAGGAGCCTACGCCCATGGCGAAGAGATAGGCGCCGATGACGGTGGAGAACTGCGTGACCGAGTCCCCGAGCAGATAGCTCGCGAGGGCGCCCGCGATCAGTTCATAGGCGAGTCCGCAGGCCGCGACGATGAAGACCGAGACGAGCAGCGCGAACTGCAGGCGCGGCGTTTCGGCAGCGGCCGGCACCGCGGCGATGCGATCTTCCACTCAGTGGATCGCGGAGGCGACGATGACGGCGATGCCCAGGCACATCGCCGCGACCACCGTCGCCAGCGGCTGGTTCTTCTTCTCGACGATTTCGTTCCAGAGATGGTAGGGCGTGAACTTGTCGAGAATGAGGAAGGAAAACCAAAACACGACCACGCCGACTATGGAATAGACGAGCGAATTGAAAAATACCTGGGGATTGAAAAATTCCGTCATGGCGGTGTCTCCTTCATTGGTGTTTCATTTGTGAAACGTGCTGCGAGCCGCCTGGCTCAGGCGCGTGGGCTGTCCCTTGGCGACATCGTCGAACAGTCCGGCGCCGCGATACTGGCCCCAGGAAAACAGGCTGAGCGCGAGGATGCCGAAGATCA
>JAPLRD010000304.1 GCA_026399375.1 Pseudomonadota bacterium
AGGCAATCAGTTCGCCGCCATGCAGGCCATACGCGCCGCGGTTGTCGGCCTTGCCGGTCTTCTCGCTGAAGGCCTGCGGTTGGCCCTTGGACCACTGCAGGCACAGGCGCCCGGCGACGGTGATCGAATCGACGAAAATCAGCGAGTACTTGCCGAGAAGCGCCGGATCGCCGTACTGAACGCAGACCCGGTCGTAGTGCGCCTGGCTGTAGGACTGGTCCTCACGAAACGCTGGATTCGGGCCACCAATGAAACAGGCGAGATCGCGACACTCCGGCCAGGTCCGGGGACGCACGGTATCGCTCGGCCAGTCGCGCACCGCGAGGTCGCCATCCTCCATATCGACGAACAAGGCACTGATCGCCTCGGTGGTCTTGAGCAAGGTAGTCTTGCCGACACCGGCGGGCCCCAGGATGACGCCGGAAGAGCGGCGGTTTTCAGCGAGGCGCTGATCGGCGGTGATGATGGGGAAGGCCATCTCAGACCTCCCCACCGAAAATCACGCCAACCTTGTCGGATCCGATCGCGCCACGGTTACGCGCCAAGTCATGCAATTTCCGTAGGGCGTGAAGCTGTCCGCCGATGTGGGAGAGTTCGGATTCCAGTCCCTGGATGGAAAAAGCGAGATCGTCGACGCTGGCATCTTCAATCTGCAGACCATCGATGGTGGGATTGCCACCGCGACCCGGTACGCGAACGGTAGCCGGCAGTTCGGACAGAAAAACGGACTTCTTGCGCAGTGATTCAATGATAGTTTTCAGCATGATGACAACTCCGAGAGCAGCGCGAGCCGATAGGTGGCCTTGCCTACCTTGACCGTTCGGGCGGGGGCGAATTGGGAACGCAGGGATTCCTGCCAGGCCTGATACTTGGTTTCGCTGACGCGGTAGGACGTCTCGATGAACTCAGCGGGGTTGTCGCCGGCCGCTGCGATACGAGCGATGAGCTCGGACAACTTCTTCTGATCCCACTCGACCTTTTTGGGGAGGTCAGCGGTGACGCGCACATCGCCGTCATCGAAATGAACGACGCCGGTATCTTTGCCTTGGGCGAGCCGCAGTGCTTTCGCTTGCTGGGCGTAGCGCAGGTCGATGGCGTTCTCGATGTGCTCCAACTGCTTTTTAGCTCGAGTTACTTCCGTCATCGCCGCGATCAGCGCTTTTTGCAGAACGTCGGGGGCGGCCGCAGATAGTTGGGAGGCCGACAGAGCGGCGAATTGGGCTGGAAGCGGGCTGTTCATGCCGCATCTCCCGCCACGATGCGCTCGGAGGTGCTCTTCCTGAGGCTGCTCTCCTCGTAGGCCTCGACATCCACAATGCGGTACAGGACTCGGCCCTGCATTTTTAGAAAAATCGGACCGATGCCTGCGGTCCGCCAGCGCTCCATGGTGGCTTCGCTAACGTCCCAACGGTCCGCCAACTGGCGTTGGTTTAGGTGTTTGACGCTCACGTATATCTCCTTTCATGTTGTTGCGATAACGTGAGGAGATTTTGGAAGTCGGCGTGTACGGGCGTATATAACCAACTGGTACGGGCTGAGGTACGGGCTGTGCTTTTTTGAAGTATTTCGAGCCCCACAATGCGAAAAACCGCCCGAAGGCGGTTTCGCGTGAGGTGGCCGGTCTAGCCCGGGTCAGTTCAGGAGAAAACCGTAGTTGCCGTTTTCGTCCCTGGTGATGTACTCCTCCCAGAAAGAGTTACCGCTGAAGATGTTTTGCAGGCGATGGCTGCGTCCTTGCTTGGCGGATCCGTAAACCGCCGCAAGAATTTCCCCGGCAGGAGCTGCCCGCCGGCCATTGGAAAACTGTTCAAATAAATACCGAACCACCGCCACCTGGCGCTTGCCCTTTATCACCCACGGCTTGCTTGATTTCGTGCTGATGACCAGCGTGTTGGAGTACGGATCGAATCGCACAGGAAGGGATGAGTCCGGTTTCCCCTTTGAGCCGGAGGACATGTACCGGTGAACGAGATCAATGTCGATGCATGGGCATTCTGAATGCGCGACCAGTACCTCGCGCATGGACATCACGCGATACTCGCGGGGCGCCGCAATGACGTCAGGGAGGGTGCGTCCACTACTCAGAATCAACCCCTGGTCGGGTAGTTTCCTTGATCGAAAATGGCCGATAACCTCGGCTGCACGGGCCGCGAGGTTGCGCACGAACCAGATATCGGTATGCGCTGATCCAATCCGTGCTTTTCCAAGGTGCCAGAGAGCGCCGTCGAGAAAAGGCGTATCGATCCCCTTTCGTTGTGCGTGCGGAATATCGAGCAGCGTCGCCACCTGATTCAGTAGCTTCGGTGCCGATATGGCGAAGACCGCCGCGTCTGTGCTCGATACATATTTCTTGCGAAACGTTTCCGGACTGCGGTACCAGTATTGACCGGGCTCGTCATCCTCTTCCAGATCGACGGCTACGCATTCATCCCCGATATGCGCGGGGTAGGATCCAAAGTATCCGATACGCTCCATCCATGCGGATGTCTCATCAGCCGTAAGTGAAGTGCGGCCAACCACGTGCCAGCCTGGCAGGCCTTGCAGGCGCTGCCCATCGGCGTCGGTCACGCCCTGGCCGGACTCCTCAAAGAAATCAAGCAACTCAAGCAGCAAGCGCGTGGACAGGGGCTGTAGCGCCATCGCCGATCTCCTTCACCAGATGCCACTTGGCGAGCAGCCGGTCGCATAGCGCGCGATCTTTCTCCCGCTTGGTCTTGACGTTGCACTTGTTGTCATCACGCAAGACGACGGTGATGGTGCGCGCGCGCTCGGCACCGTCTTTCTTTAGGCGGATGGACAGCTTAGCGTAGTTCAGGCGGTGGTCACGAAAGTCGAACGTTGGGCCGATCATTGATTTGGCCGCGGCGTGGATGTTATCCACATCTTTGGTCCAGATTTTGACAAGAAGCGAGCGGTGGTTTGCCAGGGTGTGGCCCAGTTCGACCACCTTGACTGATGAGACGTTCTCGCCGGACAGATCGAAGTTACGGGATCCGGCAAGGCTCTGGTAGTCGTACTGCTTGAGCGGGATCGTTGCCCCGAAGAAGGGAGATTTGAATATGCAATCAGCAGCGATTCTAGCAAGCACCTCACGACCGTTAGTATCCCTGGAAAGCACCTCGAGATGGCCGTTGGCCGGTTCATAGGTTATGTGGGATGACGCTGCGCTGATCACCTCCTGGGTCACCAGTTCGCTCGCCTGCACGCAATCGACGAGTTCCGGCGGACGATTATTGTGGATGCTGATCTGGTAGATCTCGACGTCCTCACCTGTGTTGGTCTCGGGGCGCAGGCGTTTAAAGAACTGGACCGCAACGTCCGCGGTCTCGCAGTCAAGTCGTTGGGCAATTTTTTGATGGAACGAATTTCTTGACTCCGGATCGTCCTTAACGGCGAGGTGCGGGGGGGCGATGAATCCCGAGTAGCACGATGCGCTCTGGCGAAAGACGTCAGCCTGGCGCGCGTCGAGCGCCTCCTTGAAAATATCGGGCTCATTGCTGTATAGCCAGATCGCGCGTTCGTATTGATTGCGGATGCCGCCGAACGCCTTGCGGCTCGCGTCGTCAAAGATGTCCTCGCGGAAACCCTCGACTACGTCTTGCCCGGCACCATCGGAGAGCAGCACGATGCGCTCGGCCATCTCGTCGATTTTCTGGCGCTCGCGCACCGGCAGCGCGGTGAGGACCGCCTCGATGGCCGCCCGCTGCTCCCGTTTGCCCTGTTTCGGATCAGGTCCATGCATGGCCACGCCGATCTCGCCGGTGAGGAAGCCGTGGAATACCGCCGGCGGCAGGTGACTCAGCAATTTGGTTAAGTTCTCAGCATCGTTCATTGACAGCCCCTTTTGCAAAGTGGTGATTGGGTTGGTATCAGCCCAAAACGGCCCCGATGGTCGTAGGGGTGTGTAGACCGACAGCGTTCGGTATGCCGAACCATTCGAATTATTTCGTATCGGATAGGGGTCTGTCAAGCAGGTACATAATCGTTCGGTACAGTGGTATTATTTGCTGGTTGCATTCAATGATTTAGGAGGTTCAATTGCCATCACCTCTAGGTGACAAGATCCGCGCACAGCGGAAGCAGAAAAAGCTCAGTCTCGAGCAACTCGCCGAACTGACCGAGTCGAGCAAGAGCTATATGTGGGCCCTCAGCTGATAAAGTGGCTCGAATTGCCGCGGTGCTTGAGGTCACCACCGAATTCCTGATGAGCGATTCTGTGGTGGCGCCTGGCGAGGCGGTCATTGATGAGGCATTTTTCCGCAAGTACAAAACCCTGCCGGAACCGACCAAGAAGCAGATCCGCAAGATCCTCGACGCCTGGGACGAGGAATGACCGAGCCGAAACGGCCCATGAAAGAGGCCAACCGCATCTCGACCGTGCTTAACCAGGTGCTGGGCCGAGACCGGTTTCCGCTCAAGGTGGAAGAGGTGGCGATGGAGTATTCGCGGCAGCGCTTCGCGGATTCACCAGTGGCTAAGGTCGATGGGCAGGATCTGGAGGGCTTTGATGGGATGCTGACGGCGAATCCGTCACGGTCGAAGTGGCTCATCCTCTACAACAGTGCTGTCCGTTCCGAAGGCCGCAAGCGATTCACGATCGCACATGAGTTCGGGCATTACATGTTGCACACCGATCAGCAGGACCGTTTTGAATGCCGCGACGATGACATCGAGACCGGTGACAACAACGGACGGGAAATCGAAACCGCAGCCGATCTATTCGCTTCAACCCTCCTGATGCCGCTGGACGATTTCCGCAGGCAGGTGGCCGGCCAGCAGGCGGGCTTCGATCTGCTCGGGCATTGCGCAGACCGCTATGGCGTTTCGCTGACCGCCGCGGCGCTGCGGTGGACGGAAATTGCCGAGAGGCGCGCCGTTCTGGTGGCTAGCCGCGACGACTATATGTTGTGGGCGAAATCGAATCACGCGGCGTTTAAGTCGGGCGCGTACTTCCCCACGCGCAAGCGCACCATCGAAATACCGCCAACGTCAGTGACCCACAGCAGCAATTGCAGTGGCACCTACCAAACCGAAACGGTGAAGGCTAATGTGTGGTTTGTCAGGGAGCCCGACACAACGCCGGTGACCGTAATGACGATGGTGTCGGCGCAATACGATTACACGCTGACGCTTCTGCTGATGCCCGATGCCGAATGGCGATTGCCAAACCATGATGACGAAGAGCCGCTAGAGGACGCCTACGACTGGTTCGTCCGCAAGGGCCAATAGCCCGTCAGAAAATGGGCTCCCCGTCGCCCCGCTTTTCGTAGAAATCAGCAGCAATTCGGCGTCACAGCGCCATACCAGGGGTGGTCGGAGGTCCCATCGCGGGCGTCTGCTCCCGAAAAACGCCAGTGAGTACTTTCGACCCGTTCCTGCCCCTCGACCTGTTCGGGGCCGGATGTCCGGAGTCGCCACATAGCGGTCAGAAGGCGATTGCGACGTCGAGTAACAAACGTGCAACCTTGCTCGGCTATAATTGCCGCCCCTGCCAGTAGCAGGCCGCCAATAATCCACAAATCCATATCACAAGAGTTTGGACATGCCTTTCGCAATTGTTTGGGAGCCCCTCGGCGTTTATAAGAGGTACTGGGGCGTCATCACTGTCTCAGAGTTTATTGACTCTTCTGCGGTGCTTCACGGGGATCGTCGATTCGATAGCATTCGATACGTGATTAATGATTACCTTGGTGTCGCGGGTCATGAAGTATCGGAAGAGGCAATTGCTGGTATCGCGGCTATCAGTATGCGCGGGCAAGCAACCAATGCAAACATTCGAATTGCGCTTGTAACCACGGATTCCCGAATAAGGGAGCTAGCTTGGCAATTTTCTTCCAGGACGCTGGCATCGTATCCGACGCAATTGTTTTCCACCGTAACTGAAGCGAGGGATTGGATTAGCTGTCAACCTCCTCTGAGCAAACCGAAATCGCTAATTCAAATGATAAAGGAAGTAGCCGCTCGCTAGATCTGGAGTACTAGCGCGAGCGCACAGAGTTGACTGATTGCTACGTCTGACTCCCGCCGCCTGCTGAAATTCCGGCCAGCGGCGGCTTACCTAAACTGCCGGCGGCTCAACCCGACCCGTTGCTGCCGCTGACGCCTGCAATGTTCGAGTGGCCGCTTCCGTCAGCACCGGACGTTTGGGCGCCCTCGCTAACCGTTGCGGTTCTGATCGTGACCATCATTGATCTGCGGTACTACGCGGTTATCAGCGGGACCCGAAGGCCCTGCTCGCGCCAGCCTCGCTGCGCAGGGTGCATCCCCTGGCAAATCGCCGGTAATCACGGAAAGCGGGCTCACCATTGCCGAATCGGGCGCAATCATCGAGTATCTGGCCGAGCGCCATGGCAATGGAAGGCTATCCTAGAATCGGAAGTTGACGACCAGACGGGAGATCAGAAATGGGGAAGAATCGTCTCGAAGCATTCAGCGACGGCGTACTCGCCATCATCATTACGATCATGGTGCTGGAGATGAAGGTGCCTCATGGCGAGAACATGGCGGCACTGTCGCCTTTGCTGCCGGTGTTTCTGAGCTATGTTCTCAGCTTTGTCTATGTCGGCATCTACTGGAACAATCATCATCACATGCTTCACGCGGCGCACCGAGTCAGTGGCGGAGTCCTCTGGGCCAACCTACACCTGCTTTTCTGGCTTTCTCTGTTTCCATTCGTCACCGGTTGGATGGGGGAGAACCATTTTGCGCCACTGCCCAGCGCGCTCTATGGATTTGTGCTGTTGATGGCGGGTACTGCTTACTGGATACTCGCCCGGGCAATCATTGCCACCGAGGGAAAGGATTCTCTGCTGGCGAAGGCAATTGGCAAAGACCAAAAGGGAAATTTGTCGGTGTTGCTCTGCGCGGCGGCGATTCCGCTGGCCTTTATCAATCAATGGATTGCTCAGGCACTATATGTCGCGGTCGCTCTGATGTGGCTCGTGCCTGATCGCCGAATCGAAAAAGTGCTGGCCAATCGGGGAAACTGAACGAAACAAACCGAATTGGCAGCGACGTTCGAGGAAGCGTTCGCAACGGACGCTCAGACTGCGGGCTTCTCCATGGGACCCACGGGGCATCGTGGCGCAATGCAGGCCCAAAGTTGTCGACCTACTGATTAGACTGACCCAGGCCTCAGAGCAGCGCCAGTCGCGCCGCGAGGAAATTGACCAGCACCTTGACGCTGGCCGGCTGCAGGCGCGACGACATCACGGCTTGGATCGGCAGGCTCGGCACACCCCACTCTTGCAGCACCTGCACCAAGCGCTCCTGGGCCACGGCCTCGCGGACCAGCTGCGGCGCCAGCGCCGCGATGCCCATGCCGCGTTCGGCGAGCAGGCGCATCAGCCCCAGGTTGTTGACCATGAAGAGCCCGCGCACGACGACCTGCGTCGACTTGCCTTCGCGCTGCAGCTGCCACAGCGCCTGGCGCTGCGGATTGCGGACGAAGATGCACTCGTGCTCGACCAGATCGGCCGGCTGGATGGGCCGTCCGCGCAGGTCAAGGTAGGCCGGCGACGCGAACAGCGCCTGCTCGATGGCGCCGATGCGCCGCGCGACGAGTTGCTCGTCCTTGACGCCGCCCAGGCGGATCGCAACGTCGACATGCTCGCCCACCAGGTCGGAGTGCCGCGGCGACAGGTCAAGGTCGAAGCTGATGCCCGGGAACTGGCGCGCGAACTCGGGCAGCAGCGGGCCGATCACGAACACCCCCAGGTCGACCGGCATCGAGACGCGCACATGCCCGGTTGGCAAGGCCGCCGATTCGCGGAGCGCCTCCTGCGCCAGGCGCGCTTCGTCGACCAGGTGGTACGGTCGAACAAGCGCACGCCGAACTCGCGCTCCATCGCGGCGATGCGGCGCGAAAGCGTGGCACCGGGCACGCCGAGGTGAGCGCTGGCGCGGCTGAAGTTGCCGGTGCGAGCGACCTCTACGAACAGGGTCATGTCATGCAGCGCAGAGAGATCGCCCATGGGGGTGGATTATGCCATGGATGGAAAGGTCATTCCCATTTTGCGCACTTCTACTCGCAGATGAATCAGCCGATCATGCGTCAAATGAAAGCCATTCGCATCCATACCTACGGCGGCCCCGAGCAGATGCAACTCGAAGACGCACCAGTGCCCGCTTGCGGCGCCAATGATCTGCTGGTGCGCGTGGTGGCAGCCGGCGTCAACCCCATCGACTGGAAGATCCGTGCCGGGGCGATGGCGCACGGGCTGCCGAAGGCGTTTGCGGTCACGCTTGGTTGGGACGCGGCCGGTGTGGTCGATGCCGTCGGCGGCTCTGTCACGACCTTCAAGCCCGGCGACGAGGTCTGCTTCTATGCCGAGTTCGCGCGCGGCGGCACATACGCCGAGTACGTGGCGGTCGACGCGTCGCAGGTCGCGTTGAAGCCACGCACGCTCGCCTTTGCCGCTGCGGCGGCACTGCCGATGGCCGGCCAAGCGGCGTGGACGGCGCTCGTCGACAACGCGAAGATCGAACGCGGCATGCGTGTGCTGATCCACGGTGGCGCCGGAGCGCTCGGCAGTGTGGCGGTGCAACTGGCCAAGGACGCGGGCCTGCACGTGATCGCCACTGCGAGCGGCGACGGCGTCGCGCTCGTGCGCTCGCTCGGCGCCGAAGAAGTCATCGATTACCGCAGCCAGCGCTTCCAGGACCACGCGCGCGACATTGACGTCGTACTCGACACCATCGGCGGGCCGACGCAGGAAGCGTCGTGGGGCGTGATGAAGCCGGGCGGCATCCTGGTCGCCACGGCGATGCCGCCGCCGCCCGAACGCGCCGCGGCCGCTGGCGTGCGAGCGGCGTTCGTCTTCACGCCACCGCGCGGCGCGGTGCTGGCGCAACTGGCCGAGCGTGTCGATGCGGGGCGCCTGCGCGTGCTCGTCGGACAGGAGTTCGCGCTCGCCGATGCCGCGCACGCACATCGCCTCGGCGAAAGCGGCAAGGCGCGCGGCAAGATGGTTCTGCACATCAATGCACCGCGTGTTTGATCGATAGCTACCACCCCGAGGCAATGCCCATGCTCCAACTGCGCCCGCTAGACCCGCTCGTCCCGATTCAGCAGCAACTCGGCGAAACACTCGCGCCGGTGGTGCTGATCAACGTCTTCACCGTCGATGCCAAAGATGTCGATGCCTTGCTCGACGCCTGGGCCCACGATGCCAACTGGATGAAGCGCCAGCCCGGCTACATCTCGACCCAGTTGCATCGCGGCATCGGCGGCAGTTGCGTGTTCCTGAACTATGCGTTGTGGGAATCGGTTGCGCACTTTCGTCAGGCCTTCACCCACCCGGAGTTCATGGGCGCGTTGGCTGCCTATCCATCGAGCGCGGTCGCGTCGCCGCACTTGTTTTCCAAAGTGGCGGTGCCGAACCTGTGCACCGCCTAGTTCCCTCCATAGACTCACCGGAGAACCAAGCATGAAACCCTTCGACATCCAAGACACGGCAATGATCCTGATCGACCACCAGGTCGGCACCAACACTTGGGCCAAGAGCACGCCGCTCGAGCTGCTCCAGCGGAACGTGGTGATCCTCGCCAAGTTCGCCAAAGGCACCGGCATGCCCCTGGTGCTGACCTCGAGCCAAGAGACCAACACCCACATCCAGGGCCCGCTGATGCCGGAGCTTGAAGCGATCGCACCAAACGAGTTCGCGGCGCGCATCAAGCGCAAGGGCCTGGTGAACGCCTGGGAGGACGAGGACTTCGCCAAGGCCTGCCGCGCCACCGGCAAGCGCAACTTCGTGATGGCGGGTGTGACGACCGACGTCTGCATGGTCGCGCCTGCGATCAGCGCCGTCGAGGAAGGCTTCAACGTGCAGGTGGTCTGCGATGCCTGCGGCTCGGGCAACCAGATTGCCGAAGAGATGGCCTGGCGGCGCATGGAGCGCGCGGGCGTGCGCCTGAACAGCACCACCTCGATGATTGCCGAGCTGGTTCGTAACTGGGCCTCGCCGGCCGGCGCGGTGGCGTTTCCGTTGCTGACCTGATGGGGCTGGTCCGACGCGCGCGAGCTTCCCAATGGGCGAGTGGGCCAGCTGTTAAACCGGCAGCTTGATAGCGAACTAGCGGTCCCGACCGTCGGTTTTAGGGTGCGGGTTCCAGTGCATGCTCAGGGCCGGTTATTCCCCCTGACTCCTGCCTTCTATCGAAATTCCGGCCAGCGGCTGCATTTCAAGAACGCCAGATCACCTTCACGACCCTTTCCGGCCGCACGAACCAGCTGGGGATTGAGCGTCCGCTCCGACCGAATGCAGTCGCCAATTGTTCGCAGGATTCTATTTTTCCGCCAGCGCGAATCCGGCATTTCCAGACGCAACAACTGAGACAAAGACAAAGGGCGCGGAACCACAGTTCAGGGCACCATGTACCTGGCCAGGACTCGCTATAGCGATGTCTCCCGCTCTGATGCGCACAATTTTTCCGTTTCCTTGGTAATAATCTGCCTCGCCTGCTATTACCGTCCAGGTGTCTTGGCCATGAGGATGAACATGAGCGGCGATTTCTTGGCCGGGACCGGTGTGCCACACGATGACGACTGATTCCTCGGTGGCCAGAACGACGGATCGAATTGGCTCTCCGTCGGATGGGCGAACGTACGCCTCTATTGAAAAAATTCTTGGTACTTCTTGCATGTGCTTAGTCCAAACTAATTGGAAATATGATCCTGTACGAAATTGCTGTGCACGCGCCCGTAGGGGCCCGCACGCGATTTGACGCGTCAACAACTCATTTGGGTTGATAGGTGTCTAGCTTGATGCCTTCCCGAGCAATCGCCGCCGCCACCGGCGGCGACTCGGCTAGGTTGCGTACATAGGCTTGGTACCCAGGTAAGCCTGCCGGATCAATGCCGGCCATGCCGGCCCATCGCAGAAATACCAGCGCGTATGCGTCGATGAAGCTGAGTTTGTTGCCCAGCAGATAGGGCGCAGCTTTTTCCGTTATGCCTTGAATGCGCTCTAGTTGCGCGCGGAAAGTGTCCTTGGCCTTGCGCCTCACCTCGGCTTGAGCCGCCTCATCATCGGCAAACTTCTGGGTTCGAAAGATATGCGTAAATGTCGGATGTACCGTGTTGTTCATCCAGGCGAAGGTGGAAATAGCTTGGGCACGTGCCCAACTGTCGACCGGCAGTAGCCCAGCTTGCGGGAAACGACGGTCCAGATAGTCGCAGATGGCCAAGATCTGATTGAGCGCCTGTCCATCGACTACCAGCACGGGCACAAGCCCAAGCGGGTTGAGTGCCAAGTATTCCGGGGTCTGCTGCTCGCCCTTGTGCAGCTTTACCGGCTGCGCTTCGAACCCCTCTCCCGAAGCCGCCTTAATGGCTTCAAGTCCGACATGGGGAACGAAAGAACATGCGCCTGAGCCATAGTAGAGTTTGAGCATAGGAGGTATCCCCTCGGATTGGAATAATCAGATATTAAACCAGGAATGCTCAACGCCGACGCAGGGGGAGCATAATACAAAATCTTACGGCGGCTATAGCGATTGCGCGGCTCTGCCCGTAAGTACTCGATTGACAGAGGCAATGACTATGGCCATTCGACACTGGGAGCTCGCCGGCGCAGAAGACGATCGCCTTTTTTCTCCCAATTGCTGGCGCGTGCGCATGGCGCTGGCGCATAAGGGGCTACAAGCCGAGACGGTACCCTGGCGCTTCACTGAGAAGGAGAGCATTGCGTTCTCCGGCCAAGGTCTGGTCCCGGTGATCAAAGACGAGCATCGTGAGGTGCATGACTCCTGGGCCATTGCGGTCTATCTGGATGACGCCTATCCGGACCTGCCTCTGCTATTCGATAGCGCGCAAGCGCGCTCGCTCGCACTCTTCTTCAAACACTGGTGCGAGCGTAACGTCCACAGCCTGATGTTTCGCGTCATCGTGATGGACTTGTTCGGCAGTCTGCACGATAAAGACAAGCCTTATTTCCGGGAGTCCCGCGAGAAGCGGTTTGGCAAGCCCTTGGAAGAAATTGGCGCTGAATCGCACGCAGCCGTGCCCGCGCTGAGGGCAGCATTCGATCCAGTTCGACCGTTAATCGCCGTGCAGCCTTTCGTCAGCGGATCCAGCCCGGGCTTCGCCGATTACATCCTGTTCGGGCCGTTTGAGTGGGCGCGCGCAGTGTCGCCGGTGCGATTGCTCGAGGCGGATGACCCTGTGTACGCCTGGCGTGAGCGCATGTTCGACCTATTTGATGGAATGCCGCGCCGTACGCGTGGTTACCCGATCTAAGCTTGGCGCTTTGCTCGCTTTGGAAATCACCTGTTTTCCATTCGCTACAATGAAGCTTCTGCTTTCAGCTGGGAGATTTGATGGTCATTAAAGCATTAACGCTGGATACCGGCGGCACCATTCTCGATTGGCACGGCGGCATCAGCCGAGCATTCGCCGCAGCCGGCGCACAACGCGGTCTGCAGGCGGACTGGCACGAGGTGACCAACGAATACCGCCGCCGCTCGCTAAAGGGCGTAGTCGGGCAGATACATCCGGCATTTAACTTCGATGACGTGCATCGCCGTGTCCTCGACGAAGTGATCGCGCATTATCGGCTCGATGCACTCACCGCCGAAGACCGCGATACCATCTGGCGCACCTGGCACGCCCTCGATGCCTGGCCGGATTTTCCCGAGGTGCAGGCGCGATTGCGCCGCAAGTACATCGTTGCTTCCCTCACTCTGCTGACAACCTCGCTCGTGATCGATGTGTCGAAAAGAAATGGTTTCGACTGGGACGCGATCATTTCCTGCGAGATGATTGGCATCTACAAGACGCGCCCGGAGTCCTACCTCACCGCGGCGAAGTGGCTGCAGCTCGACCCATCCGAAATCATGATGGTCGCCTGCCACAACTTCGATCTGAACGCGGCACGCGAGAACGGCTACAAGACGGCATTCGTGAAGCGGCCCACGGAATGGGGGCCGTCAGGGCCTCCGGACCCCGTACCCAACCCAGCGCATGACCTGGTTGTCGAGGATTTTCCCGAGCTCGCGACGCGACTGGGCGTTTAGATCACTCAAGGCGCAGCGGCACTGGACGCAGCCGGACCGGCGTCGATCAACGCCGGCTCCAGACGCGGTCAATAAAAACGCACATTTCGTCACGGAACGGCCGAAGTTCGGCACCGTTGCTTTCGTAGATGAGCGTGCAGTTCAGATGACGCAGGCCACCGAGAATCTTGACCGGCCCCTTGCAGCGTTGCACCGACTCGATATAGGCGCGGCCATCCAGCGTGAACAAGCGGTTCGTGCGTCCAGAGGCAAACAGCGGCGCTAGCCGGCAATTCTCCAGGTCGAGCTTGAAATAGGACTCCGGTGGCAGGTGGCGAAACAGGTTTTGCACGTACAGAACCTTGTCATTTATGCCGTCATTGTCGATATCTACGTTGTATAGCGAGACGCCGCTCGGTTCGACTTGGACGCGCTCGTCGATATTGAGCAAATTCGGGCAGCGCGCGAACAGACGGTCCAGTTTGTCATCCGACATTGCTGGCGCGAGATAGTGAATGCGATCATCGTGGTCGAGGAATCTGTCGCAGACCCGCGCTCTATAGGAACCGAAAGGCGCTTCTTCAAAAGGCATAAAACGATTCGCGTCCACGGCGTGCGTCGTGCTGCAAAACAGGGTGGCGAGAGCGACGACTGTACCGGCTAACCGGGCCGGGATGCGAGGTAATGTGCCCGCGCACGCAACATGATGCTCAGGACCATGCACTTCACTGGGTGCTGCACAGGCATCGGACAAGAGCGGTGAAATCGCAACTATTACATCAGCAGCACGCGTGTCGACTCGCACACCACGTTGGCGATCAACGAGATTTCGGCTTTGGGAAAAGACCGACCCGCTATATGAAGGTGTATGCGGATTCGTCAATCTCGAAGACCACAAAGTTACATTACCAGCGCAGCAGCCTCGGCCCAAGCAGGGCGCCGACAGAAGTCGGTATCAGCATGCCGAGCAGATACCAGAAGCCAACAAAAGGCGCCGCAAGTTCCGGGCAGTGCAGGCAATATACCAGTGCGCCAACAGCGCCTGAAAGCAGCCCTGCGGCTGCGCCCGCAAGCCGCAGGCGCATAGGCGCCAGACCCTTCATCGCCCAGAACACGCCAACGAAAACGGGCGCCGACAGCATAGCGAGCAACAGCGGACACGAGGTCCAGGTATCGCCGAAGAATAAGCGCGAGCGCTCCACCGGATCTGCGCCGGCCAGCGCGGCTGCCGCCAGCAACCACATCCCCAGCACCGGCGTAACTAACGCGCCGGGAGCCCATTCGAGCCGCACGCCCGGGCGAGACAGACGTAACACGAAAAGCAGGCTTGCTCCCGCAAGCATGGCGACGAAGCCGAACTTGACCCAAAACATCGGCAGCAGCATTGCGGCAGCAAGGTCAGGACGCAAGCCAAGCAGGCTCGCCATCAGCAGGGCTGCCGCGAGCAGCCCGCCGCCGATGGCCATCGAATAGCGCCGCGCGACGGCGTGCGGCTCGACCGCGCCCGCTCCGGTCGCCAGCATCGTTACGAAATCGTCTGTCTTCATGCCTTGTCCCTTATCATCGCCGCCAGAGCCTTGAGGCCGCGGTGCACCCCGACTTTGACGGCGGACTCAGACATGCCCGCGGCGCGCACGGCTTCGGCCACCGATAAACCCTCCAACTTCATATGGATGATGGGCAGGCGCTGTCGGTCAGGCAGTTGCTCGAGCAGTTGCGCCAGGTCGCGGCGCGCTTCGGCAGCTGCACCATCGGCACTCGCAAATATTTCAATCTCATCATCGAGCGGATCGTTGAGGTTTTCGCGGTGGGAACGCCGGCGCAAAAGATCGATGAGCTTGTATTTGGCGATCGCATGTACCCAGGCCGTGAGCGGCTGCCCGGCGTCATAGGTATGGCGCTGGTTGTGCACGGCGAGCAACGATTCCTGCAACAGATCCTCCACTTCGTCGGGCAAGCTGACGAGGCGCCTTCTCAGGAAGGCGCGCAAATGCGCGCTCAGTTCTTGGAGAAAGGCGTGATAGGCCGGTACTTCGCCCGCGAGTCCGCTAATCAGAAGTTTCCTGAGCCGGTCCTCGCTCGAATTCGCGTGGTCTATCTCATCTATTCGATGCATTCGGGCCTTTGGTTACAGCCGCGCAAGAATAAAACCGATACCAACCAATCACGTTTTGGCAATCCCTGTTGAGATTGCGGCGACGATCCCCCAATTCAGGGACTTGCAGGAAGATTCCCATTTTTTTCGGTTGGACTTAATTCTGTCTGGCAGTGTAACTAATTGCCACATTCGGGCGAATTAACTCTCACAGCGCGCGATGCGTCATTCCCGGTAGCCAAGGTGCAACCTCGGTCCCCGTCTGCATCCGAACCGGGTTCAGCGCTGCGGATGGCGTAGTCAATCGCAGACCCGATTATTCAGGAGAGCATCATGGATCGTCGTCAATCACTGAAATGGCTGTTTGGCTTATCAGCACTGCCACTGACCAACGCGGGTTTTGTATCCGCTAAGGACAGTCCTGGCCCCCTGTTGCATAAACCAAAGGCCGAGTGGGCTTCCCTGCTGCCGCCCGCCGCGTATCGCGTGTTGTTTGAAGAAGACACGGAACACCCAGGGTCAAGCCCATTGAACCGGGAGAAGCGCGACGGAAGCTTTGTGTGTGCCGCTTGTTACCTTCCCTTGTTCGATAGCGCCAAGAAGTACGAGAGCGGTACAGGCTGGCCGAGCTTCTGGCAGCCGTTGCCCAATGCCATCACCAGCAAGACCGATTTTAAGATCGGTTACCCGCGCAATGAGTATCACTGCACGCGTTGCGGCGGGCACCAGGGCCATGTCTTCGACGATGGGCCGCAGCCGACCGGCAAGCGCTACTGCAACAACGGTGTCGCGCTGCAGTTCGTCCCGCGCGGCGATAAGCAGCCGCAGCTTCGGACATGAAAGCCGGGCTGCGCCCGAAAGGTCTAACCGCGAACATTCTACTGTTCATTGGTAGCCCCTTTTTTCTGCCGATGCCCGGTCGGCAAAGCCTGCCAGACCTGCGCTAGCCGTTTTCGTGAGCTGTCGCTAAAAGCCGATCCGACATACCAATTTACGGAAAGGTAGCACCCGCGGCGCCCGAGTCCATGAGGTTTGGGGCGAGACGTTGATGGCGCAGTTTAATGGGACCGATACCTGTGGATCCAGTAAGAATTGTGCTCAACCGTGTAACTTTTCGCCGCGTTCCAGCGAATTAACTTGCAGAGCGCGTCAAACACATCAGTTCCAGTACGCAAGACGCGGCTCCTGATTCACCTAAATGGTGCCTTACTGATGAATTCGAGCAGATTTATTAACCGTACCCTGGTCGTAGCGTCCCTAGTTTGCCTGCCGGCGGCCGGTTTCGCCGCGTGCGACGCACACAGTGGGCCGAAGACCGCGGCCCTTGTCGAGCTCTACACATCCGAAGGCTGCTCCAGTTGTCCGCCAGCAGATCAGCAGCTCAACCGCCTGCAGCAGGCGCTGGATCCGGCGGCCGAGGTGGT
Organism: Pseudomonadota bacterium; assembly: GCA_026399375.1. Lineage (GTDB taxonomy): Bacteria > Pseudomonadota > Gammaproteobacteria > Burkholderiales > SG8-39 > 2-12-FULL-64-23. Next base: position 16,513 of record JAPLRD010000304.1, read on the forward strand.
GCCGTTGGCACTGCACGTGGACTATTGGGATTACATCGGCTGGAAGGATTCGTATGCGCAGGGCACCTTCGATGAGCGTCAAAGCTGGCTGGTCCGTGCCAATCAGCACCAGACGGTCTATACGCCCCAGTTCTTCGTCGGCGGCAGCGAGCTGCGCTCTTGGCGGGGCGCACTGCGCGATAAAGTGAGGCAGTTGAATGCCCTCCCAGCTGCGGCCAGCATCCGAATCAAGGCGAACGTAACTTCCGGCGGCGCGCTGGCGCTCAGCGCGGAAGCCCACACCGGCGCCAACCCGGCCGCGCTGTACCTGGCGGTCACCGAGAGCGGCCTGGTATCGAACGTAACCCGTGGGGAAAACGGCGGGGTTACGCTGACACACGACCACGTGGTACGCGCATGGATCGGCCCGATTCACCTCGCAGGCGGTGCAGTGCTGGTGCAGCGCGAGATTGCTCTGCCTGCGGCCTGGAACCGCCAGCGGCTGGAACTGGTCGCATTCGTGCAGGACGAGCGCAACGGCAGCGTCCTCCAGGCGCTGAACGCGAAGCGGTGCGTGGACTCTTGAACCCCAACAGGATATTCCCATGACCGACGTCACCGTACCCATTCACCCCGCCTGGCTGCGTGCGACGCACTGGCTCAATGCGCTCGCTGTCGTCATCATGACTTTAAGCGGCTGGCGCATCTACAATGCCGCGCCCTTTTTCGACTTCAAGTTCGCCAAGGAGATTACCCTCGGCGGTTGGCTAGGCGGCGCGGTTCTTTGGCATTTCGCAGCGATGTGGTTGCTCGCGGCAAATGGCTTGATATATTTGCTGTGCAATATTGGCGCCGGGCGGCTTTTTCAAAAGTTCTTTCCCCTATCGCCTCGCGCGATTGTCGCCGACCTCCTCGCCGCGCTGCGCGGCCATCTATCGCATGCGGACCCGCGCCAATACAACGCGGTACAGCGCGCCGCCTATCTGTTCGTGATGGCCGATGCGGTCCTGCTCGTGCTGTCGGGTCTGGTGCTGTGGAAGTCGGTGCAGTTCCCACTGCTGCGCGAACTGCTGGGCGGCTACGAGTTCGCGCGCAGGGTGCATTTCTTCGCCATGGCGGCAATGGTTGCGTTCGTAGTGGTGCACGTAGCCATGGTCGCGCTGGTGCCGCGCACGCTGATCCACATGGTCCGTGGCCGTTAAGGAGACATTTCCGTGATTAAGAAAATTCCCCGCCTGGCGGCAATCGACGGTGACGCCGTAGTAAAAGAAGCGCTGCGCCGCATCGAGCAGCCGTCGCGCCGCTTGTTCCTGCAGCGTTCGCTTACGCTCGGCGGGCTGTCGTTATTAACCGGATGCGCGATCGTCGATGAGGACAGCGCAGAGCGCGCGCTGATGAATGTGTCGCGCTTCAATGACAAGGTGCAAGGCTGGCTGTTCGACCCCAGACAGCTGGCGCCGACCTATCCAGAATCAATGATCACGCGGCCGTTCCCGTTCAACGCCTATTACGGCGAGGACGAGATACGCGAGGTCGATGCCGACAGCTACCGGCTCGAAGTCACCGGCATGGTGGCCGACCGACGCATCTGGACGCTTCCCGAGCTGCGGGCGCTGCCGCAGACAGACCAGATTACGCGCCATATTTGTGTCGAAGGCTGGAGCGCCATCGGGAAATGGGGCGGAGTCACATTCTCCGACTTTCTCACCCGCATCGGAGCCGACACTAGCGCCAAATACATCGGCTTCAAGTGCGCCGACGACTATTACACCAGTATCGACATGCCGACCGCGCTGCATCCGCAGACACTGCTGACGTTGACCTATGACGGTCAGCCGCTGCCGCCCAAATACGGCTTCCCGATGAAACTGCGCATGCCGACGAAGCTCGGCTACAAGAATCCGAAGCACATCCAGGCGATTTTCGTCACCAATACCTACCCCGGCGGCTACTGGGAAGACCAGGGGTACAACTGGTTCGGCGGCAGCTGAGCTCAACTCAGAAGCCCTGAAGCAACCGCAACACTGTCATTCACTTATCCAATCACTTACCAAGGAGTTCACTATGATCAAACTAACCTCAACCGTACTTTCCATCGGTCTCCTGCTGGCCGGCGGCAATGCCTTCGCGGACGATATGATGAAAAAGGACACGATGGCAAAAGACAGTATGGCCAAAGACGAGATGAAGAAAGATTCCATGAAGAAAGACACGATGAAGAAGGACACGATGAAAAAGGACACCATGGCCAAGGAAACCATGAAGAAGGACACCATGGGCAAGGACGAGATGAAGAAATAAGCCGAGCCCTTCAGCCGGCAGAAGTCTCAAAGCGGGGGGCGCAGGCCGGTGGCTTGTGCCCCTTGTTTCATCTTGAGGTAGCCTATTGCAGGTTCAAAGCCCGATGCGGTTTCCAGACGTATTTTGGTGAACAAGGCGGTAGACCGTTAATCTTGGAGAAAGTCATGAATCGTCGCCAATTACTGAAATGTGTTTTTTGTCACTTGCTCAGCTTAGCCGCACTATCAAACGCCACGGCAGGACCAGCCGAGCAAACGGGAGTATTTGCAGGTGGCTGTTTTTGGGGCGTGGATGCAGTGTCCAAGCACGTCAAAGGCGTGTCTGACGTGGTATCCGGGTATGCGGGCGGCAACGCAGCATCGGCTCATTATGAGCAAGTCAGCAATGGCAACACCGGACATGCCGAAGCTGTGCGTATTCGTTTTGATCCTGTGCAGGTGTCTTATCAGCAACTGCTGCAAGTATTTTTCAGCGTGGCGCACGATCCTACCCAACTTAACCGCCAAGGCCCAGATGTCGGTAGCCAATATCGCTCGTCAATTTTTTACGTCAGCGCTGAGCAGCAGAAAGCGGCGCAAAGCTACATCCAGCAACTCGCCGCTGCACGAACTTTGTCGGCGCCTATCGTTACGCAGGTCGTGCCGTTACAAGAGTTCTATGCGGCCGAAGAGTATCATCAAAACTATTTGGCATCGCATTCAAACCAGCCCTATATTGTCTTCAACGACATGCCGAAGGTACAGCACTTACAAAAGCAATTGCCGGCGCTCTATAAATAAGTGGCTCGCGAGGACCTAGGCCACAATTAGCTCAATGGCATTCCGACGGCCCCGGGGCTCGGCGACGGCATATGAGCTATTGGAGGTTGTAACGAAATTCTCGGGGGGGTCATCATGTCCAATCTAAAATCGTTGGAAGCAATTGCCCAACGCGTGCTGCTGAGCGCCGCTGCAGTGTGCGCCTTCGCGCTAGCGTCGGGCAGCGGCGCACTAGCCGACGATCAACCGAAAGCGGGCACCGCCAAGAACAAGCCCATGAACATGGACGAGCCGATGGCGGGCGAGATGAAGAAGGAGGGCATGAAGAAAGGCGACGTGAAAAAAGCGGCTGAAAAGAAGGATGGTGAAATTCGCAAGATGATCGAAAAAGAACAGCAATCTGCGGGTACCTTGAAAAAGTGAGTTCCACCAAGCCAAACCGCCAATTGGTTCAAATAGCGTGAATATGGCATCGTAATATGTGGGACAAACGAATATACCGCTTCCCTATCGTCCGGCTGCTGTGGTGCGCGCTTGGCGCAGCAGCTGGCATTACGTTGGCGCTCTTTCTAGTGGCGCCGCCAGCATCGCCATTCCTTTTGGCCTCGTTGGGCGGGTCCGCTGTGTTTCTTTTCGGACTCACACGCGCACCCGCCGCGCAGCCCCGCGCGCTGTTTGGCGGTCACCTCGGCGGAGCTCTGATCGGTATCGTCTGCTATCAGCTGTTCGGCGATTCGTTGTGGGTCTAGCGGGACGGCATCGGACTGACCCGAAGCGCGCTCACGAGGCCTGCCACAAACGTCAACACTGCTCCGATCCCAAGACCGATCTGAGGCGCTGCATCGGCGGATGTCAGGGTAAAGAGCAGCGTCATGATAACCGCACCAGCGGTTTGCCCAAGCAACCGGGCAGTGCCCTGCATACCTCCCGCGGCGCCACTACGCTCGATTGGTGCCGAGAGGAACATATTGCGGTTGTTGGCCACATTAAAGAGGCCGAAACCGAGGCCACACAGCATTGTGAGAGGCACGAGCGGCATCGGGTTGCCCTCCAGCGGCCACAGTGCCGCAGCTCCGAGCCCAGTTGCGAGACACACACCGCCCACGGCGCAAAGCCAGGCTGTCGAGACACGATCGGCAAGACGGCCTGCGAACGGGGCCGCGATAGCCACGGTCAGCGGCCAGGGTGTCATGTAGAGCCCGGTCATCAGCGTGTCCTGCCCAAACCCATGCTGCAGGTAGAAAGGTAGCGCAACTATGCCCGCGGTCTGTCCAGCGAAACAGCAAACCGAGGCAATCACCGAAAAGCGGAATGAATCGCCGCGGAGCAGGTCGATCGGGATCAGTGGCACCTCCTTCGGCATTTCCCGCAGAACCAGCGTCACCAGTTCAAGAGCGGCCACGGCGAGCAGGACGGCAGCCAGAGCCGGCCTGGCTGGGAGCAATTCCACGCCGATGACTAACGAAGCAAACGCTCCGGCATTCAACGCCACACTGAACAGGTCCAGTCGGCGCGCCGTCCCGCCGGCATCTGGAAGCGCACGGGTGGCTAGTAGCACCAACACACCCAAGGGCAGGTTGACGGCGAAGAGCCAGGGCCAGTTTGTGGCTGATAGGATCGCCGCACCGATCGCCGGACCAGCGGCAGAGGACAGCGCAATGGCAAGGGCGTTCCAGCCGATAGCGGCGCCGAGCCGCCGATGTGGAACCACGACGCGCAGCAGCGCGACGCCGAGCGCCATGATGGCTGCGCCCCCGAGCCCCTGGAGGAAGCGGGCCGCGACGAGCCAAGACAGGGATGGCGACAACGCGCACAACACGGACGCTCCCGTGAACAGCGCAACACCTCCCGTGAAGACCCGCCGATAGCCCAGGCTTTCCCCGAGCGCGGCACAGGGCAGCAGGGCCATCAATAGGGCGGTCTGGTAGGCCGTTATAACCCAAACCGACTTGGCTGGCGTCACGTGCAAAGATCCCGCGATCGTCGGCAGAGCGACGTTTGCAATGGCCGCGTCCAGGACCACGAGCACCATGGCAGCCAGCACGGAGGCGATCGCGACCGCACGCCTTGGCCCGCTTAGACCCGACATTGCATCATCGGTATTCCCTGTGGATCGCACTTCCTTGAGGTCGTTGTCTCGCGCGGGCGATGTCGCTCCGCGAGTCATGGAGGAAGGCACACGGAAAGCGATGAATGCCTGCCCCAAACGGCGTCCCATGGCTTGGGTAAGGGGTATGGTCACGGCGCCCCTAGGGTCCAGACGCCGTCCCGCTCAACGTACCTCGTCAATCTGTGTTCTTCTTTGTCTTCCTTCTTCAAATCCCGCTCTGTAAAACGGAACAACAGCGCAGGCCCGGAAATACACCGTGTGTCATGAATATCTCCGGGCAGATACACCTGGACCTGTCCAGTGCGTACCAGCGTGGAATCCTTTTTCACGAGTTTCACGTTACCGTCCGTGTCCTCGATCCGGCCATAGGTGCCCATCTCGATTTCACCTTGCTGCATCGCATAGATGACCCAGCCCCTGCCGTGGTCATGGGGGGGCCTGTAGAGCCCCGCATGTTCCGTGTGCGCCAACAGCACGAACCCGTGTGTCGGATCCCTGTACATCTCTTTGTTTGCCGGAGCGTCCCTGTGCAGCGTTGCCAACCAGTCCTCAGTGGCCGGCGTCTGGAGGAGTTCCTCCAAGTGCTGGCGACAACCAGCAACCAGTTCGGAAGTCAGGGGTCCCCAAATCGACCTGATTCCTTCAATAACTTCTTCTAGCGAATTCTTAGCCATATCTTCCCTTTCTGTTATGCACGGACGCGGTTGCGTTCAATCAATCGATGGTCCGAAGGATAGGCGACTTACTCACATGGCGGAAGGCGCACCATTTGCACGTTATTAGTGCGTTTGACGCCACATCAAAACCAAACTGTGCCAAAATCAATCCATGTCGATCCCAGATTTCAACTTGCTTGTCACGCTTGATGCCGTGCTCGCTGAAGGCAGCGTTGCGCGCGCCGCCCGGCGGTTGCGGCTGAGCCCGTCGGCGATGAGCAGGGCGCTGGCGCGATTGCGTGAGACGACGGGTGATCCGTTGTTGGTTAGGGCCGGACGCGGTCTCGTCCCGACGCCCCGAGCGATCGAGCTGCGCGAACGGGTTAGGCAGCTCGTACAGGATGGAGAAGCAGTTTTGCGCCCCGCCGAGAAGCTCAACCTTAGAGATCTGGTCAGGACATTCACCCTGCGGACCAGCGAAGGTTTTGTGGAGAACTTCGGACCGGAACTTATAGCCCGCATCGGGGAGGAAGCGCCCGGCGTGCGCCTATGCTTTGTGCAGAAGCCAGACAAAGACAGCGCACCACTTCGCGACGGAATCGTCCATCTGGAAACAGGTGTTGTGGAGAAGACGACGGCTCCCGAGCTGCGCGTGCAGGCATTGTTCCGAGACCACTACATTGGCGCCGTGCGCATCGGGCACCAGTTGAGCAAAGGAAAGATTACGCCTTCCCGTTATGCGGCCGGCAGACACATCTTCGTTTCGCGTGATGGCCTGGACAAGGGACCGATTGATGAAGCCCTGCTGCCATTTGGGCTGGAGCGGAAGGTCGTCACGATCGTCGGTGGCTTTTCGACCGCGCTGGGCCTTGCTCGGGCCAGCGAGTTGATCGCTTCTGTTCCAGAACGACACACCGGAAACCTGAGGGCAGGCATGTATAGCTTCCCTCTTCCGGTCTCCACGCCGGAATTCACGGTTTCAATGCTCTGGCACCCGCGGCTGGATGCCGATCCGGCACATCGCTGGCTGCGCCGTCACGTTAAGGATGTCTGCGCGACACTCCGGTGAAGGCGCGAGTCTCGAGGCCGAGACGCTGCCCCCCGGTTGAGTTTTCTGGAGTGTCGGCAATCGAGTTAGGTCCGGACTCTCAGCGGGGCAATTTTTCAGCTTCGCCAGCGGCAGGTTGTGGCCGGCTGTACTCCCTGACGCCCTCGGTCTACTGAAATTCCGGCCAACGTCGGCATTTCAAAAACTTGAAGCTACACAATCGACCCACAGCTGCCCCACGGACTGCGGAAGTTCGAACGTCAGCTTATGCCATGAGCGGGCATTCTCCGACTGTCGCTAACGGCGGCGCTCTTCAATTGCAGTACCCGATGCATCTCAGCCACCAGTTTGTTCACTTCCAGTGGCTTGGAGACATAACCGTCGAATCCCTCACCTAGATATTTCTCTTCGTCGCCTTTCAATGCGTACGCGGTAAGCGCGATCACCGGCAGGCGGGTATCGGTGCCTCGCTCGCGCTCGCGCACAACGGCAAGCGCCTCCTCCCCATTCATCACCGGCATTTGTATGTCCATCAGGACAAGATCGAAGGGGTCCTTGCTCAACGCGGCCAGCGCCTCTTTCCCGTTTTCGGCCAGCGTGACCGTGTGGCCCATCTTTTTGAGCAGGGCTTTGTCCAACTGCCAGTTGATTGCATTGTCTTCAGCAAGCAAGACCTTCAACGGTGCGCCAGTCCAAATTGCCGTCGGCGCCTCGACGCTAGGCGCGCTGCTCTCCTGCACCACTTGGTGCAGGACCGTGAACGGCAGAAACACGCGGAAGGTGCTCCCCTCGCCTTCGGTGCTCTCGACATTGATGCTACCGCCCATGAGGTGCGCCAGCTGCTGGCTGATCGACAACCCCAGGCCGCTGCCACCATATTTGCGCGTGGTGGAGCTGTCGGCCTGCACGAAAGGCTTGAAGATGTCATCGGCAACGGCTTGGGGTATGCCGATGCCGGTGTCCGTCACCGCCAATTCGATCAGCGCATTGTTGCCCGACTGATCCTTGACCGCCGCAGAGAAAGTAATGCTACCTTCCTTGGTGAATTTGATCGCATTGCCCAGCAGATTGAGCAGTATTTGCTTTACGCGCAGCTCGTCACCGACCAGGGCGTCGGGTACCTCGCGGGGAATGTTAAGCTTAAGCGACAGCCTTTTGTTTTCGATGCGCGAACGCTGCGTGCGAACAATATCGTTGACGCAGCCGCGTAGGCTGAAGTCCTTTTGCTCCAGGACCACCTTCTCCGCTTCGATCTTCGACAAGTCGAGAATATCGTTGATCAGCGACAAGAGGTTGCTGCCCGAGAGCATGATCGCGGATAGATACTCCTTTTGCTCACTGGTCGGGTCCGACAGTTCGAGCAATTGGGCATTTCCGATCACACCGTTCAGCGGCGTCCTTAATTCGTGACTCATGTTGGCGAGAAACGCACTCTTGGCGCGGTTTGCCGCCAATGCTTCCTCACTGCGAGCTGCGAGATTGGCGTTGGTTTGCATCAACTGTTGCTGCTGGTCGATCAAGCTCTTTACGAGGCGCCTGACGAGCAGCGCTACGATACCGCCGTAGCCGGCGAAGGCGATAAGGATCATTAACCAGTTCGCAGGATCATGCGCATAGCTGAGGTAGTCGATCTGAAACTGGAGTGCGCCGCTTACTGCACCCCAGGCGGTCAGCAGCAGAGCGACAAACATGAGTAGCCCAAGCCAAAGTACCTGGCGCGTCCTCAAGAAGACCGCGGCAATGACTAGAAATAACAGCAGAAACTGCCCGACAATGGCTGCTGGCCCGTGCTGGATATAGCCAGTCAGTCCTGCTGTGCTCATCACGAAAAGAACTATTCCAAGTCGCCAGACGTAAGCAATGCGGTGACGCTGGAGCCAGAACAGCCAGAGCATGCAAAGAAGCAGAACTTGAACTCCGAACACCGGTCGCCAGCCCATCGTTGGAATGCGGGCAAGCGAGAGCGCCACCGCTGGCAGCGATACTATGCCAAGCCAAAACAGGGTCTCGTTTAAGAGAGTATCGCGTAACCGCGTTACATAGTGCTCCGGCTTCATAGTCAAACTAGTCTGCATGATTGATGACAGTTGCTTCAAATGGATAGCCTGAGCTGGGGTAGCTAATTTTCGCCAACGTGCTTGCGCGAATCGGTTCTTATGCCATCCAGGCATATTTATGTCGTGTCAGCACCGGACGTTCACGCAGCGCCGCTTGCGGCGGGGTCTTTTCAATTCAACACCCGTCTCATTTCAGCCACTAGTTTCTTCACCTCCAGCGGCTTTGATATATAGCCATCGAATCCTTGTGCGAGAAATTTCTCCTCGTCCCCTTTCAATGCGTGGGCAGTAAGCGCGATCACCGGTAGGTGTGCGTTCATGTTGCTCTCGCGCTCGCGCAGCGCGACCAGCGCCTGTCCCCCGTCCATCACCGGCATTTGGATGTCCATCAGCACTAGGTCGAACCGGTCATTCTCCAGCGCGGCAAGCGCTTCCTTGCCGTTTTCGGCCAGCGCGACCACGTGGCCCATCTTCTTTAGCAGCGCGACACCGAACTGCTGGTTGATCTCGTTGTCTTCAGCGAGCAACACCTTAAGCGGTGCGCCAGTCCACAGCGCCGTCGGTGTCTCGGCGGCAGGCGTGCTGTGCTCCCGCACCATCTGATGCATTACCGGGAAGGGCAGCAACACTTGGAAGTTGCTCCCTGCCCCTTCAACGCTCGCCACGCTGATGGTCCCGCCCATCAACTCCGCCAGCCGCCGGCTGATCGTCAGCCCCAGCCCGCTGCCACCGTACTGGCGCGTAATCGAGCTATCGGCCTGCACGAAGGGTTTGAAGATGTCCTCGGCCACCGCCTTGGGTATGCCGATGCCGGTGTCCGACACCGACAGCTCGATCAGCGCGCTGTCGCTTGCCTGTTCCTTTAGCGTCGCAGACAGCGTGATACTGCCTTGGTCGGTGAATTTGATCGCGTTGCCAAGCAGATTGAGTAGGATTTGCTTCACCCGCAGCTCGTCCCCGATCAGCGCGTCGGGCGCTTCGTTTGGAATATTGAGCCGGAGCGTGAGACCCTTGTTCGCGATGCGCGAGCGCTGGGCGCGAACAACGTCGTTGAAGCAGTCACGCAGGCTGAAATCCCTCTTCTCCAAGACGATCTTGTCGGCCTCGATCTTGGATAGGTCGAGAATGTCGTTGATCAGAGACAGGAGGTTACTGCCCGAGAGCATGATCGCGGAGAGATACTCCTTTTGCTCGCTCGTGGGTCCCGACATCTCGAGCAACTGGGCATTGCCGAGCACGCCGTTCAAGGGCGTTCTGATCTCGTGGCTCATGTTGGCGAGGAATTCGCTCTTGGCGCGGTTTGCAGCTTCAGCAGCTTCACGTGCTGAAATCAATTCTTGTTCCGTACGCTTACGCTCACTAATGTCGCGCATGATGGTCGACAAAATTTGCGGGGTACCATTTGCGTCGCGGTGAACCAGCAGCACTTGGGATACAGGAATTTCATGGCCGTCCCGATTTATCAAGGCATTCTCATGCTGCCAGAAGCCACTTTCGAGCACAGTGGGAATGCCTTCTTCCAGAACAAGCTGGGCACCCCAGCCCGGGTGCATGTCCTTGATTTCCAGTGAGGCTAGGTCGACGCCTTCGGGAAGACCGACCAATCGGGCACCTGCATTGTTGAGAAATTTCAGATGCGCCTGCATATCCGAAGTCGCAATGAAATCCGGTGCTTCCTCGATAATCCTCAACAGGCGGTCGCGCTCGACGTTGGCCTGCTTGCTGTCATGAATATCGATGCACGAACCAATATAGCCTTCAAACCGTCCGTCGGCCCCGAATCTGGGCACCCCGTGCTCATCTATCCAGCGATACTCGCCGTCACGCCGCTTCAACCGGTATTCCATGCGGAATGCCTTGCGCTGCTCGAAGTGACTGACGTAGATTTCTAGACATCGGTCAAGGTCTTCCGGATGCACACCTTCCGTCCAACCGTTGCCCATCTCCTGTTCCATGCTGCGCCCGGTGAAGTCGAGCCAGACCTTGTTGAACCAGTTGCACAGCTTGTCCTTTCCGGATACCCAGATCAGCACGGGCGCGGTATCTGCCATGGACCGGAAGCGGCTTTCGCTCTCGCGAAGCATCAAGTCCGCCCGAATGCGCTCGGAGATGTCCGTGTGCGTCCCGATCATGCGAACGGGCCTGCCCGCGGCATTGCGCGCCACCACCATCCCCCGCCCCAGAATCCATTTGTATTCCCCGTTCCCGCATCGAACACGGTGTTCGCAGGCGAAGTTTGGGGTTTTGCCGTCGAAATGCGCCTGCAATGCGGCTTTCGCAAGCGGCAGATCATCTGGGTGAACCAATTGTTCCCAGGCCGCGACCGCCGGGCCGACCGTGCCTTCGTCAATCCCCTGGATTTCGTACCAGCGCTTGGAGAACGTCATCTTCTCAGAGGCAATGTCCCAGTCCCATACCCCGTCGCCTGCGCCTTCGAGCGCGAACTTCCAACGCTCCTCGCTCTGCCGCAATGAATCGGTCAGTTCGTGGGCGATGACTTCGGCTCTGCGGCGCGTGTTGATGAATGCCATCGTCAGGCCCAGGAGCAGAACGCCGATGATGCTCAAAGCCAGCAACTCGTTCCACAACGGACTCAGTGTGGAAGCTTCGGCGTATCCGGGCAGGGCCGTATAGCGCAAGGTCCAATAGCGGCCGCCGATCTCGATTCTCTGGATGCTCGATATCGCCTGCGTGTTGTCTGTCGCAGTCTCAACGGGGCTGTCATGCTGATTGTCGAATAGCAACGTATTCTGCGAGGCCGTTCCCTCGTCGAAGATTTCCAGCCGGATCGCCCTCAACTCGCTTTCCAGGACTGGCGTCAGCAAGTCGTTCATCCGGTAGGGGCTGTATACCCATCCGAGGAGGGCGGCGCGGCGCTGTTCCCGGGTTTGCGCCATTGCGCCATTCTTGTAGACTGCGAAGTAGGCGAGCAACCCCGCCTGTATGTCGGCGCTGGTTTCCTGCACCAGTTCCACCTTGTCGGAAAGCGCCACCTCGCCCGTATCTCTGGCACGCGACATCGCTTCATTGCGGACCGATTCGGCAAACATGTCGTAGCCAAACGCACGCAGATTGCGATCCGTGAAAGGCTCCAGGTAAATGATGCTGGTATAGACTTCGCGCTCACCCGCTGGCCTGACGTTGTAGTCGGGGAAACCTTGTCTGCGTATTTCCCGGATGTGGTCGTTGAGCCCTGTTTTCGGGATCAGCAGCGAGAATCCAACCCCCTGTATGCCGCGATAACTGTGGCCCAGATCCAGTTTGTCCACAAACGCCCGCCATTGGTCGCGCTTTACCTTGTCAGAACCGGCAAAAATGCCCGCCCCGCTGCGTAGAATATGCGCATAGGCTCGCATCCGCTCCCGGACCTTGGTCGTTATGCGTTGCGTCTCGAATTCGAACGCGTCATGGAGGTTGCGTTCATGGCGGATCGCCAACTCCTGCCAGACGATTACAAGGGCTGCCAGCGATATCAGCAGCGCGACGGACGCCGGAATAGCGTAGTAAAGCGACGATCTTCCCGGCTGCAATCGAGGGTGCGCTTCGTTCGGGTCAAGCGCGTCTCCCTTGCGGGCCGCTACGCGACGCCGGACGACCATCCATGTCGTTGTGGCAGCGATAAGCAGCACAAGAATGGCTAGGCCATGGGACAGGAATCGCTGGTATCTCGCCCCGACGATTTCTGCTGAGTTAAGGTTGGCATGCCAGTCGTTGACAATGGTGCGCTTATCGCGATCAGGGATGACCTGAAGCGCACTAATCAGAATCTCGCGCAGGATCGGCATGTCTTTGCGCACAGCAAAGCTCAGTTCATAGGTGAAGCCCACCGAACTCAGCACATGCAGATTGCCGAGCTTCTCCTTGTCGATAAGAAAACGGGCGCTAGCCACGTCCATGATTGCGGCGTCGACCTCGCCGATGGAAAGCCGGCGCAGGCCTTCCAGGTCGTCCGGAACCAAGACGAGCTTGAGGCTGGGGAAGTTCTTTTCAAGGAACTTCTGTACACCGTAACCCTTGCCTACCGCCACATTCTTCCCGATCGGAACGCTGATGTACGACTGCGTGAAGGCAAGATATTGCGAGCGCTCCGGAGTTTCGGTGACGGAAGTTACGATCCCCACTTCGCCGCGTTGTGCACGATCCAGGATGGAGTCTAGATTCTGCGCAGGGAGGATGTGGAATCTGGCGCCGAGCTTTCCCTCTACAAGATTGACTACGTCTGCCGATATTCCGCGCCATACACCTGCATCGACAAAACTGAACGGCGGATAGTTGGCCTCCGGCGCAATCTGGAGTTCAGCGGCGTGGGTGGCAAGCCATTGCTTCTGCTGCGAGGTCAGGAAGCCGCGATCTGTCTCGGCGACTGCAGGCGCAAGATCGACAGCCAGCAGCAATCCAAAGATAACTGCGGCCTGTACGATGAATCTTTGCATTCTCAAGAGGTTTCCCGCAACGGCCGGTAGCACAGCACAATTCTGCGCTGCCCTATACACCAGAGGCTTGATGCCGAGCGGGAGAATGGTCATGTCGTGTGCGCGGTCGTGCTTGCGTTGAGTGAGCGCCCCTGAACGGTGTTCAAGCTGATATGAAATCTTGCTCGCGACCACGGGATAAGTCCTGACACTGCACGCTTTTTGTCGCGAATGGATTGATTTTAATCAACTGAGCGCGCACTTCCTGAATTCGTTCCAAACATGGTTGCCACATTGGACACCAGCGAGGGTCGCTTTTATGGCGCTAACGTGTCGCTCCCTGCCATGGGCTTACTGGTGAGCGAAGGACCGCAGTTGGCCGATAGTACTCGCTAAGCCACTGTTCCGTAAAGCGGACTCAGGCAATTCGCCGGGGCACCTCTGCCGCCGACCGCTTTGTTTCGGCAGCGCCCGCCACCAGGCATGATTTGCTGCAGCCCAGCATTCTGCGGGATGGTGACCGGCATCGGCCGCCGGCCACTTTGGCTATTTCTCCTTAAATTTCAGTCTGCTCAGAGATTTCCAGTGCGTCGTCGACTTCAATACCCAGATAGCGCACTGTCGATTCCAGTTTGGAATGCCCAAGCAGCAACTGGACAGCCCGCAGGTTCTTGGTCCGACGATAGATCAAGGTTGCTTTGGTCCTGCGCATGGTGTGCGTGCCATAGGCCGAGGGGTCAAGACCGATAGAAGCTACCCATCGGTGCACTATTCGAGCGTATTGCCTGGTGGAAACATGGGGGGAATTGTGTGCCCGGCTCGGAAACAGGTACTGCTCCGATTTTAGTTCGGCTTTGGCAATCCATGCGCTGACAGCGCTTCTGGTCGGATCCGTCAGTTCGAACTGCACCGGTCGCTGAGTCTTTCTTTGCACGATCATCGCCCTGGTCATGATCTGATTGCCATGAACGACGTCGCGAACTCGAAGATTAACCAAGTCACAGCCGCGGAGCTTGCTGTCGACGGCGAGATTGAAAAGCGCTAGGTCTCGTATTCGCTTGTCGAGTTGAAGGTGAATACGAATCGCCCAGATATCTTTCAGTTTCAGGGGCGGTTTCTGACCGACGAGCTTACCTTTGTTCCACGGTTCGTGGGGTTTTACGGTTTCCATTTCAGACTCCTTTTCGGTTAAATGGAGCCAGATTGTGCGGCGGGCCTATCGGACAATTCGTGAGCCGTGCGTCGCGCGCCGATCCACTTTGATTTTGCGGATCTTGACGTTAAGCTACCGTTTGCCGGTAAGCCACGACGATCACAACACCATGAATTTCTCCGAGACAATCGCCACCCTCAACAAGGCTTCGGCCTTTGATCTGTACCGCCTGCGCGCTGCTATCGATCGGGTCCTTGACCAACCGGGGTGGATGGATGCCGTGAGGTCGCGGCTCCGCATCGGCCAGTCCATCGAGTATTTCGATCCGCAGGCGAATCGCCCCCATTCCGGACAGGTCCTTGAACTGCGGCGCAAGCAGGCGGTTGTCCTCGATCTAGCCACGCAGAAGCGCTGGCTGATTTCATACGCGGCGATTAACCTTGACGGCGCCGACGTCGAGATCCGGGAGAAGCCGAAACAGGGCCTTGGTCGGAATGAGGTGGCTGTCGGTGACATCGTCGGCTTCCTCGATCGCGATCATCAGCAGCGAAGTGGCCGGATTGTCCGCCTCAACGACAAGACGGTCACACTGCGTTGCGGGCAGCAACAGTGGCGCGTTTCCTACGGCCTGCTGCATCGGGTGGTCGACTCCAGCGCCTACAGCGGCGAAACGCTGGAACTGGAGGTCCTGGACTCCCTACGTGAGCCCGATGCGACGAAGCGGGATGAGTAGGACCGGAGACAAGCACTCCTGGTCATTTGCTCCGCGTTTCCGCAGCGGCGCCTTCGGATGGCGCTCGGATCCAGCGATTACCCGCATCAAGGAAGCCGTTGCCGAGATCAAGGCAGCCAGCCGAAAGGATCCGCTCCTCGCCGCCGAGGGGGCGGTGTTATTTTTGCAGAAAGTATCTCCTGCCCTTCAGAACATCGACAGTTCATCCGGCGCCATTGGCAATGCCGTCAATCGAGCCATCGAAGTGTTGGTTCCAATCATTGCCAAGGCGCCGGCCGAAACGCCAATGCGTCGCAAATGGCTGGAACAGCTTTACCAGGCCCATGCCGACGATGCGATTCCGTACATCGAAAGCCTGGGCAACTACTGGGGTGAACTTTGCGCCTCCCCGGACCTCGCGACAGAATGGGCAGAGCGGTTGGTTGGAACCGTCGAAACGATATGGAGCCGCAGCCGGGAAGAATATGGCTTTTTCCACGGAACGATCCTGTGCTTGTCAGCCCTGTTCGCCGCCGGGAGACACGAACAGTTGCTCGCCTTGCTGGACAAGTACCCGCACCCGTTCTGGTCTTACCGCGAATGGGGCGTCAAGGCGCTCGCCGCCATCGGCAGAAAGACCGAGGCATTGCATTACGCGGAAGCCTCGCGCGGTCGGAACGAGCCCATGGGCCAGATTGCCGAAGCGTGTGAAGCCATTCTGCTCTCATCTGGTCTGGCGGACGAGGCATACCAACGCTATGCGGTCGACGCCAATCAGGCCGGCACGTATCTCGCGAAGTTTGGCGCGATCTGCCGGAAGTACCCGCACAAGAAACCGGAGGCGATTCTCGAAGATTTGATCGCCAGTACACCTGGCGACGAAGGCAAATGGTTTGCTGCGGCCAAGAACGCGAAACTGTACGACCTCGCGGTGAAGCTCGCGCAGAAATCGCCCGTGGATCACCGCACGCTCATACGCGCAGCGGAGGATTTTGCCGCGACGGAGCCGCTCTTCGCATTGAATAGCGGGCTGATGGCGCTCTATTGGATTTGTGCGGGTCGCGCGTACGACGCGACAACAGGAGAAATCCTGACCGCGTACAACCTGACACTGGCCGCCGCCGAGGTGGCTCAATGCAAGGAAGTCGCGTTGAAGCAGATTCGAGACATGCTTGAAGGATTCCCGCAGGAGCGCCTGGTGAAAGGTGCTCTCGCGCGAGCAGCGGAACTGTGGGCTGCTGATCCGCGAGGCTGAACTGGGCGCAGCGCCTGCTACGCTGCCACCGTGACCCTCCTGGGACCGCCAGGCGCGCATGGAACAGTGTCCTGCGTCAGACGTGACCCTACCTTGCCATCAACCCGCTCGCGTAGTTCCCGGCCAGGCTTGAAGTGCGGCACGCACTTCTCCGGCACCGGCACCTTCTCCCCCGTTTTCGGATTCCTGCCGATGCGCGGCGGTCGGCAGTTGATATTGAAACTGCCAAACCCACGAATCTCGATACGCTGGCCGCTGACCAATGTCGAAGTCATCGCATCAAATATCGCATTGACCGCAATCTCGACATCTTTCGCAACCAGTTGCGGATAGCGCCTTGCCATCCGGGCAATCAAGTCCGATTTGGTCATTTTGGACAGGGGACGCGCGGTGCGGTGACAGTCATGGGGATAATGTAGCGCAACCTGAACAAACACGCTTCGCGCTATCGGGGAGTGGCCGTATTGGCGGTTGTGCCTTCGCTACTGACGCTAGCCGTCGGTGAAACCGATTTTGGTCAAGCGAAACACATTGTCGCCGGGAAGCAATTCAAGCCACCCGATCTCAATCGCAAATTGCAAACCAGCTTTGAAATCCTTTGGCCGGTAACCTCTCTGCGGCCAAATTGTTTCAAAATTCTTGCGCGGCAGGACTTCGCCTGGTCGCAGCCCAAAATGCGAGACAAAAATAGCCAGAATTGCGCGTGCGCACTGCTCTGCTGTAGGTAGTGTTGACATTGACGACCCTGATTCCGTAGCGACTGAACTAAAGTCGCGTGCACTTGATTTGTCCCAGAGCTGCCGCGTCAATGCGACGCTGCAGGGTTCTTGATGGCGCCCAAAGCCCCCCTTTGGCGACGAAGCGATTGGCTGCATCGACGACTGTCCCTGCGCTCCCAGTCTCCGCGATCGGCACCGCTAGCCCCAATTCGGCGCGAGCCCGTTGATGGCGATCGAAGGCGGTCGCGTCAAAGTGTCCTTTGCGGTCAAAGGTGAGGAAACCAAGAGTCATCCAAACAACGCAGATTGGCTTTCGGTCCTGAAGCCGTACGCCGACGTCGACCATACGCACCCGAGCCCCGGCAAAGCGAGGCAAGCGGCAACTTGCCGGATCCCGGAGCATCTGCCTAAATTTTGTGCTCGGCATACGATACAGTCCATCGTCCTGGTCGAGCAGAAACATGCGGAACGACAATCCCATTACGCGCGAACCCGGGGCCAGTACACGAGGCCGACCGCCCGCAGGGGACACCCCATAGGCGGTGGGGTGACGCGGTTGCTAGCGTCAGTTGATGGTTTCTTCGTCTGCAACATTGATTCCGTAGTCGTGGTCGTTCAGGCTGTCCAGTGAGGTGGTCAAAGCAACCCGGCCCCGCCGATGGTGTGTGCACCACAGCTTTTCCGTCATTTTGCCGCAGTCTTTGCCGGGCGTCGAGATGGAAACGGAGGCTCCGATAGCACGCGGTGGCCAAAATGGCGGAATTCCCCAGCGGCAGCTTGCCGTAACCTGGTCCCAACCTACTATCGGCCTTGAACTGACGCCCAGAAGCAAATCAAATCCACCCTCTGGAGGATCGGACCCGAGCAAGTAACCCGTCATTGGCTCACTATCATATGTTGGGTAACGCACAGAAGTCGGTTGTGGCATGTGCTAATAATCGAGTTTTGCTCCGCATACAAAAATGATAACCACACCAGCGTGCTTTAATTGCATGGATTTGGTCGGTGCGCCTCGGACGAAGGAGCCGCACGTCGAACTGCTGCCGTCGGAGAAAGATTCCAAAGGTCGTGATCAGTTCCGGTGCACTAAGTGTGGGTTTCGCTGGTCTGTCGGGCCACTCGGTTGGTCGAGTTTGTGGGACTGACCGCGGTCTCGTATGGTATAGGGCGGAGTAAATAGCCCAGTCTGAAATGAAAGTAAGATGAATGGGACGGGAATAAATGGAAGAATTTGCGTCTGATACTGAGATTCTAGACTCGACGACCGAGGCCATTCCATAGCGGTTCTGCCCTTCATTAATGCTGATGCTTGACGTGTGCTTTGGTCGGCGGCGCTTCGGATGCAGGTGGTTCTGGATAGCGCATCACCGCGATCTGTTCGTCGGATTCGAACCAGAATTCACTGTGCTGCCCTTTTACATTGCCGGTGACCAACAGGATCAGGCCATCCTCTATCCGCACTTCTGTGATGGTTTCCCAAGCGAAGGTGGGATGGGCGTTGCTTCCGGTCCCGTTATAGATGTGGTCGTTCACCTTAACCTCAGACGCCGCCACGGTAATCTTGTTGGTCATGATTCTCCCTGTCAGTACACCCCATAGGCAGTGAGGTGACGCGGTTGCTGGCGTTAGTTGATGATGTCTCCGTCTGCAATATTCAATTCGTACTCGTTGTCGGGCTCAAGTTGCCCAGTGATGCACCCGTCATCTGCTTGATCCTGCGCAAACCGAGCTAGCCCTCGCCACCGGCAATCCGTCCCACGATGTCGTGAACTCCTGAGACATCCGCTCCCTTTTCGTCTTCCACCCATTGCTGATGCCCTCGGCCGCAGAATACAGCGTGCCTCGTCCCCATTGAGTGTTGATGCGGTCCATGACCGCCATGAGTTTTGTGTTGTCGCGCGCCGTTGAAAACATATCCGGCTGCGCCGTCGAACCATCGCTGAGGTCCATCAGCGTGATTCCCGCCTTTTTGTACAAATAGCCAGACTTGAATATGCCCTTGAGACCCTTGAGTGCGATGCTGGTCAGGGCCAGGGTATCGCTGGTGGGTTCCGGTATCGGCAATGTTACCGACGGCTGGTACTGCTTCTGGTTTTCGGCAAATGTATTCGTGCGGATGAACAAGTTGATCATGCCGGCGACAGATCCCTGGCTGCGTAACTTTTCTGCCGCGATCGCAACGAAGCTGGCCACGGCCGCGTTAAGCGGCTCCAGTTCGGTAACGTAATCACCAAACGAACGCGAGGACATGATTTGCTGCTTGTCCGGCGCCGAATCCTCCATATCGATGCAGGGGCTGCCGTTGAGCTCGGTAATGGTGCGCTCCAGGACAACGGAGAATTCACGACGCAGGACCTTGGCATCCGCCGTTCGGAGCGCTTCCACGCTAGTGATCCCGCGGTCTGTGAGTTGCTTCGTAAGTTGTGCGCCGACGCCCCAGATTTCCCTAATCCCGATCGTTGATAGCAGGCGCGACAGTTCAGATTCGCTCATACGCCCGAAATCACACACGCCGTTGGCGCCAGCAAGACCTTTCTTGGCACAATTGTTCGCCATTTTTGCCAGGGTTTTCGTGGGCGCGAACCCGATCGACACCGGAAGGCCGAGCCATTTCCTTACGCGCGCCCTGATTTGCTGGCCATACGCTGCCAGGTCGTAGTGTTCGAATCCGTCGAGCCCAAGAAAGCATTCGTCAATCGAATAGATTTCCTGGTCAGGCGAAAACTGAGCAAGCACCGACATCATGCGCGAGCTCATGTCCGCGTACAGGGCGTAGTTGCTGGAAAGCGCGACGATCCCGTGCTTCTTGGCCATGTCCTTCATCTGATACCAGGGCACAGCCATCTTGATGCCGAGCGCCCTGGCCTCCGCGCTGCGTGAAACGGCACAGCCATCGTTGTTGGATAAAACGACTACGGGGCGGCCTTCGAGCTTGGGATTGAACACCCGCTCGCAGGACACATAGAAGTTGTTGCCGTCGATCAGCGCGAAGGTCATTGATCGTCACACGCGATGAATGGACCAGCGCACTACGCCCCAGACGGACAGGTCCTGATCGTTGCCGATATGAAGGTCTTCGCTGCCATCGCTGGCAGCGCGCAAAACAATGCCTTCAGGTGTATGGCACAACTGCCTGACCGTGAAATCGCCATCAATGACTGCAACGACAATGCTTTGGTCTACCGGATCGATCGCGCGATCGACAACCAGGAGGTCGCCGTTTCGGATACCGAAGTCAGGCATTGAGCCAGTTGCAGTTACGAAAAACGTGGCTTCCCGGTGCAAGATGAGATGCTCGTCGAGGCTGAGCCGATCTTCGGTGTAATCAGAGGCGGGGGATGGGAAGCCCATGGCGCCAGAGTATAACGGCTGTCTTCGCCGGACGGCGAGACGGAGAAGGCGGCGGTAGGCTCCGGTAGGCGATGGCGGCGAAAACAGCGGAATGGCCCAGCGTCTGCTTTGTAGAACAATGGCTTAGCGCCTGCAATCGGCCAAGAAGAGCCACTGGCGAAGCCAAAACCCCCCGCATCTGAGCGGCTGCTCATAATAGAAGCTGCCATTCGTGGACCGTCGCTCGACGACGGCAGATCGGCCTAACCGGCCACCCAGTGTCTTGCTCGCCACATAATCTTGACCGTTAGTTTGAGGGACGGCTTCATTAGGACGCCGCCTGGATGCGAGCTGATTTGGCCTCGCGCGGCAGCACGACGGTGACGGTCGTGGTGTTTTCCACGTCTGAGACATCGAGCAGGATGTCGCCGTTCTGCGCTTGGGCGAGCAGCCTCGCCGAATAGGTGCCCAGCCCCGTCCCTCCGGGCTTTCCTTTGGTCACGAACTTGTCGAAAAAGCGCCCGCGTATATCCGCCGGCACGGCGCCCGTATTCCGGATTTCGATGCGCAGCGGCGTCTCGTCCTTCAGTTCCACCGTCACCCGGCTGTCGCCTGGCGCCGCCTCGCATGCATTTTTCACCAGGTTTTGGAACATCGAATAGCAGAGCATGGCATCGCCCAGCGCCACGGGCATTTCCTCGCCCATCGGCACGTCCGTATCCACCGAGATCGTGAGGCCTCTTTCGCGGAAGGTTGTGCGGGATATTTCGACTATGCGTCGCAGCACGTCGCCGACTTTGACCGGCTGCGCGTTCAGGGTGAACCGGCCCGTCTCGATCTTGTACAGCTCCGAGGACAGGTTGATCATGTCGAGCAATTGCAGCGCGGTCTCCTCGACCGAGCGCACCAGTTCCGTCTGCTTGCGCCCGAGGGAGGAGTCGTCGGCCAGGGCCTGCACTAGGCCGAGCACGCCTGCGAGCGGCCCCTTCATGTCGTGCCGCGTGATCTGCTCGACTTCCTCGCGCAGGCGCGCTGCATCCAGCATGCCGTCGTAATCCGCCTGCAGCTGCTTGTGCAATTCGACGTAACGCAGGAAGTTGCGCACGCGCGGTTTGAGCACTTCGGGATCGATCGGCTTGGTGACGAAATCCACCGCGCCCAGCTCCAGGCCCTTGAGGCGAGCTTCGTCCCCGGTCATGGCGGTGACGAAAATGACCGGTATCGTTTCCGAATTCGGGTGTTCGCGCATGCGGCGCGCCACCTCGAATCCGTCCATGTCCGGCATCATGATGTCCAGAAGCACCAGGTCGGGCGGGTCGTCCGCGCAGCAGATTTCCAGCGCCTTCTTGCCGTTGTGCGCGACTCGCACCCGGTATTCGTCCTTGAACAACTGCGACAGCAAATGCAGATTGTCCGGCGTATCGTCGACGACGAGGATGGTGGGGCGGGCTTTTTCCTTCGGTACCGGCGCAGCGGGCGCGGGCTGCGCAACATCGGCCACCGGTGCCGGCGCCTCCTGCAGCTGGCGCGGCTTGCGCTGCATTGCTTTTTCGATGCGCGTCAGCAGGCGGTCGGACGTGTAAGGCTTGACCAGCAGGTCGCTCACCCCGTTGGCGATCGCCTCCGCCACGCGCTCACGCTCGGCTTCGGCAGTAATCATGACGAAGGGCAGGCCGCGCAATTCCTCGTTCGCACGCACCGCCTTGAGCAGCTCCAGCCCCGTCATCACCGGCATGTTCCAGTCCGAAAGCACGATGTCGACGCGCTGCTTCTTCAGAATGCGCAAGGCCTCCGAACCGTCGGCCGCCAGCAGGACCTTTTCCACGCCGTGCGTGCGCAGCTGCGCCGCGGTCACCTTGCGCATCGACTCGAAATCGTCGACGACGAGGAAGATGGTGTTCTTGGGAATCACCGCAGCGTCGCTCAGGTCGCCGGCGCGCCTGCATTCGACAGGTACTGCGCTTTGGCCTGCAGATCCGCCTGCGAGTCGGCGAAGCGCTGCGCAATGGCGCGAAACTCGTCCGCGATCATGATGAAGGCATCGACGACATCGGGATCGAAATGCGAAGCCTTGCCCTGCTGGATGATTTCAACAGCCTTTTCGTGCGGCATGCCCTCCTTATAGACGCGCCGGCTGATGAGGGCGTCGTACACGTCCGCCAGCGCCATCAGGCGTGCGGCGATCGGAATGTCGTCGCCGGAAAGGCCTTCGGGGTAGCCGCTGCCGTCCCACTTCTCCTGATGCGACAGCGCGATTTCCTTCGCCATGCTCAAGAATTCGACATTGGTGCCGAGCGAGCGCTCGGCGTGCTCGATCGCGTCGCGGCCCAGGGTGGTGTGCTGCTTCATGATCTCGAACTCGTCGGGTTCGAAGCGTCCGGGTTTGAGCAGGATGCGGTCGGGAATGCCGACCTTGCCGATGTCGTGCAGCGGCGCCGACTTGAACAGCATGTTGATGTTCTGGTCGCTCATGAACTGGGCGAAACGCGGCAGGTGCCGCAGTTTTTCAGCCAGCGCTTTCACATAGAACTGGGTGCGGCGGATGTGGTTACCGGTGTCACTGTCGCGCGTCTCAGCGAGCGAGGCCATTGCGAGGATGGTGACGTCCTGGATTGCCATCACTTCGCGCGTGCGCTTTTCGACCTCCTGCTCGAGATATACGTTCTTGTCGCGCAGGAAGTCCGCCGACGCCTTCAGCGTGAGCTGTGTTTTCACGCGCGCCAGCACGATGGGCGGGCTGATCGGCTTGGTGATGTAGTCCACCGCACCCATCTGCAGGCCCATCTCCTCGTCTTCCACACCCGACTTGGCGGTGAGGAATATCACCGGGATGTCCGCAGTCTTGGGTTCTTCCTTGAGCAGGCGGCATACCTCGTAACCATCCATGCCGGGCATCATGATGTCGAGCAAAATCAAATCGGGCGGATTGTCCGCGGCGGCGATCTTCAGCGCCTTCTCGCCGTTGTTGGCGACTTTCACTTTGTATAAGTCCTTCAGCAAACCGCTCATCAGGGATAGGTTGTCCGGCGTGTCGTCCACTACCAGAACCGTCGCCTTGTCAGTAAAGTCGAGTGCGTCCATTTGTAATAAGTCCTCTAGTCCGACATCTGGGTCTTGCTGCGGCAACTCATAGCCCGAACATTCTACTACCCCGCCGTTGTAATCGTGCTGGCGGCGCTGCGCAGGGCCGCGAGCGCGCTCTCGAAGTCGAACGCACGTATGGCGTTGTCGATCTTGCGGTAGTGGCCGGGAAAAGCTGCGTTGAACATCTCCGCATTGCTGTCTATCAGGTCTCCGGCCTCGGCGTCGTCTTCGGCGAGCAGCGCCTCCAGCTGCGCGCAGACGGCCTTGAGTTTGTCCGGGTCGATGTTGGCTTGCGCTTTCTTGGCCGGATCGGGCGGAAGTGCCTGCTCCAGCGCCGCGATCATGGGAGCCAGCTTGTCATCGGTGGCGCCAAGCAACTGATCTACCGTCGTGCGCGCGGCCTTCTCGCGCAGCGCCGTTTCCAACGTCTCCGCCATCGCCTGCACTTCGCCCGCGCCTATGGTTCCCGCTCCCCCCTTGCAGGTATGCGCCAGCCGCTCCGCGGTTTTCCAGTCGTCCGCGTCTAGGGCCTGCTCGATCTGCTCGCGCAGGGCTTTTTGTCCGGCGACGAAACTCTTCAGCATGGAGAGGTAGAGGGGCCGCTTGCCCATCGCCCGGCGCAGGCCGTTCTCCACGTCCAGTCCGGGTACGCAGAGGGGCAGCTCACCGTCGGCAGCGGGCTTCACCATCTGCCTGGCTGCGAGCGAGGCACCCATGCCTTCGCGCGGCTTCACCCATTTGAGCAGCCCCTTCCACAGGTCCTCGGGCTCGATCGGCTTGGCGATGTGATCGTTCATGCCGGCGGCGATGCAGCGCTCCTTGTCGCCCTGCATGGCGTTCGCCGTCATCGCCACGATGGGCAGCTCGCGAAACTGTTCGAGCTTGCGTATTTCCATCGTGGCGGTGACGCCGTCCATGACCGGCATCTGCATGTCCATCAGCACGATGTCGTATGCCGCGGCCTGCACCTTGTCAAGCGCGATCCTGCCGTTGTCGGCGATGTCGACGATGAAGCCCGCGTCCTTGAGCAGTTCGCCCGCGACCTCCTGGTTGAGCTCGTTGTCCTCGACCACGAGGATGCGGGCGCCCTTGATCTTTGCAAGGTTCTCCACCGTCTCTGAAACCCGCTGTACGCCGGATTCGCGCCGCTCGCTGTGCTGGCCGCCCAGCACGCGCACCACTTCATCGAACAGGATGGACGCGCTCACCGGCTTGATCAGCACGTCCTCGATGCCGGCCTGTTCCGCGCCCTTGAGGACTTCTTCGCGGCCATAGGCCGTCACCATGACGAGGTGAGGCTGCTTTTGCAGCGGCGCGTTGCGGATGCGCTGCGCCACTTCGATGCCGTCCATGCCGGGCATCTGCCAGTCCAGCAGCACGATGTCGTAGGGTTTGCCGTCCCGATCGGCCGCGGCGACCCGTTCCAGCGCCAGCGCTCCGGAATCGGCTTCCTCGACCTCGAGCTGCATCGCCTCGAGCAGGTCGCGCAGCACCAGGCGCGCGCTCTCGTTGTCATCGACCACCAGGGTGCGCTTGCCCTGCAGGTCGGTGCTGAGCACCTGAGAGCGCGCCCTGCCTTTGCCCTTGCCCAGACGCGCCGTGAACCAGAAGGTCGAGCCCACGCCGGGCTCGCTGTCCACGCCGACCTCGCCGCCCATGAGAACGGCGAGTTTCTTCGAGATGGCGAGGCCGAGGCCGGTGCCGCCGTACTTGCGCGTCGTCGAAGTGTCGGCCTGCTGGAAGCTCTGGAACAGCCGCCCGCGCTGCTCCTCGGTCAGGCCGATGCCTGTGTCCTTCACGGCAAAATAGAGCAGAACCTCTTCATCGCTTTCTTCGCGCTTGCGCACGAGCACGTCGACCTCGCCTTTTTCGGTGAACTTGACTGCGTTGTTGGCGTAATTGATCAGGATCTGTCCCAGGCGCAGCGGGTCGCCGATCAAGTCGTAGGGCACGCCGCGCTCGATGTCGAACACCAGTTCCAGGCCCTTGGCGGTGGTTTTTTCCGTGACCAGATTGGCGACGTTCTCCATCACCTTGTCCAGCTGGAACTCGGTCTTCTCCACCGCGAGCTTGCCCGCCTCGATCTTGGAGAAGTCGAGGATGTCGTTGATGATGCCCAGCAGGTGCTGGCCCGAGCCCTGTATCTTTTTGATGTAGTCGCGCTGGCGCGGCGTCAGCTCGGTTTTCAGCGCCAGGTGCGACATGCCGATGATGGCGTTCATCGGTGTGCGGATCTCGTGGCTCATGTTGGCGAGGAAGTCGCTCTTCGCCTTGGTTGCTTCCTCTGCCAGGTCCATCGCAGCCCTGAGCTTGTCCTCCACAGCCTTGCGCTCGGTAATGTCGCGGCTGATTCCCAGCAGACCAAGCAGTTTGCCCTCACCATCCCAGAACGGCGACTTCAGCGTATCCAGCAACACGTGTCGGCCATCCGGATAATCGACCCATTCCTCATTGGATTGCTTTTTCAATGAGGACAACATCGCGAGATCCTTGCTACGGAAAAAATCGGCGACTGCTTGCGGAAAGAGTTCATGGTCGGTCTTGTTGGTAATTTCGGCTACCGAGCGACCCACCAGCGCGCCAAAGGCATCGTTACATCCAAGGTAAACGCCTTCGGGGTTCTTGTAGAAAATCAGATCCGGAATCGAATTGATCAACGCAATCATGGTTGCGCGGCTCTCGGCCAGATGCTGTTCGGCCTGTCGGCGCTCGGTAATGTCGCGGCCTATGCCGAGTAGCCCAAGCAGCTGACCCTTGGTGTCGTAGAACGGCGCGCGCAGCGTGTCGAGCAAAACCTTGCGTCCGTCCGGATGCTGCACCCACTCCTCGGCGGTGCGCGCCTCGATCGAATCCAGCACTTCCTGGTCGCCGTTGCGTATGGCGAAGGCCTCCTCCGGCGGGAAGACGTCGTAGTCGGTGCGCCCGACGATCTCGCCCACTGATTTGCCGGCGCGCGCGGCGAACGCGGCGTTGCAGCCGAGGTAGCTGCCTTCCGGATTCTTGTAATAGATGAGGTCGGGAATGGAATCGATCAGGGCGCCCATGGTCGCACGCTGGCGTTCGACTTCTTCGGCTGCGCGCTGCTTCTCCGTGATGTCGCGCACCGAGGCGCAGATGCAGGCGCCGCGCCCGCCCAGCGCCGGCAGCTTCGACAGCCCGATTTCCACCGGAAATTCACTGCCGTCCTTGCGCGCGCCGACCAGGCGGCGGTTGCCGTCGCCCATCTGTCTCGCTTCGCCGGCCTTGATATAGCGATCGCGCAGGCCGACGTGCCCGCCGCGCACCGCGGACGGCACCAGGACTTCGATGGGCTGGCCGACGAGTTCGCCGATCGCATAACCGAACATGGCTTCGATCTGCGGATTCGCGAGGATGATGGCGCCGTGTTCGTCGGCGACCAGCATGCCGTCTGGCGCCGACTCGACGATGCCGCGATACCACTCTTCCGTGGCCTTGAGTTCGGTCTGCTGCGCTTCCAGTTCGACCGACTGCTCCTCCAGCCGGGCGGCCTGCGCTTCCATGCGCCGTGCCTGTTCCTGGGTCTCGCCCAGCAACTGCTGCGTGCGCATGTTGCGCTCGAGGATTTCGATACTCATCGCGAGGGTCGGCATCAGCGCGTCGAGCAGCGCTTGTTTGGTCCCGTCCAGTGCATTGAAGCTCGCCAGCTCGATCACTGCGAGCAGCTTGTCGTTGCGCACCACGGGCAGCAGGGCGATGACGCGCGGCACCGCTTCCCCCAGGCTGGAGCCGATGCGGATGTAATCCGGCGGCGGCTCGTGGATGATGATGGGCGCTTTTTCCAGCGCGCACTGGCCGACCAGGCCCTCGCCGATGGCGAAGTACTGGCCCAGGTTCTTGCGCTCGCGGTAGGCGTAACTGCCGAGCAGGCGCAACCGCCTGTCGTCCTCTTCGAAGATGTAGAACACGCCGTGCCCGATCTCGAGCAGAGGGGAG
>JAPLRD010000150.1:0-12401 GCA_026399375.1 Pseudomonadota bacterium
TGGACTGCCCGCGCGGGCGTTCGCCGGTCACCGTGGAAATCGATCTGGACGGCGCGCCGGCCTTCCGGCATGTTGCCGTGCCCTCGGGGCTGTCTCGGGACGGCGTCTCCGCCGTCTATCAACGATTTCCCGTACGCTCGGGAGAGCATCGCCTGGCAATCCGCCTGAACGACGATGCGCGCATCGCGGGCTTCAACTACCGCCGCGAGGAGACGGTGACCCTGAAGCCGGGCAAGGTGCTGGTGATCGATTTCAACCAGGAAGCAGGCGGGATCACCCTGCAATGAACGCGCCGAAGATCCCCCTGCCAGAGTACGCGCTCCCGCCGCCGGACGGCCCCCGGCAAGCGCTGGCGCGCGCCTGGTTGTGGCTGGGCCTGCTGTCGCTGATCGGTTCGGGTGTGTTTTCGGTGTTGCTGGTCCTGTCGCGCACCCCGGTTCTGCAGAATATCTTTCCCGTCGCCGACTTCTTCCACGTGGCGCTGGTGGCCCACGTCGACCTGTCTGTTCTGGTCTGGTTTATCGCCATTGCCGGCATGCTGTGGAGCATAAACAGTCCTACGCGTGCCATGAGTTGGGGCTGGTTCGCGCTGTGGGGCTGCGCGTTCGGCGTGGTGCTGATGTCGCTCGCGCCGTTCATCGGCCGCGGTGTACCCATCATGGCGAATTACATTCCGGTGCTGAGCGACCCGATCTTCATCTCGGGGCTCCTCGTGTTCGGGGCCGGATTCGCCGCGCTGGTGCTGCGCAGCCTCGTGCTTGCACCGGTGCTGGGACTCAGTTTCAACGGCGGCGGGGCACTGAGCTTCGGCCTCAACGCGGCTGCAGTCTCCGCTGCCGTGGCGATCATGGCGTTCGCCTGGTCCTATGCCTCGGTCCCCGAATCGCTCGGCGGCAAGGCGTATTACGAAATCCTGTTCTGGGGCGGCGGCCACGCGCTGCAATTCACCTGGACCCTGCTGATGCTGGTGGCGTGGACCTGGCTCATCAGCGCCTGTGGCGCGCGCGTGCCCCTGAGTCCGCGCGTGGCACTGCTGATGTTCCTGCTGGCCCTGGTCTGCGTTTTCGTCACTCCTTACGCCTATCTGGCATATGGCGTCGCCTCGGTCGAGCACCGCAATCTGTTGACCTGGGCCATGCGCTTTGGCGGCGGTCTGGCTATCCTGCCGATGAGCCTGGCGGTGATGGTGGCGCTGCGCCCGGCCGCAGGCATGCGCGAGGACGCAAGGCCGCTGCGCGCGGCGCTCGTTTCCTCGGTGGTGTTGTTTGCGGTCGGCGGCGTAATCGGCATTTTCATCAGCGGCAACAACGTCAAGATCCCCGCCCATTACCATGGTTCCATTGTCGGCGTGAGGCAGCCCATGCTCTACGGCGCGGGACAACTGATGCACATCACCGGCCTGGTATGGTCGGGCGGCTACGGCGTGCAGCGCAAGGTCGCCGGCGCCGAACAGAACCTGCGCACCGGCGGCGAAATTGCCGGGATGGGGCTGATGGGACTGGGCGGGCTCATCGCCATCGTCGGCGGGCTGATTTTCGTGGTGGTGGTGATGCGGGCCGTGCGCGACGGTGCGAGGGCGACGGCGCGATGACCAAGCATCTGCAGAGCGGCATGCGCTGGCTGTTTCTGCGCGTCGAGTCGCTGTTCGATGCCGCATTCGGCGACGCACCCAACCCGCTGCGCCACCTCGGCGCCATCAGTTTCTTCATGTTCTGGGTCGTCGCGGTCAGCGGGCTTTACCTTTACGCCTTCTTCAAGACCGGCGTGGCCGATGCCTATGCATCGGTTCAGGCCCTCACCGGGGATCAGTGGTATGCCGGCGGCATCATGCGCAGCGTGCACCGCTACGCCTCCGACGCCATGGTGCTGACCATGCTCGTGCACATGTTGCGCCATTTTGCCTTCGACCGGTTTCGCGGCTTTCGCTGGTTCTCATGGATGACCGGGGTGGCGCTCGTCTGGCTGGTGTATGTTTCAGGAATCAATGGCTACATGCTTCCCTGGGACAAGCTGGCGCAATTCGTGGTCGTCGCCAGCTTCGAATGGCTGGACTGGTTGCCGATGTTCGACGGCGTCCTGATCCGCAATTTCGTCTATCAGTCGAATGTCAGCGACCGCTTCTTCTCGCTGCTTTCCTTCATTCACGTCGGCCTGCCACTGCTGGTGCTCCTGTTGATGTGGATCCACGTGCAGCGCGTTCCCAATGCGAGCACCAATCCGCCGCGGAGCATCATGGTCGGCCTGCTGCTCACGCTGCTTGCATTGGCGCTGATCGAGCCGGCGCTGAGCCAGGGCGGCGCGGCGGATTTCGGCGCGGTGCCGGGCACGCTTGCGCTCGACTGGTTCTATCTGGCGGTATTTCCGCTGTTGTACCTTTGGCCGCTGGCCCGGGTCTGGCTGCTGCTCATTGCAGCGACCGCCGTCTTCGCCGCACTTCCCTGGCTGCCGCTGAAATTCCGCCGCGACGCGGAACGCAAATCCATGCGAGTGCATGCGACGGCCAGCCCCTCCACGGAGAATACATCGAAATGAAACCCGGGCCCATGCGCGGGCTGGTGCTGGCGGCGCTGCTGCTGGTGCTGGCCATCACCACGACCAGTGCCTACATCCGTCTTTCGCAAGCCGGGTTGGGCTGTGCGGACTGGCCCGCCTGTTACGGCCACAACGTGCAAACGCCTGAAGCGGGGCAATTGTTTCCCGAGCGCGCGGCCCTGTTCTGGGCACGCACTCTGCACCGCCTCGCGGCGAGTTCGGCGGGGCTGTTGCTGATATTGATCGTGTTCTTTGGCCGGGCGGGTTTGCCGGGCGCCGGAGCACGCCTTGCCGCAGGGGCGGCGCTGGGGCTGGCCGGCTTTCTCGCCGGGCTCGGGTTTGTTACTCCGTCCAATCTGCCTGCGGTCACTCTGGGCAAT
This sequence comes from Pseudomonadota bacterium, assembly GCA_026399375.1. Classification (GTDB taxonomy): domain Bacteria; phylum Pseudomonadota; class Gammaproteobacteria; order Burkholderiales; family SG8-39; genus 2-12-FULL-64-23. Next base: position 2,913 of record JAPLRD010000150.1, read on the forward strand.
TTGCTCGGAGGAATGTGCATGGCAGCACTGCTCTGGTGGCTGCACCAGCGCGACCGGGGAACCGGCGCCGGCCGGACGCTTCATGGTTTCGCATTGGCGGCGCTGGTCTTGCAGATTGCGCTGGGCGGGATGATAGGCGCGCGCCACGCAGCGGTCTCCTGTGTGACGCTGCCGGCGTGCGCCGGCGGCTGGTGGCCCGATTCGGTCGACTGGCGCCTGTTCAATCCATTCTTCGCCATGGCCGAATCGGACATGGGGTCAGCGGCACGCGAGGCGCTGATCATGTCACACCGCTACGGTGCGATACTGGTGGCGGTGATCATATGCATGTTGGGAGTCAAAGCCGTCCGGCGCGGCGCCCGCGTCGCCGCCAGGGGCTGGTTGCTGCTCGGCCTGCTGGGGCTGCAACTGCTGCTGGGGGCGGGCATGGTGCTTGCGAATTTGCCGTTGCCGCTGGCGTTATTGCACAATCTGTGCGCGGCGCTGCTGCTGTGCGCGAGCGTGGGCCTATCCGGGCGGAATTGCGAAACTCAGGAGATAGCATGAAAATCGTCGACGCCCGCGGACTGCAGCACCCCGAGCCCTTCGATCGCGTGGTGGAGGCCTTGACCGAACTCGCCTTGGGTGATCAGATGAAGCTGATCATCCACCAGGAACCGCGTCCGCTGTACCGTTTCCTCGAGCGCAACCGCTATGCCTACAGTGCCAAGAGCTTCGCCGACGGCCGTTTCGAGATCTTGATCTGGGAGCTGTCGACCGGCTAATCCGAGCAGGCGCGCAGCTTGGCAACATCGGGGATGTAGATCGAACGCCCCCGCACTTCGATCAGGCCCCGGACGGAAAGACCGTGGAGAATGCGCGAGAAGCTCTCCTGGGTCAGGCTCAGGCGCGATGCGATCACCCCTTTGGTCGCCGACAATGTCACTTCGAGCGCGCCTTTCGATTCCGGATTGTCCTCGCTGTCGCGCAGGAGATAACCGATGATGCGTTGTGTGCCCGAGTGCAACGAATCGTTCTCCAGGTCGCTCATCAATCCGTGCAATCGGATCGACAGCCCGGCGATCATGCGGCGCGCGAATTGCGGTTCGCGCTCCAGTTCCTCGAACACTGTTTCTCTGCCGACGTACAACAGCATCGAGTCGGACAGCGCCTGCGCCGTCACCACATGCGGCCGCTCCATGAACATGACCGCTTCGCCGAAACTCTGGCCCGGCCCGCTTAGGTCCACCACCTTTTCGTCACCGCGCGGCGAACTGAAGGCGAGTTTCACCTGGCCGAAAACGACGATGTAAAAGCCCAGGGCGGGATCGCCGCGACGAAACAAAATCTCACCTTTTGCCGCATGCAGCTGCTGCGTGTTCAAGGCAATGCGATCCAACTCGTCGCTTCCCAGCTCCCGGAACAGCGGCACGTTGGCGAGGAATGCTTGTATTCTTATCGGAGTGTTGAGCAAATCGGCGCCCCTAACTTGCTGTCGTGACGAACCCCGCACCAACTGTCCATGGCACCATCCGGATCAGGGGAGGGGGCCAAAGGATATCGATCTCTACTATATTTCGCGCCTTGCCGCATAGTCTGTTTTAGTGCCTTGTGCCTTGTGCCATGTGCCATGTGCCAGTCCATTATTGCTCAGTGCGTCGGCCTTACAGCCAACAGCGGTTCCCCGGCAGGTATATTAGATTGCTTTCTGCATGTCTGCAGTTGTTGCGGTTCGCACGACGCCTGTCCACTGCGTTGCGTCACCGCCGCGTCAGGGTGCGCTTTATGCTGGAAAATATGGACAGAGGCTATCCCCATGAACCCAGACCTTCGGTCCCCGGCCAACTGCCGGCAAAGAAGAAGGTATAGTTCGGGCGAGCAATTCCTTCCAGTCAATAGAAAGAGCTTGGCCATGGCCCAGACTGCAATATCCGTTTCCGCGGTGCTGAAGAAGCGCTTTTCGGTGCGCGCGTTCAGGAACGAGCCCGTCCCGCCACCGGTGTTGGAAGAAATCTTCACGCTCGCGCAGCAAGTGCCGTCGAACTGCAACGTCCAGCCCTGCCGGGTCTACGTCGTCTCCGGGGCGAAGAAGGACCAGCTGCGGGACGAACTGGTGGGCGAAGTCATGAGCGGCAAGCCCGCCTATCCGGATTTCGAGTGGGATGTCAGGTTCCAGGGAGAGCATCGCGAACGCCAGTTCGGATCGGCCAACGCGCTTTACGGCGCGATGGGCATAGAGCGCGCGGACAAGCAGCGCCGCCAGATCGCGATGCTGCGCAACTGGGGTTTTTTCGACGCGCCGCACGCCGCATTCTTCACCATGTCCAAGTATCTCAAACTGATCGGCGCCGTCGATCTGGGCATCTATGCGCAGACGCTGTCGCTGCTGATGGCCGAGCGCGGCATATCAAACTGCATGCAGGGCGCGCTGGGCATGTTTCCCGGCCCGGCGCGCAGGATGTTCGGCCTGGCGGAGGACGCCGGTATCTTGTTCGGGATGTCGTTCGGTTACGCTGACGAAGAGGCGCCCGCGAACAAAGCCCGCACCGACAGGGTAGGGCTGGACAGCGCGGTGCGGTTCGTGAGCTAGAAGACCGCGCTTACTTCCGGGGCGTGGCGCGGGCGATGATCGCCTGACAGTCCACCCCGCGCGGCAGCGCGCCGTAGTTGTCCAGCGCCATGCGGTCGACCACGTCGCGGGCGCGATATTCGAGGTCGGCCAGATCCGTGAATTCCTTTTTCAGGGCGCCTATCCAGGCATCCAGCGCGGTGTTTGCGCCTTTGGCTTTCGCCACTTCGCGGAAGAACGCATTGACCACTTCCGGCGTCTTCTGCATCGCGCGCAGCACGTCCAGGCACTGCACGTTGCCGCTGCCTTCCCAGATGGCGTTGACCGGCGATTCGCGGAACAGCCGCGGGAACGGGCCGTCTTCCATCACGCCGCTGCCGCCGATGCACTCCATCGCCTCGTAGGCGTGGCCGGGGGTGCGCTTGCAGATCCAGTATTTGCCCACGGCGGTGCACAGGCGCACCAGCAGGTCCTCGTGCTGTTCCGTGCGGTGATCCATGGCGCGGGCGATGCGCATGGTCAGCGCGAGCGCGCCTTCGTTCTCGAGCACCAGGTCGGCGAGCACGTTCGTCATCAGCGGCTGCTGGTTGAGCACCTTGCCGAAGGCCGAGCGGACCGAGCAGTGGTGCAGCGCCTGCGACATCGCGGCGCGCTGGCCGGAGGAGGAGCCGACCATGCAGTCGAAACGCGTCATGGCCACCATTTCGATGATGGTGCGAACGCCGCGCCCCTCCTCGCCCACCATCCACGCGAGCGCGCCGCGCAGTTCGGTTTCGCTGGAAGCGTTGGAGACGTTGCCCATCTTGCGTTTCAGGCGCAGCACCTGCAGCGGGTTCTTCGTGCCGTCGGGCCGCCAGCGCGGCAGGAGATAACAGGACAGCCCGCGCGGGGTCTGCGCCAGCGTGAGGAAGGCGTCGCACATGGGCGCGGAAACGAAATACTTGTGGCCGACGAGTTCGTAGGCCGCTCCCGGTCCCTCGGTGCCGATCGGGTAGGCGCGGGTGGTGTTGGCGCGCACGTCCGAGCCGCCCTGCTTTTCGGTCATCGCCATGCCGATGGTCAGCCCCTGCTTTTGTGCGTCGGGCACATTGCGCGGGTCGTAGATGCGCGCGGTGATCTTCGGTTCCCACAGCTTCGCCAGCTCCGGGGTGAGGCGCAGCGACGGCACCGCGGCGAAGGTCATGGTGATCGGGCAGCCGTGCCCCGCATCCACCTGCGACTGCAGGTAGTTTCCGGCGGCGCGCGCGACGTGTGCGCCCGGGCGCGGCGCGGTCCAGGGCGAGGAGTGCAGGCCATGCTCGATCGACGATTTCATCAGCGCGTGATAGGCGGGATGGAACTTCACCAGGTCGATACGGTTGCCGAATCGGTCGTGTGTTTCCAGTTCCGGGGCATGGTGATTGGCGAGCACGCCCAGTTCCATGTACCCGGCTGAACCGGTGAGCTTGCCGAAGGCGGCGAGATCGTCGTGCGCCCAGGCGGCGCCCTCGCGTTTCACCGCCTCCTGCAGCGCGGCATCCTGCAGGTACGGGTTGTAATCGACGAGCTCGGTCGAAACGTTGACGACTTCATGCGTGTCGGCGAGAAACTGCGCGTCTTTCGAAACGGTTTCGGGAGCGTTCATTGCATGGCCTCCACAGTTGTCATGAACCTGGTCCTAGAATCGCATCCATCCGCGACGCGACGCGTGGTGGGCCAGTATGCCAAACAGGACCGCGGCGCCGACGTTCCAGATCGCAAACGCCGCCGTCGCCAGGACCACGAAGCGGTCCGTCTTCTCCGCCCCGGTGTCACGGCTTCCCAGGGCGAGCTGCAAGCCGGCGAGGAACAGGATAACCCCGAGCACGTTCTGGGGGAAGACCCTGAAGAGGGTGGTGATGGATGAAGCCAGAAACAGTCCTGCGCCGAGCAGAATGCCGCCGAGGATGACGGACGAACCGCCGGTGCGCGCTCCGAACTGGACGTGCCCGGCCATGCCGCCCGCGCCGTGGCACATCGGAATCCCGCCGAGCAGGCTGGATCCCAGGTTCATCAAGCCGGTGGAGTAGGCGACCGCGCGCTCGTTCACGGGCCGGTCCGGAAACAGGCGGTTGTTTTCTTCCGTGATCGAGAGATAGGCGTTGCCGAAGGTCAACGGGAGCTGCGGCAGCGCGAGCAGGATGAACCCGGTCCAGAGATCGTTTGCGGACAACCCGCTCCAGCCCAGGGCCGGCAACTTGAATTCGGGTTTGAGCGCGCCCAGGTCGCGCGTCAGATTCGGATCATTCAGCAGCGCCATCGCCACCCCGATGGCCAGCAGCACCAGCATCGCCGGCACGCGCGGGCGGCCGAGCAGCAGCAGCGTGAGCGCGAGCAGCAGGGCACTGGTCCAGACGCTGGCCGACATCATGCGTATGCCCTCGAGCATGAACGAGAACCCCAGGCCCATGACGACGCCCATCAGCGCGGAGCGGGGCACCCAGCTCGCAGCCCGCCTGCCGAGGCCCGTAGCGGCGAGTGCGATCCACATGAGTCCGGTCGTCAACGCCGCGCCGACGACCGCGGCCGAGCCCAGTCCCGCCGCGAGCATGCTCTGGCTGACTGCGGCCGCGCCTATGGCCTTCATCGGCTGCACCGGAAAAGGCGTGCGGTAGATGGTTCCGGCGGCGATCAGCGCGATGCCAAAAGCGATGAGCAGGCCGTTGGCGTCCATCTTCAGAATCGAGACATAGGCGGCGACGAAGGGGATCAGCGTTCCCAGGTCGCCGAAGGCGCCCGCCCACTCGGGGAGGTCGAACTTGTTCGCGGGTTTCACGGAAGGATTCAAGAATCGGCCGACGGATCGTTCGGCGGCCGGCAAGGATCGTTGGCGGCGGGCGCGACGGCGGTGACGCCGTCCCTGAGCATCGCCTCGATCTCGGCCGCGGTGTAGCCTGCCTCCGCAAGCACTTCAACGGAATGTTCGCCCAACCTGGGCGCGTGATGGCGAATCTGGAACGGCGCGCCGGAGAATTTGACCGGGCTGCGCACCGTGCGGTAGCGGCCTTCGCTCGGATGCTCGGCGGTGCCGAACAAGCCGACCGCCTTGACGTGCGGGTCTTCGGACAGTTCGTTCAGATTCAGCACCGGCATGCAGGGGATGCTCTTGCTGTCGCAGAACGCGCGCCACTCGGCTGTCGTGCGTTTAGGCGCCTCGCTCTCGATCAGGCCGTACAGGAATTCGATATGCTCCACGCGGCTGCCCAGGGCCGTGAAGCGCGGATCGGCCTTGAGTTCGGGGTGGCCCGTGAAATCGAAAAAATCGCGCCAGTTCCTGTCCGAGTAGGGAAGAATGCCGGCGTATCCGTCCTTGGTGCGGTACGGCTTTCTGCGGCGGCTGAGCAGGCGCGCGAACCCTATCTTCCCCAGCGGCGGCTCGAACGCGCCGCCGGACATATGTTCGATAAGGTTGAATTCGATGGAGGTCTCGAGCATCGGCACTTCGATGGACTGGCCGCCCCCGCCGCGGCTGCACTGCAGCAGTGCGGCGAGGATGGACCAGGCGATGGCCTGGCCCGCCAGTTTGTCGCACAGCACCGTGGGCACGTAGGCCGGTTCGCCGTGCACCTGCCCATTGAGGGCGGCGATGCCGGACCCGGCCTGGATCAGATCGTCGTACGCGGCCTTGTCGCCGTAGGGGCCGGCGGCACCGAAACCGTAGGCGCCGCAATAGACGATGTCGGGTTTGATCGCGCGCACCGCCTCGTAGTCGAAGCCGAGCCGTTCCGCCGCCTTGGGCCGCATATTGTGCACGAAGGCGTCGGCGCCCACGATCAAACGGTTCAGCGCTTCGCGGCCGCGCGGCTGCTTCAGGTCGAGCAGCAAGCCGCGCTTGTTGCGGTGCAGGTTGAGGGAGATGCCGGACATGCCCGCGTGGCGCAACGGTTTGTAATTGCGCGTGCTGTCGCCCGCGGGGCTTTCCACCTTGATTACGTCGGCGCCGAGGTCGGCCAGGATGTGCGTGGCGAACGGGCCCATGATGACGCCGGTGAGGTCGAGGATGCGCATGCCGGTCAGCGGGCCGTGCTTGAAATCGTTGCTCATTTTGTGTTCCGGCAAAAAGATGTGCGCCGACCCTGGACCATGCAACCGGTTTCGAGCGCGCGTTGCCATGTATCATATATGCGAAATACCAACCGGAGAGAAAAATGAGCGACAGCGAGGCGGTGACTTACGCGCAGGACGGCGGCGTGGTCACCCTGACCCTGAACGAACCCGAGACGCGCAATGCCATATCGCCCGCCATCGTGGAAGCGCTCACCGCGGCATGCGACCGTGTCAACAAGGACATGAGCGTAGGCTGCGTCGTGATCACCGGCGCCGGCAAGTCGTTTTCTTCGGGCGGCAACATAAAGGACATGCGCGACCGCATCGGCCTGTTCGGCAAGAGTCCGGCCGAGATCCGCCGCGGCTACCAGCACGGCATCCAGCGCATTCCCATGGCGCTGCACGAGATCGAGGTGCCCACCATCGCCGCGGTCAACGGCCACGCCGTGGGTGCGGGCTGCGATCTCAGCCTGATGTGCGACATCCGCTTCGCTTCCGACGATGCCGAATTCGCGGAGAGCTTCCTGCGCGTGGGCCTGGTTTCCGGCGACGGCGGCGCCTGGTTCCTGCCGCGCGTGGTCGGCCTGTCGCGCGCCTATGAAATGACCTACACCGGCGATTTCATCAAGGCCGCCAAGGCGCTGGAGTGGGGCCTCGCCTCCTACGTGGTGCCGAAGGAAAAGTTGATGGAGGAGGCCGCGGCGATGGCGCAGCGCATCGCGGCACAGCCGCCGCATTCGCTCAGGCTGTGCAAGAAACTGATCCGAGAGGGCCATGCGATGACCCTCGGTGCGAGTCTGGAGATGGCCGCCGGCATGCAGGCGCAGGTGCAGCACACGCATGACCAGCACGAGGCCGTGGTGGCGTTCTTCGAAAAGCGCAAGCCCAAGTTCATCGGCAGCTGAGCCGGCGGATTTCCGGCGCATGCACCGCTAACCGCCCCTGACGATGCGCCAGACCGCTTTGCTCGACCGCGTTTCACCCTACCTGCTGCTGATGGCGACGGTCCTGTTCTGGTCGCTGAACTGGATCGCCGGGCGCGCGCTGCGGGACGACCTGCCGGCGTATTCGTTCGCGCTATGGCGCTGGGTGTGCGCGAGCGCACTGCTGCTGCCGTTTGCCTGGCCCCACATGGTGCGCGGCTGGCCGGCGATGCGCCGCTCCTGGCCAGTCATGATCGCGCTCGGCGTGCTCGGCACCACTTTCTGCAACGTGACGTCGTACACCGGCCTCAAGTACACCACGGCCGTCAGCGGGTCCATCCTCAATTCCTTCGTGCCGGTGATCATCATCGCCATCTCCTGGGCCTTTCTCGGGCAGCGGCTGCGCGCATCGCAGTGGGCCGGCGTCGTGATATCGCTCACGGGCGTGCTCAGCATCGTCGGCCGCGGCGATCCGATGGTGATCCTCGCACTCAGGTTCAATGTCGGCGATCTGTGGATCATCGCCTCGACGCTGCTGTGGGCGCTATACACGGTGTGCTTGCGCTGGCGGCCGGCGGACCTGCATCCGCTGGGCCTGCTCGGGGCCAATGCGGTCGTCGGCGTGGTGGCGGTGCTGCCGGGCTATCTGTGGTCGCTGGCGCAGGGCGCGTATGTCAACTGGACGCAGCCGGTCGTGGTCGGGATCGTCTACGCCGGCGTGTTCCCGTCGGTGGTGGGCTACATCTTCTGGAACAATGCAGTCTCGCGCGTCGGCCCGAACAAGGCGGGAATGTTCATGCACCTGCTGCCGGTGTTCGCAAGCCTGCTTGCAATCGCGTTCCTGGACGAGAGGCTGCACCTGTTCCACGTTGCCGGGATGGCGCTGATATTCAGCGGCATCTGGCTCACCAGCCGCTCGGACAGCCGCGCGGCGGAAGCCGGCTTGGAAAATTAGCAGGTCGCTACAAGCAGGTCGCTACATTGCAAACTGTCATTCCGAAGCCGAAGGCTGAGGAATCTGCTTTATTTGATTCAAAAGCAGATTCCTCGCGAAATTTATCCCCTGAGGGGGACTCGGAATGACAATTTCTAAAATTGTCGTTCCGAAATACCGCCTTTCAGTCTTCCAGCGTAAAACCGACCTTGATGGTCACCTGCCAATGGGCCACCTTGCCGTTTTCGACGTGGCCGCGCGTTTCCATCACTTCGAACCAGTGAATGTTGCGCAGGGATTTGGACGCTTTGGCGATGGCGGTACTGACTGCGTCCTCGATGGTCTTGGTCGAGGAGCCGGTGAGTTCGATGTGCTTGTAGACGTGGTTGCCCAAAATATTCTCCTGAAAAAAGCGCCAGCGGCAAAGCCGGCTGTCACGGCAGGCGAATTGTCCGCTTTTTCCGGCGTCGATGGCAAATCACCGGCGCGCAACGATGCATTGCGCGGTGCGGGGACCGCCGGGAAATCTCTGCAATAATGGCGCCCATGCCGTCTAAACCCGATCAAGCCAGCGCGCCTACGCCGGCAAGCGACATGCGCACGCGGCTGCTTACGGGGCCGATACTGCCGACGATCCTGCGCCTGTCGGTGCCGAACATCGCACTGGTCGGCGCGCAGGCGGCGGTCAACGTGGCCGAAACCTATTTTGTCGGACGCCTGGGCACGAACGCGCTCGCCGGTGTCGCACTCGTATTTCCCATCGTCATGCTGATGCAGATGATGTCCGCCGGCGCGATGGGCGGCGGCATTTCGTCGGCCATCGCGCGGGCGCTGGGCGGACACCGGCAAGCCGATGCCGACGCGCTCGCATGGCATGCCGTGCTGATCGCGCTGATCTTCGGCGCCGTTTTCGCCATCGGAGCGCTGGTGTTCTGCCCGACGCTTTACCGGGTATTGGGCGGGCGCGATGCCAGCCTCGCCGTCGCGCTTGAATATTCGAACATCATTTTCGGCGGCGG
>JAPLRD010000150.1:12407-24403 GCA_026399375.1 Pseudomonadota bacterium
ATGAACAGCCTGGCGAGCATGTTGCGCGGCAGCGGCGATATGCGCACTCCCGCCATCGTGATGGTGGCGGGCGCCTTCATCGTGATCCCGGCGTCGCCCCTGCTGATCTTCGGCGCAGGGCCGGTTCCCGGGATGGGGGTGCGGGGCGCGGCGCTGGCGCTCGTCGCATACTATCTTGCAGGAAGTTCGGTTCTCGCCTGGCGCATCCTTCGCGGTTCCACGCTGGTCACCCTGCGTCCGCGCAGTCCTGCATGGCGATATTTTGCCCAGATTCTGAAAGTGGGCGTGCCGGCCTGCGTGCACGCTGCCATGGTCAACGTGGCCGTCAGCGTGACTACGGGGTTCGTCGGGGTTTATGGAACGGCTGCGCTTGCCGGTTATGGCATCGGAACCCGGCTGGAGTACATGCAGATTCCGATCGTGTTCGGCCTGGGGGCGACGCTGGTCGCCATGGTCGGCACCAATGTCGGCGCCGGGCAACTGGAACGTGCGCGCCGGATCGCCTTGACCGGAGGATTGTTTGCCGCCGCCATCTGCGGTGCCATAGGGGGAGTGGTGGCGATCCTGCCTGAACTTTGGGCCGGCATTTTTTCCGACGACCCGGAAGTCCTCGCCGTCGCCACGCAGTATTTCCATGTGGTCGGGCCGGCATACGCGTTTCTCGGACTCGGGATGGCGCTGTATTTTTCTTTCCAGGGTACCGGGCGCATGTTGTGGCCGCTCGCGTGCGTTACGTTGCGCGTTCTGGTCATCGCCGCCGGATGCACGCTGACGATACAGGCGTTCGGGCTGGGTCTCGGGAGTCTCTTCGGCGTGACTGCGGCGGCATTGGTCCTGTTCGGATTGATGTACGTCGTGGGCGTCTGGCGCTATTTCGCGCCGCCGCCGAAGTAGCGCATAGGACGGCAGAACGCCCCAAGCCCCCGGTTCGGGCGTGCGGCGGGGGCAGGGTGCTGCCGCGGGGTTGGAGCCGGTTGCGACAATAAGAAATGCAGTACAATATTGTGAGAGACAATAGACGTGGCGCAGTTCGCATGCCATTTCCTGGAGGCGTGTCTGGTCGTATCGCTCCAGTACACCACCGACGCTCCCCGTCGCCGCACCCTTTTTAGGCATTGTTGCTTACCTTGTTTCGGGAGAAGCTGATGAACGATTTGAGCAAACCCACCGCTGAATTGAGAAGTCCAACCGCTGCGCATGACGGCGCCAACGTTATCGTCGACTACCTGGTCCGGGAGAAGGTGCCCTACGCCTTCGGGCTGTGCGGCCATGGCAACATCGGGTTCATCGATGCGCTGTACGAGCGCGCTAGCGAAATCAAGACCGTGTCCGTGCGTCACGAGTCCGTCGCCGGATTCATGGCCGATGTCTACTACCGCGTCTCGGGCAAGCCCACGGCGACCTTCACCTCCTGCGGACCCGGCTCGGCCCAACTGCCGATTGCGCTGGCCAACGCTTTCTTCGACTCGGTGCCCTTCCTGGCGGTGACCGGCAACGTGCCCGCGAGCCAGTTCAACCGCGGCGCGTTTCAGGAAACCTACCGCCACCACCAGGCCGATTTTCCGTCGACGGTGCGCGCCTATTGCAAGCGCGTGTTCCAACCCACACGTCCCGACCAGGTGGCGCTGCAGACGCGATTGGCATGGAAGACGATGATGACCGGACGTCCGGGGCCGGTGGTGCTCGACGTGCCGTTCGACGTCTTTCGCACGCCGGTTGAGGAGGAAACGCCGCGCCCGGAGGAGTGGAATGCAAATATTTCGTGCCGCTGCGGCGCGGATCCGGAGGGCGTGGAGAAAGCGGTGGACATGCTGATGTCGGCGCGCCAACCCGTGATTCTGGTCGGTCAGGGCGTGCGCTACGGCGGCGCCACGAAAGAGCTGCGCGAGCTGGCCGAGCGCTTGCACATTCCGGTGGCCGCTTCTGCGAGCGGATTGGGCGCTTTGGATGCGGAGCACCCGCTCGCGCTCGGACTGGTGGCGCGCAACGGCAGCTACCAGGCGAATCACGCGGCGCGCCAGGCCGACGTGCTGCTCGCGCTCGGTGTGCGCTTCGACGACCGCACGTCGAGTTCGTGGCTGCCGGGCTACTCCTTTACCATCCCGCCGACCAAGTTGATACACGTCGACATCGATCCGGATGAAATCGGGCGCAACTATCCGGTCGCGCTCGGCCTGATGGCGGACGTGCGCACCTTCCTGCGGCAGGTGCTCGCTGAGCTCGACGCGCGCAAGGCGCGCGGCCAGGTGCCGGCCGACCGCACTGCCTGGCTGGACGCGATTGCGACGTACCGCAAGGAATGGGAAGATTTCATCGCTCCCGGCTTTCTGGTCGATACCACGCCCATCCACCCGCAGCGCGCGGCGCGCGAGATCGACCGTGTCCTGCCCGAAGACGCCATCCTAGTTTCCGACATCGGCATTCATCACAACTGGCTCATACAGTTTTGCAAGCCCAAGCGACCGGATTCGCTGATCGGCTCCATGGGCTTCGGGCCCATGGGCTTCGGTGTCGCCGGCGTGCTCGGCGCGAAGCTCGCCGCGCCCGACCGGCCGTGCGTCTCGGTGTGCGGCGACGGCGCCTTCCTCATGCAGGCGAACGTGCTCGCCACCGCCTATGAGTACAACATTCCCGTGGTCTGGGTGGTCTGGAACAATTACGCGTACGCCTCGATACGCGGCTTGCAGCGCGGCTTCATGGGCGGGCGCGAGCTCGCCACGGACTTCAGGCATCCGGGCACCGACAAGCCCTACAACCCGGATTTTGCCGCGATGGCGCGTACCTGCGGCGTCGCGGGCGTCAGCGTCGATCGCGCGGCCGACCTCGCCGACGCGATCCGCGCTGGGATTGCCAGCGGCAAACCCTATCTGATCGACGCCAACATCGGCGCCGACATGAATCCGGGCGGCGCGGGGGTGTGGGAGTTGCCGGCGCACGGGCGCAGCAGTCCGGCCATGGGCGGACGCTACGAGCCGAAATAGATGCGCGTCACGGTTGAAATGCACGGCCCGTTCCAGCAGTACAACAAGGACGGTCAGCGCAGGGCGGAACTGGACCTGGAAGGGGACCTTACCGTGCGCGATCTGCTGGCGAGCCTGGGTGTCGATGTCGACGAACCCTGGAACGCAGGCTTGAACGGCACGCTGGCGAGCCCCTCGGACAGGCTGTCCGACGGGGCGTTCCTCATCGTGTTTCCTCCGATAGAGGGGGGATGAGCGGTGTTCCTTGGGTCTTAATTGAAGGAGAGGGTCGTGGTAACGGGACTAGCCAACAAGATTCTGCGGGTTGACCTATCCAGCCGTCGCGTGTGGACCGAAGAGCAGGACGAGCTCTTTTATCGTCGCTATCTGGGCGGGGCGGGCGTCGCCAGCTACTACCTGCTGAAGGAAATGAAGCCCCGCGTGGACGCGCTTTCGCCCGAGAACATCCTCGTGTTTGCGCCCGGCCCCGTAACGGGCACCAATATGCCGGGGGCCTCCCGCCTTTGCGTAGGCGCGAAGTCACCGCTCTCCGGGGGCATTGCCAAATCCGAATCGGGCGGCCATTTCGGTTACGAACTGAAGCGCGCCGGATTCGACGCCCTTGTGGTGCTGGGCAAAGCCGAGCGCCCGGTGTACCTGTGGATCAACAACGGAACGGTGGAGATCAAGGATGCGTCCCGCCTCTGGGGGCAGACCGTGCTGGAGACGCAGGACGCGATCGAGGCGGAACTGGGCGAGAAGCGCGTCCGCACGGCGACCATCGGCCCGGCCGGCGAAAACCTCGCCGCCATCTCCTGCATCATGACCGATGTGCGCAACGCCGCCGGGCGCGGCGGGCTGGGGGCGGTGATGGGTTCCAAGAACCTCAAGTGTGTTGCAGTGAAGGGCAACACCATGCCGAAGGCCGCGGATCCGGAAAAATACCGCGACATGGCCCGCTGGATGAACACCAACTACATGCAAAACGGCAGCGCCGCGCGCTTTCACACGCTAGGCACCGGCGCGGACATGGTGGGCGGCAATGCGATCGGCAACCTTCCCGTGCTCAACTGGAGCGGCGCAAAGTTCGACGACGTGGCGATGATCGACGCCGAGGCGCTGAAGAACAGCTATCGCATCGGCATGGAGGCGTGCCCCGCCTGCCAGATCCGCTGCAAGAAGGTGGTGGCACTGGAAAACGAGTCCTACAAGGTGGACGGGAGGAACGGAGGCCCGGAGTATGAGACGCTGGCAGGGTTCGGCTCGCTCATGGGCATCAACGATCTCGCGGCCATATGCCGGGCGAACGAGTTGTGCAGCCTCAATTCCCTGGACACGCTCTCGGCCAGCGGCACCATCGCCTTCGCCATGGAGTGCTTCGAGAAGGGAATACTTACGCGGGAGGACACGGGGGGCATAGACCTGCGCTTCGGCAACGCCGACGCCATGCTGAAGGTGATCGAGCTCATCGCGCGCCGGGAGGGCATAGGCGACGTTCTCGCCGACGGCAGCCGGGCCGCCGCCAGGCGCATCGGACGCGGTGCCGAAGAATTCGCCATGCAGGTCAAGGGTGTCGAGTTCGGCATGCACGACCCACGGCTGAAGCAGGGCCTCGGGCTGCTCTACGCAATCGCCGCGCACGGCGCGGACCACATGACCGGCATGCACGATACCTTGTTTGCCCAGGAGGGACGCGGCATGGAGTCGGCGCGTGGCCTGGCCAGTCTCGAGCCGCTGCCCGCCAATGACCTGAGTACGGCCAAAGTGGACCGGGCAAAGAATCAGCATCTGACGAGAAACTTCGGCGATTCGATGGTCCTCTGCCATTTCGCGCCCTGGACTCTGAGACAGCAGGTCGACATGCTGCGCGCGCTCACCGGCTGGGATTACACGGATTTCGAGGCGCTGCGCCTGGGGGAACGCGTCGCGACCATGGCGCGGGTGTTCAATCTCAGGGAAGGTTTGACGGCGGCCGACGATCATCTGCCCAAGCGGTTCTTCGCGCCTACGCCTGAAAACGGCAATGCCATCGACGAGGAGGCGATGAACCGTGCGACGCAGACCTTCTATTCCCTGATGGGGTGGGAGCCGGTCACCGGCGTTCCCAGAAAAGAAAAGCTGGAGGAACTCGGCATCGCCTGGGTCGCCGAGGAACCGGCTCCGGCCTTGGGTCGGGAGACGCAAGCGCATGCCTGAGCGTCTGATATCCGGCCTGATGCGACAGCTCGAGGCGGTCATCGGGGTGATCCTCGCGGTCATGGTCGTGCTCGTCTTCGGCAACGTGGTGCTGCGCTACGGCTTCAATTCCGGCATTGCGATTTCCGAGGAAGTCTCGCGCTACCTCTTCGTCTGGCTCACCTTTCTTGGCGCCATCGTCGCGGTGCACGAGCACGGGCACCTCGGCGTCGATACCCTGGTGAAGGCGCTGCCCAGGGGCGGCAAACTGTTTTGCGTCATCACCAGCGAACTGCTGATGCTGTTCGCGGTGGCGCTCCTGTTCTGGGGCAGCTGGAAGCAGACGCTGATCAACCTCGGCACCAAGTCGCCGGTGGCGGAGGTGCCGCTCGCGCTCATATATGTCGCGGGCCTGGTTGCGAGCGTGCTGATGGGGGTGTTGATTCTGCATAACCTGTACAAGATCCTGTTCATCGGTGCGACCGAGGAAGACTTGATGCTCACCGTCGAATCCGAGGACCTTGCCAATCTGGAGCATGCGAAGCAGCTGTTCCTCGACAAGCAGAAGGATGACGCCGGGGCGGGCGCGGGGGGGCGTACATGACCATCACCATCTTCCTGTCCTCGCTCCTCGGCGCCATGGCGCTGGGCATGCCCATCGCCTTCGCACTCCTGATCTGCGGCGTGGCGCTGATGCTGCACCTGGACATGTTCGACGCGCAGATCCTGGCGCAGAACCTGATCAACGGCGCCGATAATTTCCCGCTGCTTGCAGTGCCCTTCTTCATCCTCGCCGGCGAGTTGATGAACACAGGCGGGCTGTCGCGCAAGATCATCGACATCGCCATGGCGCTGGTCGGCCACATCAAGGGCGGGCTGGGCTACGTCGCCATCTTCGCCGCGGTCATCATGGCGAGCCTTTCCGGCTCGGCGATCGCCGACACGGCGGCTCTGGGAGCGCTCCTGATCCCCATGATGAAGAACGCCGGCTACGACGTGAACCGCTCCTGCGGCCTCATCGCCGCGGGCGGCATCATAGCGCCGGTCATTCCGCCCTCGATCGGCTTCATCATTTTCGGCGTCGCGGCCGGGGTTTCGATCACCAAGCTCTTCATGGCCGGTATCGTACCCGGCATTCTCATGGGGCTGAGCCTGGTAATCGCCTGGGCGCTGGTCTGCGGCAAGGACGCGGGCGCCGCGGCGCCGCGTACTACCGCGCTGGAAAAGTTGAAGATAATACTGAGCGGCTTCTGGGCACTGATGTTGCCGGTGATCATCATCGGCGGCCTGAAGTTCGGCGTGTTCACGCCGACGGAGTCGGCCGTCGTCGCCGCCGTGTACGCCGGTTTCGTCGGAACGGTGGTCTACCGCAAGCTCGGCTGGCGCGACATCAAGTCCTGCTTCATCAATGCCGCCAAGACCACCAGCGTCGTGATGTTCCTCGTGGCCGCGTCCATGGTGGCTTCCTGGCTGATCACCGTGGCGGACCTGCCGGGGGAGATCGTGAAGCTCCTCGAGCCCTTCATGGACAGCAAGACACTGCTCATGTTCATGATGATGCTGCTGGTACTGGTCGTCGGCACGGCACTCGATTTCGTTCCCACCGTGCTGATACTCACGCCGGTGCTGATGCCCATCGTCCACGCGGCCGGCATCGACCCGGTCTATTTCGGCGTCATGTTCATCATCAACAACTCCATCGGCCTGCTGACGCCGCCGGTGGGCACGGTGCTCAACGTCGTCTGCGGCGTCGCCCGCGTGCCGATGGACGGGGTGATCCGCGGGGTCATGCCCTTCCTGCTGGCAGAAACCATCATCATGTTCGCCATGACCTTGTTCCCGGCGCTGGTAACGGTACCGGCGTCCTGGTTCAGGTAGGCGGCAAGGCCGCAGCCGGATTTATTGAGTCAACGCAACATCAAAAGAGGAGGGATGGAAATGAAGATTGCAATAGACCGACCGGTTATGATACTGACGCTCGCCGCAGCCGCGCTGTTCGCGGCGCAAACCGTAGTTGCCGCGGACGACATCAAGGAACGCACCATACGCTGGGGGCATCTGCAGAACAAGGACCATCCAGTGAGTTTCGGCGTGGTCAAATTCGCGGAAATCGTGGCGCAGAAGAGCGGCGGCAAGCTCAAGGTGCGTGAATTCGGCAACTCGTCTCTCGGCAGCGAAATTCAGGAGCAGGCAGCGTTGCAGGGTGGAACGCAGGAGATGATGTCGGCGTCCACGACCACGCTCGCGGGCATCGTCAAGGAAATGGGGGTGTTCGATTTCCCATTCCTTTTCGCCAATGAGGCCGAGGCCGACGCGATGCTGGACGGGCCGATCGGCACGCGCCTTAGGGAGCGGTTGCCGGAGCACGGCCTCATCGCGCTTGCCTACTGGGAGAACGGATTTCGTTACGTCACCAACAGCAAGCGGCCGATCAACCGCCACGAGGACCTCGACGGCCTGAAGATCCGCGTCATGCCGAACCCGGTCTACATGGAGACCTTCAAGACCGTGAAAGCGAACCCGGTGCCGCTGCCCTTCGGCGAGCTGTTCACCGCGATGGAGACCAAGACGGTCGATGCGCAGGAGAACCCCTATCCCATCATTCTCGCCAACAAGTTCAACGAGGTGCAGAAATACCTGAGCAACACGCGCCACAGCTACAACAGCTTCATCGTCCTTTTCAGCAAGAAGGTCTGGGACCAGCTCTCGCCGGCCGAGCAGAAGATTCTGCAGGACGCTGCGATCGAGGCGCGCACCTACGAGCGGCAGGTGAGCCGAGCGGCCGCCACCAAGGCGCTGGCGGAATTGAAGGCCAAGGGCATGGCGGTGAACGACCTCTCGCCGGCGGAACTCACGCGCATGCGTGAACAGCTGAAGCCGGTGGCGGACAAGTTTGCCGCCTCCTACGATCCGGCGTTCATGCGCGACTTCAATGCAGAGATGGAGCGCATCCGCAAGAAATAGATTCAATTCTTGTCCGGGCGCAGCGGATCGGTGCAAAAAAGCGCCGGTTCGCTGCGCACGTATCTGCAGGGCAACCGACAGAGGCGAAAATGACATGACCAGAATTCTTCTGCTTCAGGGCGCCAATATGGCGTATCTCGGCAAGCGCCAGCCCGAGATTTACGGCACCACCTCGGCCGCCGAACTCGACAGGATGATGCTGCGCTATGCAAAGAAGCGCGGTGTGACCCTGGATGTTTTTTACACCCACATCGAGGGTGAGGCGATAGCGCGGCTTTACCGCGCTGCAGACGAAGGCGTGGACGGCCTGCTGATGAACCCGGCGGGCTTCTGCTACGCGGGCTACGCGCTACGGGACTGCCTGAAGACCATGCCCTTTCCGTACGTCGAAGTGCACATCAGCAACGTCGAGAAGCGCGGCATCAAGTCGGTCACGGCGGAGGTGGCCCGCGGTGTCATCGCCGGGTTCGGCCTGCAATCCTATTTCATTGGGATGGATGCATTGCTCGATTCGATCCAGGACGTGAAGCCGGCCAAGTCGAAATCGTCAACCAGGGGGAAGAAGAAATGAGTGCTGCCGCGACCGAAAGGCTGTTGCGTCTGGATTGCTGTGCGGTTTCCGACGCGCTGGACAAGCTGAAGCTCCCCGGCGTGGTGTCCGGGCTGCCGCAGCTCTCTGGAAGCGGTCGCATTGCGGGAACGGTGATCACAATCAGGATTGGAACCGGAACGCCGCCGCCGGGACCGGTCAGGCATCTGGGCACGACCGCGGTCGAGTCGGCCAAGCCCGGCGACGTGATCGTGGTGGAGCAAAGAAGCGGCGTCGAGGCCGGAAGCTGGGGCGGCATACTCACGCTGGGGGCGAAGCTGCGCGGGGTTGCGGGCGTGGTCGCGGACGGTCCCGTGCGCGACATCGACGAGGCGAAGGGCCTGGATTTCCCGGTTTTCGCGCGCAGCTGCACCGCGCGCACGGCGCGGGGCAGGGTGGTCGAGCTCGCGACCAACGGGCCGGTGGAGATCGGGTCGGTCACGGTGAACGCCGGCGACTACGTGCTTGCCGACGGCAGCGGGGTGGCGTTCATCAAGCCGGCCGACATCGGGCGGGTGCTGGACGCAGCGGAGGCGATTGCGGCACGCGAGGCCGCCATGGCACAGGCGCTGCGCGAAGGCCGTCCCATCACTGAAGTGATGGGCGCGAATTACGAACACATGCTGAAGGCATGAACGCGGTTTTCTAGTTGAATCTACTGGAGCACAAGAACATGGGCCCTATCGGCAAACGTTGCCTGCAAGTACAGGGATGGCTGTGCGCGATATTCTGCGCCGCATTGTTTTCAGCCACCGCGTCGGCGCAGAACTATCCGAACAAACCTATCCGTATTGTCGTGCCGTTTGCGGCGGGCGGCGCCGTGGACGTGGTCGCGCGCGCGGTAGGCCAGCGCATGTCGGAGCAGATGGGCAATCCGGTGATCATCGAGAACAAGCCCGGGGCGAGCGCCAATCTGGGCGCCGAACTCGTGGCCAAGGCGCAACCGGACGGTTACACGGTGCTCATGGGCGCCAACGGCCTGGCGACGAACATGACGCTGTTCAACAACCTGACGTTCGATACCATGAAGGACTTCGCGCCCGTAGGACGGGTGGGCTACGCGCCGCTGGTCCTGGTGGTGGAGGCGGCGTCCCCGGCGAAATCGCTCAAGGATCTGGTGGCGCAGGCGAAGGCGCAACCCGGCGTGCTCAACTATGGTTCGGCGGGCAACGGCGGGTCGGGTCATCTGGCGTCCGAGCTGTTCGAGCTGACGACCAAGATCGACGTGGTCCATGTGCCCTATAAGGGCGGTTCCCCCGCGCTTACGGATTTGATGGGGGGGCGCCTGTCCTTCATGATCATCAATCCGATCGAGGTTCTTTCCAACATCAAATCGGGACGCTTGCGCGCGCTCGCCGTGGCGAACCCCACACGCATTGCCATGCTGCCCGACGTCCCGACTTTCATCGAAGCCGGCGTGCCAGGTTACGACGCGTCAGTGTGGTGGGGATTGGTCGCGCCGGCGAAAACGCCGAAAGACATTGTCGCCAAATTGAGCAGCGAGATGCTGAAGGCGCTGGAAGACGAGGGCGTGAAAACGAAACTCTCGAACCTGGGCGCCGTCATCGATCCCGCGGGTCCGGAACAGTTCGGCAAGTTTCTAAAAGCGGAAATCGACAAATGGGCGCATGTGATCAAGACGGCCAATATCCACGCCGATTGATCCGGGACGCGAGCCCAGGCAGGAGAGGAGGGAAATATGTCGGTAAGCATGCTTGGTGAACACCATTTGTCGCGCCTGGCGGGCGCGACGGAACTTGGTGTTCTGACCCTGGGCGAGTTGGTGGCGCTGGGCGAAGAGCTTAAATTGCCGCTGAGCCAGATGGTCGTCGGCGAGGCGATGCTGCGCGAAAACAAATCGTTCGACCAGATCCTGGACGAATGTTTCGCCGCATTCGAACACAATCTCAAGGCGCTGGACAAAGGGCTGGAGAACGGCAACAGTTTCGTGCTCGGCACCGTGGCGACCGATCTCGCGCGCCAAGCCAGCCATGGACAGGGCGTGCTGATCGACGACGTGCTCATGGATCGCGCCCTTATCTATACGCTCGCCGCGGAAGCGCCGGAACCGGGGATTCCTGTCCCTACACCGGACTGCTCAAGGCGCTCATCGAGACCGGGGTGGAGCCGGAACGGGTGCGCCTTGCCGCGGCGCTGATACTCAAGGTCGGCAGCATCTTTCGCGCCGGCAAGGTCACCACCGGCTGCAACATGGAAGGCTACGGCGCCGGATCCGCGGCGACGGCGGCGGCGCTGACCGACCTGCGCGGCGGCAGCGCGGCGCAGACGGCCAAGGCCATGGTGCTGGCGATTTCGCCGACGATAGGCGTTCCCTGCACGCCGCGCGTGGTGACCCGGGGCCTGTGCGCGACCCATATCGGCAGCGCCATACTCGGCGGCAATCTCGCCTCCAACCTCGTCCTGAAGACCACGCTGCCGGTGGACATCGACATCGACGTCATGATCGCGATGGCGGCGCGCATTCACCGCGAAGCGGCGCCGCCGATCACCGCGGTGAATACCAAGTACCTCAAGCCCTATTTCAAGAAGCGCGAGCAGGTCGAGGCGCTGCTTGCGCCCGGACTTGCGCATCAGGATGCGGCGGCCGGGGATGCGGTCCTGGCCGAGGCGCGCGGGGAGATGCGCGCCATGATGGCGATTTGCAGGCCGCTGACCCAGACCATGGGAGAGGTGGTGGTGGGCGGCAGTTCCATCGCCGTCGGCTCGCCGACCAACATGGCGCGCATCGCCCACGCGCTCAAGCGCGGGCGTATTTCAAAAATCGAAATCGAACTCACGAAGGATCTGTACTCGCGGCGGGCGATCAATGTGCCGGCGATCCTGATGGGGGCGGTGTACGGATCGCACACATCGGATGGCGAAATGTATGCCAAGGTCATGGACATGCCCGAGGTGCGCGCCATCGACATCTCGCTCACGGAACTCGATACACCCGAAGTGCAGCGTATCCGCATCACTGCGGACGAAGCTTCCGTTTGGCTGGACTCGCGCAATCGAGGCGGCGCCAGAGTCGCGATCGTGGCGGCGGAGCCTTCGCGCGAAGCGGCATTGGAGGCCGCGCGCACGCTGGGCATTCAAATAGTCGGCTGAGTTTTTTTTATGACAGAGGCGGTAATAAGGGAGGTCACCATGTTGAGGAATTTGATCCAGGCAATCGGCGTCGCTTTGCTCTTGGCGCAGGCTGCAAATCCGGCGCTGGCCGACAACTGGCCCGTGCGGCCGATCAAGCTGGTGGTGCCCTATGCGCCCGGAGGCAGCACCGACGTTACCGCCAGAGTGATCGCCGA
>JAPLRD010000321.1 GCA_026399375.1 Pseudomonadota bacterium
CCGCCTGAGCCGTCCGCCAGGTGCGCCGTTGAGGGCGGCAATCGGCTACGGGCTACGCCCTTCGCCGCTTCCCGCCCTCAACAGAAAAAGCGGACAATTCATGTGCTACAGAACCGGACAGGTCTAAAAACCCGCGAGAGTCCAAAATCGAACATACAGGCGCTTGTCTTTCCCCCTACAACGGTCTCGATGCCTCTTCGGACGCAACCAGTGGTTCGGTTGCTGCTGCGTTCTTCAGCAAGCCCCTGCGGTCCAATCCGCTGTCCACGTCCATAGTGCGCCCCCTTCGTTGTCTTGCTGACGCTAAAAGCTCCGTATTTTTTAGTGCCAGAGATTGCTCACGGCCCAGACCGTGTGCAAACGCAAAAGGAATGCGCAGGCGGCGAATTGTTGAGCGCCGGACGTGTGCGCGACAACATCGGACTGGCCTTTGATCAATCAGCCCAACAACAACCGCTGAACGCGACAGGTTCGCACCGCAGATGAGCGCAAGCGGCCCATGCACTCATCAAGTTCGCAGGTCTCGCGGTCGTAATGCTCCGGCTCGTTCATGCTGAATTCCATCTACTATGGTCTTTCATTCTGCATTAGCTGTAGATGACTTGATAATTCGCAAATGCCTGGTGTCTGACAAGTGTAACTTAATCCAATACTCGCAAAATAAGAGCAAGGTTCGGAATGTTGTATGTGGTCAAGTGCGAGTCATGCTCTGGGCTTCGTTAATCCGCTGGGAAAGCCGGTCATGCACCAGGTGGCCGTTTGGTGCTGTGTCAGCGATTGGTCAACACCGCTCAGGCCGCGCTATTCATTGAGGCAAGTGTGCTTACGTCCGTCGGTTGCACGAGAAAGGAATGAAAATGAGCGAAAAGATTGATTTGAGCATCGTACGCGGTTCTTCGATTGCCAGTGAGTTGTCCGACGAGGAATGCGCAATCCTGGAGCGAGTGGTCACTCGCCGAACGCTGAAGAATGACGAAATATTGATCGAAGAAGATCAGGTTGACAACTGCCTCTATGTCATTGTCTCGGGAGCGTTAGATGTGTGCCGGCATTCCGGCGGCGACTGGGTCTCGTTGCATGTGCTCAAGACAGGCGACCTCGCCGGCGAACTGGGCTTCATTGACGGCCAGCCGCACAGTGCGAGCCTGCGCTCTATCGGCCCCACCGAAATATTCATTCTGGAGCGCGGTCAGTTCGAATCTTTGCTGGGAAGTCACCCAAGAGTTATTTACGAGGTTATGCGTACCATTCTGCGTACGGTTCATGCCATTTTGCGCCGCATGAATCTGCAGTACATCGAACTTTCCAATTACATCACCAAACAGCACGGCCGCTACTAGGCTCAGGCCCTCATTGCCTGAAACGAAGTCCCGGCCGGGCGTTGCACCTGCGCGGCGAGGCGAAAGGCGGAATTACTGCACCTGCAAATTCTTTTCCTTCACGATCCGGGTCCATTTCTCGACCTCGCTGCGCAGGAATTTTTTCGCTTCGTCGCGGCTGTTGCCCACCGCGTCGACGCCGTCGCGTTCCAGCATCTGCTTGACGACGGGGCGATTGAGCGCCACCAGGGTCGCGGCGTGCAACTTTTCCAGGACCACGGGCGGCGTGCCGGCGGGCGCCGCAAGCACGAACCAGTTCAGCGCCTCGAAGCCAGGCAAGGTTTCCGCTACGGCCGGAGTATTCGGCAGGACGCTCATGCGCTTGAGTCCTGTGGTGGCGAGCAGTTTGAGCTTGCCCCCTTTTACCAGCGGCATCGACGAACCCGGATTGTCGAACATCACGTCGACCTGCCCGCCGACCAGGTTGGGGAAGGCGGCGCCCGCGCCCTTGTAAGGCACGTGGGTGAACTGCACGTTTGCCATCGAACCCATCAGGTGGGTTGCCAGCGCCTGAATGCCGGTGCTGGCGCTCAGGGCGAAATTCAGCGTGTCGCCGGCCTTCGCAATCTTCAGGACGTCCTCGACACTGTTGCCCTTGAAATTGTTGCTCGCGACCAGCACCTGCGGCGTGGACGCGAGGATGGTCACCGGTTCGAAATCCCTGATCGGGTCATAGGGCACTTTCGGGTAGAACGCGGGGGTCGTCCCAAACGCGGCCGAACTGATCAGAAGCGTATAGCCGTCGGGTGCGGCGCGCGCCACCTCGATCGCCCCGATCTGCCCCGTGGCGCTGGGCTTGTTCTCGACGATCACCGACTGCTTCAGCAATTCGCCCAGTTCCTTGGCGAACGGCCGCGCGAGCACGTCGACGCCGCCGCCCGCGGCGAAGGGCACGATCAGCATGATCGGTCGTTCGGGATATTGGGCAAACGCCCCGCCTGCAGCGCCCAGCTGCAGCACGAAAAACAACCCGCACAACACCATGGCCAGTTTCTGATTCATAAGTCCTCTACAATAAATTGGACGTCGCTCTTGCGTAACGCGGAAAAGCGACACCTACCCGCCCGCGATCTTCGAAATCAGGATCACCTCGCTGTCGCGGCCGATCGGCTGCAGCAGGGCGTCCTGATAGACCTCGTCGTCGATGGCGACGGCGATGCCCGATTCGAGGTGGTCGCGCAGCTCCGGATAGCGCTCTTCCAGCGCCTGGAACAGTTGGCGCACGTTGGCGACAGGGAGTTCCAGCTCCAGCACGCCGTCGGTGAACGGAGCGAACGTGCGGGAGAGCACGACCCTGGCCACGGCCTCAGCGCTGGGTCTGGGCGTTACTTGCCGCCGCCGCGTCGTCGATTGCCTTCAGTACGCGCGGCGGCGAGAACGGCTGATTGAACATCCGCAGGCCGATCGCGTTCTCGATCGCGTTGGCGATGGCGGCCATGGGCGAAATGATCGGCACCTCGCCACAACCGCGCACGCCATAAGGATGGTTCGGGTTGGGCACTTCGACGATGACCGTGTCGATGTTGGGCAGGTCGGATGCGACCGGAACGCGATAGTCGAGAAAGCCCGGATTCTGCAGGATGCCGTCGTCACCGTAGACGTATTCCTCGTTCAACGCCCAGCCTATGCCCTGCACCGCGCCGCCCTGCATCTGGCCTTCGACGTAAGCCGGATGGATGGCCTTGCCCACGTCCTGCACCACGGTATAGCGCAGAATTCTGGTTGCGCCCGTCTCTCTGTCCACTTCGACATCGACGATGTGCGCGCCGAAACCCGGGCCGGGACCTTGCACATTGATTTCCGCATGCCCGGCAACGGCGCCGCCGGTTTTGCCGGCCAATTGCGCAATTTCCGCCAGAGTCATGGGCGCAAACTGCGCGGATCCGGCATCGGCGGGCTGCGCGCGGCCGTCTTTCCACGCCACCGCTTCGAGCGGCACCTCGCGGATCTTCGCGACGCGCTCGCGCAGCCGCTCTATCATCTGGCGCGCGGCGATGACGCAGGCAATGCCGCCGGCGAAGGTGCCGCGGCTGCCCGCGGTAAGGAAGTTGAAGCCCATGGTGGAGGTGTCGCCGACCGAGGGCCTGACGCGCTCGAATTCGACGCCGAGTTCCTCCGCCACCATCATCGCCATGGAGGCGCGCGATCCGCCGGCGACGTCGATGATGCCGAGCATCAGCGACAGCGTGCCGTCCTCCTGCAGATTGAGCGCGCAGGTGGTTTCCTTGCCGATGTTGAACCAGAAGCCCGTAGCGACGCCGCGGCCCTGGTTCGGACCGAGCGGCGCGCTGTAGTGCGGATGCGCTTTCGCCGCCTGCAGCGTCTCGATATATCCGATCGGACCGAGCTTGGGGCCGTAGTAGGTTTGCGTGCCTTCCTTGGCCGCGTTCTTCAGGCGGAATTCAATCGGGTCCATGCCGAGCTTTTTCGCCATCTCATCGATCACGCTCTCGACGCCGAACACGGCGATCGGCGCGCCGGGCGCGCGGTAGGCCGCGACTTTCGGGCGGTTCACGACGACGTCGTTGCCGACGACGCGCACGTTGGTTATATCGTAGCGGGTGAAAGCGCACATCGAGGCCTGGTTCACCGGCGAGCCGGGGAAAGCGCCGGCCTGAAAGTTGAGTTCCGCCTCCGCCGCGGTGATCTTCCCGCCTTTGGTGCAACCGATCTTTACCTTGACGTTTGCGCCAGGGGTCGGGCCGGTGCCGCGAAACACCTCTTCGCGCGTCATCACCATTTTCACCGGGCGGTTCGTCTTGCGCGACAACGCGATCGCCAGCGCCTCGTTGTAGATGTTGTTCTTGCCGCCGAAGCCGCCGCCGATTTCCGTCGGAATGACGCGGATCCTGGCCACATCCATCTGCAGCACCTTGGCGCACTGCGCGCGAAACACGTAGTGCCCCTGCGTCGCGGTCCACAATTCCACCTGGCCGTCCGCGCTGTAGCTCGCGAGGCAGGCCTGCGGCTCGATATAGCCCTGGTGCACCGGCTTGGTGTTGAACTCGCGCTCGATGATCACGTCTGCCTGCGCGAATCCGGCGGCGAGGTCTCCGTGCCCGAACTCCAGACGCTTGGCGACGTTCGACGGACGCTCCGGCTTCGGCTTGACCCCGACCGTGTACTGGTTTTCGTTGGGCAGCGGCGCGCCCGGCTGCATCGCCTCGACCACGTCGATCACGTGCGGCAGCAGTTCGTACTCCACCTCTATCAGCGACAGCGCTTCGCGCGCCACCGACTCGGTCGTCGCCGCCACCGCCGCCAGCGGATGGCCGTCGTAGAGCACTTTCTCGCGCGCCATCATGTTGCGCGTGACGTCGCGGAAATTGATCATCAGCTCGCCCACCTCCGCCATTTCGTCCGGCATCTCGGCGAAATCGTCGCGCGTGACCACCGCCTTCACCCCGGCGAGCGCCAGCGCGGCCGAGACGTCAATGGACTTGATGCGCGCGTGCGGATGCGGGCTGCGCAGCACCTTGCCGATCAGTTGACCGGGCAGGTTGTAATCGGCGCCGAAGCGCGCGCGACCGGTGACCTTGTCTACCCCGTCCGGCCGCAGCGGCCGCGTGCCGACGATTTTCAGATCTTTCTTTACATACTTGAGCATGGTCGACATGGTCAGGCTCCCCGCATTTCGCGCGCGGCGTCGAGCACCGCTTCGACGATCTTTTGATACCCGGTGCAGCGGCACAGATTGCCGGCGAGCCAGAGGCGCACTTCGCTTTCGCTCGGATCCGGGTTGCGCTCGAGGAGCGAGCGCGCCGCGATCAGGATGCCGGGCGTGCAGATGCCGCACTGCAGGGCGGCGTGCTCGATGAACTTTTTCTGCAACGGGTGCAGCGCCTCGCCCGCGGCCATGACTTCTATGGTCTGTATGGACTTGCCTTCGGCTTCGACCGCCAGCATCAGGCACGAGCACACCAGGCGCCCGTCGACGGTGACGCTGCAGGCGCCGCAATCGCCCGTACCGCAGCCTTCCTTGGTGCCGGTGAGCCGCAGCTCGTCGCGCAGTACGTCGAGCAGGGTCTGGCCGGTTTCACACAAAAATTCGACCTGGTCTCCGTTGACCGTCGTGCTTACATGATTTCGTGACATCAGACTTGCCTCCCTGCACGTTCCAGCGCCATCGCGGCCGCGCGCCCGGCCATCACGCCTGCGACCTTGATGCGGTATTCCTTGGTGCCGCGCTTGTCGTCTATCGGTTTGCACGCGGCGCTCGCAGCAGCGGCCATTTTGGCCAGCGCCGCCGCATCCACTTTCGTCCCGGTCAACGCAGCCGCAGCCTCGGGCACAAGCAATGCGCGTGCCGCCACCGCACCCAGGCAGACCCGGGCGTGGCTGCAAACGCCCTTCTTGTCCAGCGTCAGGTTCACCGCGGCGCCGACTACGGCGATATCCATTTCAGTGCGCGGCGTGAAACGCAGATAGGCGTCGCCCGAATGCGGCGCGCGAAGCGGCAGCAGGAAGGACACGACGAGCTCACCCGGGGCGAGCATGGTCTTTCCCGGGCCTGTGACAAAACTATCGACCGGCACTTCGCGTCTGCCATTGGGCCCGGCGATGCAGGCAACGGCGCCGGCTGCGATCAGCGAGGGCACGCTGTCGGCGGCGGGCGAGGCGTTGCACAGATTTCCGCCCATGGTGGCGCGCCCCTTCACCTGGACCGAGCCGATGTACTTGACCCCGTCGACGATGCCCGGCCAGGCTTTCGCGAAGCCCTCGTCCTCGATCAGTTCCATGCAGGTGACGGCCGCGCCGACGCTGTAGCCGCCCGCGCCGGCCTTGATCGATCTCATCTCGGCGATGGACTTGATGTCGATCAGCAGTTCGGGCTCCAGCCGGCCCGACCGCATCTGGATCAAAAGATCCGTGCCCCCGGCCAGCACCCTAGCCCGGCCGTTCGCGCCGGAGAGCAGTTGCACCGCCTGCTCCAGCGTCTTTGGCGCTTCGTAGCGCATATTTGTCTTCTCCATTTCCCGTTTGTCGTTCAGCAGAACACGCTAATGTCCGCGATTCTGCCACATATGCCAATATGAATTGGACAACCGAATGGCCTGCCCATAAGATGCTCCCAAAAAGCGCCCTCGGACAATCCGCATGATGCGAGCGCTCGGCGCGTATTCCAGACAGAATGTGCGCTGAAACAATGCAACCTGGAGCAAGCATGAGAAAGCTTTTTATCGCAATGGTTCTCGCGCTTGCCAGCGCCGCCGGCATGGCTGCCGAAACCTGGCCGGCGAAGGCGGTCCACGTCATCGTGCCCTACCCGCCCGGCAGTTCGCCCGATCTCGTCGCGCGCATGCTCACGGACAAGCTGGCGCAGGCGCTGGGGCAGCCGGTGGTGGTCGAGAACAAGCCGGGCGCGGGCGGCAACATCGGCACCGGCATGGTGGCGAAGGCGGAACCCGACGGCTACACCATCGGCCTGTCGATCCCCGGTCCGCTGGCGGTGAACACGGTGCTCTTCAAGAAAATGGAGTACGACCCGTTCACCGAACTCACGCCGATCACGCTGGTGGCGCTCAGCCCCAACGTGCTGATCGTGAACCCCAGCCTCGGCGTGAACACGGTGAAGGAATTCATCGAATACGCCAAAGCACGGCCGGGCAAGTTCAACTACGGCTCGGTCGGCAACGGCAGCGCCTCGCACCTCACCATGGAACTGCTGAAAATGCAGACCGGCATCGACGTCCTGCACGTGCCCTACCCCGGCAGCCCGCAGGTCAACACCGCCATACTCGCCAACCAGATTCAGGCCGGTTTCGTCGTACCCGGCACAGCCATGCCATTGGTGCAATCGGGCCGGGTCAAGGCGCTCGCCGTCACCAGCCTCACCAAGAGCCCGGTACTCCCCGACCTGCCGACGATCGCCGAGGCCATTCCCGGCTTCGAGTCCAGCGCCTGGATCGGCATGGTCGCGCCGGCGAAGACGCCCAAGGCCATAATCGACCGCCTCAACCACGAACTCGTGGCGATCATTCAAAGCGCGGACGTGCGCGAAAAAATGCTGCGCATCTATTTCCAGGCCATCGGCACGCCGCCGGACGCGCTGGCCGGCCTGATGCGCTCCGAGCGCGACCGCTGGGCCAAGGTGATCAAGCAGAGCGGAGCAAGCGCGGACTGAGCGGACGCAGCGCGGCAATCGCATACTTTGATTTTTGAAGATGGGCGCGATTCCTTGTCATGCGGCAAGCTGACATGCCGAATTTGGCAATTCGCTTCTAGGCCGCTGAGGGCGCCTCTGTCGACAATCCGGCTGGTGCGTCGGCAGCGCCAAGCTGCGCCTGCACCGCAGCGTCGATCAGGGCGGCGTCCCGCAATTCGTAGATCTTCCGCATGAAATCCCACAGCACCTCGGCATCACCCAGCGCGCGGTGGCGCGCGCTGCATTTCAGGCGATAGCGATCTATCAGGCTGTCCAGGCTGTGGCTGCGATGCTCGGGAAAGAGCTTGCGCGACAGCTTGGCCGTGCACAGCACGCGCGGGAGGTAAGTCAAATCCAGGCGCCCGAACTCATGCTTGAGGAATCCGTAATCGAAGCGCGCGTTGTGCGCGATCAAGAGCTTTCCCTGCAGGCGTTCGAACAGCGCTGGCGAGAGCTGCTCGAACGTGGGCGCGTCCTCCACCATGTCGTCGGTGATGCCGGTGAGCGACTGGATGAAGGGCGGAATGTTCCGTTCCGGATTCACCAGCTGGCTCCAGCTGCCGACGAACTCGCCGCCGGCGACCTCGACCAGCCCGATCTCGGTGATGCGCTCCTGCGCCGCCGACATGCCGGTGGTCTCGAGGTCGAGGAAAATCAGCGTGTTGGGGAGCATCGCGCGCCGAAGGTGGTGCAGTTCATGTGCCATGGTAGCGCAATTCGGGCCATCAACTTTTCGCGCATCTGACCGATAGATCGGGTAAGAGGACATCATGCACATCGACGAACTCAAGCCGGGCACGTATTTCAAATCGGACGATACGTCGTTCCTGTATGACTGGTCGCGGCATATCACGCGCTGCTGGGACGGCGGCCGCTCGGACGCCGGCTTTCGCGCCTATCCGAACATCAGCATTGAGGTCATCAGCGCCGAACGCGCGATCCAGATGGCGCGCGCAGCCCTGCAATACGCCTGCCTCGAGTGATCCGCGTGGTTTGCGGATGAGACCGAAATTCAGTTCGTAACGGCGACACCGCCCATTTCCAGCAGCACCACCGCCTCTCCGTCATTGGGCGCCGGTCCGAAGCGATGCCGCAGCGGGCGGCCGCTCGCCAGCGGATCGGCGGCGGAAAACAGCACATCGGCGACGTCGCCGTGCCCGGATATGCGCAGATCCGCATTCTCCCAGTCGGCGTGATAGCAGAAGATGACCAGGGTTTCCCCGCTGGGTAGCGCGGCGCAGCGCACCAGGGTCCGGTCCTGCATCACGTCGAGCACGCCGCGAATGCCCTGCTCCGGTTCCGCCGCGAATGCGAATTCCACATAGGTGGCGCCGCTCGCCGGGGCGGCGTCTATCCAGAGCGTTTCGCGGTCGTCCTCGGCCGCCGGCTTCGACAGGTAATCGGTCGGAAAAGCGATCCACGCGGCGCGCGCGGCCCTGCCGCTGCCGCGCGGAGGCGTGGCGGCGCGGCGCCACCTGAACCCGGCCCGGTCGCGCAGCGCAGGCGGTGCGCCTTCGGCGCCGCTCTGCGCGCTGCGGCACATGCCGGATTTGTTGAAGCTGTATTCCTCCACGCCCGCGATGGAACTCGTGCCTAGGTGGAAGTCGCCCAGCCGGGTGGTCGTGGCACGCCAGACGTCCGACACATAGCCGTCGGAACGTTTGACGCCAAAACTGAAGTCGAGCAGAAAATTGGACATGGCTGCTGCGCGATTATGCGTCCAGGCGTCCGGTTGCGGCAAACGCACGATCAGTCTTCCGGGCGCCCTGCGAGCGCGCCGCGCTACGCGTCGAAAGGCAGAATGCCCGGTGAACCGATCGCGGCATCGTCGCCCGCAAGACCGTGCACGCCCGCACCGAGCAGTCGTATCGGCCTGAGCCCGGCGTCGGTGCGGCCAAGCAGCGTCAGCGCCCGCGCCGCGATCTCGTTCGCATCGCGCGTGGGCGCCGCGACCGTGTGGCTGCGTGTGACCGTGGTGAAATCGGCGTAGCGAACCTTGATCGTGACCGTTCGTGCGAGCAGGTTCTTGCGCGCCATCCATTCGGCGGTCTGGCGCGCCATGCGCTCGACCTCCGCGCGGATTGCGGCGAGATCAATCAGATCCTCGTTGTAGGTGTTCTCGCTGCTCGAGGACTTGTGCGGCCGGTTCGGCACCACCGGCCGCGTATCGTCTCCCCGCGCCAGCCGTTGCAGCGCTTCGGCCAGGCTGCCGACCGCGCGCTGCAGCAGCGCCGCGTCGGCGCTGCGCACTTCGATCAGGCGCTCAATGCCGATTTTCTTCAGCTTCGCCGCCGTGACCGGACCCACGCCCCAGAGCGCGTCAACCGGAAGCTGCTGCAGAAAGGCCTCGACCCGGTTGGGAGATATCACGGTAAGGCCGTCGGGCTTGTGCCATCCGGACGCGATTTTCGCCAGAAACTTGTTGGGTGCGACACCGGCCGACGCCGTGAGCCGCGTCTCCTCCAGGATGCGCTGCTTCAGCCGCTTCGCCACCGCCGTGGCGAGGGGCTCGCCCCAGTTATTTTCTGTCACATCGAGATAGGCCTCGTCCAGCGACAGCGGCTCAACCAGAGGCGTGCACGAACGGAAGATGGCGAGCACCTGCTGCGACACCGCACGGTAGCGCTGAAAGTCCGGCCGCACGATGACCAGCCCGGGACACAGGCGCACCGCCCTTGCCATGGGCATGGCCGAGCGCACGCCGAAGGCGCGCGCTTCGTAGCTCGACGCCGCCACCACGCCGCGCGAACCGGGCTGGCCGCCGACGGCCACGGGCCTGCCGCGCAACGAGGGATCGTCGCGCTGCTCCACCGATGCGTAGAACGCGTCCATGTCGACGTGGATGATGCGGCGGGCTTCTGCTGTCAAGGGATGAGACCGTGCTCGAATGCGGTGCGGGCATTCTATATCCCGCCGGATCGCAGTCAATGTAAGAGGCAATGTGGGAGGGGCGCCCTCGCCCCGACACGCCCCGCAATCAACTACTGATCGGCCCGAGGTCGGGCCTCCCACAACCCCTCATCGAGTATCGATCGGCCCGGAGCGGGCCGCCTACTGGAACGCCTCCGCGCGTTTCATCAGTTCGTCCAATCCGGGCTCCTTCGGATTGCGCGGCTTGCCCGGGTGGATGATGGCGACCTGACAGGACTCCGCGGCGTCGACCAGTTGTGCGTAGGTTCCGGCGTTGATGTCGGCGATGTAGGCCTGCTTGTTGTCGTTGTACTTGAACATCTTGTTGTTGAGATCGGTGCACTCGTTGCAGGTCGCGCAGCGCGGCGTGTCGATGTAGGCCTCGTCGGGGGAGCGTTGCGGCTCTTCCTCTACCGTCGGCGCACTCGCAGCGGCCGCTACCGCGGCAGCCGGGGCGACCGCAGGCGGCAGCGGCTTGTGCATCTCGGCCTCCTGCTGCATGCGCTCTTCCCAGGCCTTTTTCTCGCGCGCGAGCAGCTTTTCCGCATGCGAATTGTGCACTCCGCCCAGCTCCTGCAGGCTATGCCACATCTCGCGGCAGCGACGCGCTTCGCGGATCAGCTTCTCGTCGACGATCACTTTCTGCAGCACGTTGTCGCGGTCGACCATCAGCAGGCTCGGCACCTTGTCCGGAAGGCCTTTGCGTTCGCGCGACAGCGACTCGTCCACCGCGATCATGCTGCCGTTCCACTTGGCGCGCGGAACGCGCGCGAGGTGCCTGGCGTAGCGGCTGTCGCTGGCGAAAAAATCGACCAGGGTGAAAGCCAGGTCCTCCGACACCCTCTGGTGCTCTTCGTCCTCATAGGTGAAACCCTGGACCGGCCAGTCGAGGTCCATTTGCGAATTGGCCTCGAGAGAAAAGCGCGACGCCCAGTTCGCACCCGCAGACGGGTCGTAGGTGAACGCCGGAAAGGCGCGCGACTCCATCGCCGCCGCAGCCATCAGGTAAGGCGGCAGGTTCGAAGCTTTGCCGCTCGCGCCGGAAAACACGCTGAACAATGCCGGACCGCGATAGTTCATCCCGCGCAGCATGCGCTCGCGAAAGCGATAGAGGTTCGAGCTGGCGGACTGCAACACATAGACTTCGTTCAGGCCGATCGCCATGTTGGCGATCTGCCGGCTGCGCATGCCTGCGGTGAGGCCGCCGCCCTTTGCCGACTCTTCGAGGATGTCGTCGATCTGCAGCAGTACCTTGATCGGCAGGGTGGAGGACAGGATCTCCATCAGTTGCCCCTGCTCGGCCGCATGCATTTTTCCGGCGTTGACGCAGACCAGATAGTCCGGGAAGGGCGCCAGGTCCTGCGGATCGAGACCGTTCGCACCGAACTGCTCGAACAGGGCGTCGTGCTTTCCTTCGCCGTACTGCCCGTCGATCTCCAGCTCGGCGATGGCGATCGCCTTGGCAAGTTCCACGAGCTTGGGCATGCGCTCGCGGAAAGCGGCCAGCGCGTCGGCGCAGCTGTCGAAGAGGAAGAAATAGGACTTGGCGCCAGCCGTCTTTTTCGCCGGCGCGGCGGACGCGGGAAAGAATTGCTGCGCGTTGAGCACGTCGAGGAGTTCGCGGATGCGCTTGCGCCGGCTTTCCGGAAACTGGTCCTTGGGCAGCGCCTTGGACAGCAGGCGCGACATGGCGTCGAAGTCGAACGCGTCGCCGAAGCCGCTGCCCACCGCGGCTTTCAGGTGCTTGGCGCTGCGCCCTGCTTCCGAGCGCTCGTAGTCGGTCTTGAGGATGTCCGACAGCTTCAGCACCACCCGGTCGAGTTCCTTGCGGAAGTCTTCGGCTTTCTGCTTCTGCACCGCAGCCCAGCCGTGCTGCAGCAGGCGCGCCGGCAGGGCCGCGTCGCAATCGGCCAGCTCGCCGTCGATCTTGATCGCTGCGCGGGTGCGGCGCAGGCTGTCTTCAAAGAACTTGTCGGCTCCCGATTTGTCCATGCCCTTGGCCAGGCGTGCCGCCGCCTTGTCCCACAGCGCGGACAGGGAACCGGCCGCACCGCCCGCGGCGAGTACGCGAATTTCCTGCTCCATGCGCAGCGCGTGCTTGCGGATGCGCTCGCCGTCGCTGCCTTTGGCGATGCCGGCGAGCACGCCGTCCATGAGACCCGCGAGCGACTGCGCGAACAGCTTGTCGGTGCGGCCCTGAACCAGGAGCACCGGGAAGTCGTAACGGAGCTGGGTGAGTTCCCGGTAGCCTGCAAACAGGGCCGGGCGCAGGCCCAGTCCTTCGACCGCGTCCAGGTGCTCGCTCGGCCTCCTGCCGGTCAGAAAAAAAGCAACGTGTGCTTGGTTATCCGCTTCCATGTCTTTATCAACCTGCTTTTCTGGTTAAGGTGTCGCTTCAAAACAACCTGTCATTCCGAGGCCGACGGCCGAGGAATCTGCTTTTCTTGCCTTATTCAAAAGCGGATTCCTCGCCATGCTCGGAATGACAATTCTTGGCATTGTCATTCTGCATTACGCCCTGAGCCTGCTGCCCGACGCTCATCATGCGTCACGCGCTACGCCACCTTCTGTTCCGAACCCTGCGGCCAGACGGTGTACTTGTCCAACTCGGCATTGAGCCCGGCCCGCGTCAGATCCGGCGTGTGCAGCTTGTCCGACAGGCGCAGGTCCTCGTAGCAGGGAACCGCCGGATTGCGATACAGGATCCCGACCGGGATCGTGACGTGGCTGGAGGCAATTTCGCGCGCCCGGTCGATGTTGATCGGGTCGTGCTCGATCTGGTTCTTGTACACCTTCGACAGGCCGGCGCTGAATTGCAGGCCGTCCGCGTGATGCAGCAACTGCACCTTCTGCGGGTCGTGCATCCACGGGTCCAGCGCCGTGGGCAGCCACTCGGGGCAACGCTGGATGATGCGCACGAAGGACAGTCCGCGGTGGTGGTAGGCCGCCTTGACGATGTCGAACAGCACTTCCGGAATCCAGTCGGCCGCCTGTGCGACGAAAGACACGTTCTGCACGCCCAGCGTCACCGTCAGCGGATTCAAGGCTTCGAGGTAACTGCCTTTGGGCGTGGTATTGCTCTTGGTGCCGATGGGAGAAGTGGGCGAAGCCTGCTTCTTGGTCAGGCCGTAGATCTGGTTGTCGTGCAGGAACACCGTGATGTTCATGTTGTAGCGGATGGCGTGGATCCAGTGCGCCGCGCCGATGCTGGTGCAGTCGCCGTCGCCGGTATTGACGAACACGGTGAGGTCGGGACGCGACATCTTCACGCCTTCGGCCACCGGCAGCGCGCGCCCGTGGATGCCGTGGAAGCCGTAGGTCTTCATGTAGTGCGGGAAGCGGCTGGAGCAGCCGATCCCGGACACGAACACCGTCTTCTCCGGCCGCAGGTTTTCGTCGCGGCACAGGCGCTGCACCGCTGCGAGAATGGCGTTGTCGCCGCAGCCGGTGCACCAGCGCGCTGATAGTCTTCCAGCTGAAAGTGCTCGTCGGCCATCTGCAGCAGGCAGGAAGTGGCGGAGTTCATGTCGGACATCATGTTCATGGTTTATTGCCTTGCTTCACTTCTTCCTATTGAGCTTTCCGTATCACAGGACACGCCGAATTCCGAAGTGTCATTTCGAGGGCTTAGCCCGAGAAATCTGCTTCTGAATGTGAAAACAGCAGATTCCTCGCTGCGCTCGGAATGACAATTCTTTGGAGAGCCACATTACTTCTTCAGTTTTTCCAGCATGACGCGGCGGATGGTGCCGGGCTTGATCGGCTGGCCCTTCACCTCGCTCCAGCAGTCGATGTCGATCAGGAAGCGCGAGCGCAGCAGGATGGCCATGGACGAATAACGGCGGGTGGACTCGTCGATGATCTTGTCCTCTGGCTTGTCACTCCAGTTGCTCTCTATGGTCATGACCTTCTTGAAGCCCTGCATGATTTCCTTGATTCCCGGGGCCATGGGCTGCAGGAACTGCAGGTGCAGCGAGGACACCTTCTTGCCTTCGGCTCGCAGCGACTCGACCGCTTCCTCGATCGCGCCCTTGGTGCTGCCCCAGCCGACCACCAGCAGGTCGCCTTTCGCATCACCGAACACCGTCGGCGCCTTGAGCGTTTTCTGGAATGCGGCCAGCTTCAGGCTGCGGAAACGCAGCGTCTGTTCGTTGATCTCGGCGTCGTAGGCCACATGGCTGTCGCGGTCGTGCGCGAGACCGGTGAGGGTGTGCATGCCGCCGGGCTGGCCCGGAATGAAACGGCGCGCGAGGCCTGTGGTGTCGTCCCAGTCGTAGGGCTTGGCGCCTTCGGGGACCGGGCTCTGGTCGATCGGCGGCGCCATCCAGGTTTCGCTGAAATGCGGGCGCGGGAAGGGTTGCTGCGAAGTGGCGAGGCCGGCGTCGGTCAGCACCACCACCACCATGTTGAAGGTCTCCGCGATCTTGCGCGCGGTGATGATGGCGTAGAAACATTCTTCGATGGTGCCCGGCGCCATGACCACCTTCGGCGCATCGCCGTGGCTGCCGAAAATCGCCGTCATCAGATCGCCCTGCTCCATTTTCGTCGGCTGGCCGGTACTCGGGCCGCCGCGCTGCACGTTGACCACGACCAGCGGTATCTCGCCCATGACCGCCAGGCCGATCGCCTCCTGCTTCAGCGAGTAGCCGGGGCCGGAAGTGATGGTGATTGTGCACTTGCCGGCGTAGGAAGCGCCGATGGCGAAGGCGCAGGCCGCGATCTCATCCTCGGCCTGGTGCACCATGCCGCCGACCTTCTCGAACACTTCGGACAGGTAGTGCGAAGCGGAAGTAGCCGGCGTGATCGGGTACATGGCGCAGATCTCCATGCCCGACGCCATGACGCCCAGCGCCAGCGCCGTGTTGCCGTTGACCACGATCTGCGGTTCGGTCGCGCGCGATCCCGGGATGCTGTAGCAGAAATCCAGGTTCGCTTCGGCCCACTTCTGGCCCGCTTCCAGCAGCATGATGTTCGCATCGACCACGCTCTGGTCCTTCTTGCCGAAGGCGAGGACGATCTGATCGATCGCCAGCTTCACTTCCAGGTCGTAGATGTAGCACAGTATGCCCAGGGCAAACATGTTCTTGCCGCGCTTCGCATCCGCAACCATGGTGCGGCACTCGCGCTCCATCGGAATCTCGATCACCTTGTAACCCGCGGCCTTGAGCTTGTCGTGCGTCTCGATGTAGGAGGCGACGATCTTCGCGTCGGCGTGGGTGCGCCACATGTCCTCGAGCAGGATGGTGCAGCCGGGTTTGAGTTCCTTGGCGCGCACGCGCCCCAAGAGCACCTGTTCGTTGAACGCCACCACGAGGTCGGTTTCGTCGCCGCCGTTGGTGATGTAGCCCGAACCGATGCGGATGCGATTGCCGCTGGCGCCGGCGACGCTGCGCGCCGGCGGACGGATTTCCGCGGGAATGATCTCCGTGGTCCAGATGCCGTTGCCCATCTGCGCCGCGATCGCGCCCAGGGACTGGCCGCACTTCTGCGCGCCTTCGCCCGAATCGCTGATGATCTCGACGATATGTTCCTTCAGCTTGACGCGCGCTTTGCCGTCCGCGGGTGCTTCCGTCTTCTTGCCGGGCTTCTTTACCGCTTTTTGCATGGTCGTTTGGTTCATGTTTCTTCCGTAGCCGCTTTTGAGCGCGCAGTTGATTGATTAAGAGCCTATTTCGATACGAGGGGATACCTCCCCTCGTGCTCCCCTAAATCAGGGGCCATTTCGGTAATTCTGAAATGGCCTCTAAGCTACCCGCACGCGCGCGAAATTCCGCTCCCTGGTGTCTATGCCGAAAAGCGTGCCGCCGTCCCCGCTGACATAGGGCAGGCTCGCGTCGCGAATGCCGAGATAGGCCTTCATGCTGCGCGCCGCCTTGCGTCCGGCTCCCATGGCTTCGATCACGGTCGCCGCGCCGGTGACGATGTCGCCGCCGGCGAACACGCCCGCCACCGAGGTCGCGAGGTTCGCATCGGCGCCGATATAGCCCCATTTGTTCAGTTTCAGCTTCGAGGTCTGCCCCATGATCGGGTTCGCGTTGGTGCCGATGGCGTAGATGATCAGATCGGTCTCGAAATCGAACTCGCTGCCGGCGACC
Source organism: Pseudomonadota bacterium (assembly GCA_026399375.1). GTDB lineage: Bacteria > Pseudomonadota > Gammaproteobacteria > Burkholderiales > SG8-39 > 2-12-FULL-64-23. The sequence goes on from JAPLRD010000321.1 coordinate 16,530, forward strand.
GCCACCGGACGCCGCCGGCCGGAGTCGTCGGGCTCGCCCAGTTCCATGCGCACGCAGCGCATGCCGCGCACGTTGCCCTTGCCGTCGTCGAGCACCGCCACCGGAGCGGTGAGCCAGTGGAACTCCACGCCTTCCTGCTCGGCGTGGTGCACTTCCTCGGCCCGCGCCGGCGCTTCCGTGCGCGAGCGGCGGTAGACGCAGTACACCTTTTCCGCGCCCAGGCGCAGCGAAACGCGTGTCGCGTCCATGGCGGTGTTGCCCGCGCCGACCACGGCGACGCGCCTGCCTATGGGCTGCGGCGTATCGAAGTTCGGGAAGTCCCTGCCGCGCATCAGGTTGCAGCGCGTCAGCATCTCGTTCGCCGAGAGCACGCCGTTCAACGAATCCCCGGGGATGTTGAGCATGGTCGGGTAGCCGGCGCCGACGCCGACGAACACCGCGTGAAAGCCCATCTCGTCCAGCATCTGCTCGATCGTGAACAGACGTCCGACCAGCGTATTGCATTCGAACTTGACCCCGAACTTCTTCAGGTTGTTGATCTCGGCGTCGATCACTTCATTCGGCAGGCGGAAATCGGGGATGCCGTATTTCAGCACGCCGCCCGGCTGGTGAAAGGCTTCGTACACGGTGACGTCGCAGCCCGCCTTGGCCATGTCCGCCGCACAGGCCATGCCGGCGGGCCCGGAGCCGACGATGCCGACCCTGAAGCGGTTGGGCTCGATGAACGGAATATTCACCCAGCCTTCCTTGATCGCCGTATCGCCGACGAAGCGCTCCAGGCGCCCGATCGCGACCGCTTCGAGTGAATCGCCCACGGTGCACACGCCTTCGCACTGGTTCTCCTGCGGGCATACCCGGCCGCAGATCGACGGCAGCAGGTTGGTGTCGGTCAGGATGTCGTAGGCGCCGCGGAAATTCTTCTCGTTGATCTTCTTGATGAAGCCGGGGATGTTGATGCCCACCGGGCAGCCGGAAATGCAGGGCTCGTCCGGGCACATCAGGCAGCGCTCGGATTCGCGCGCCGCGTCTTCCAGACTGTAACCGCAGGCCACTTCCTGGAAATTCTTCGCCCGCACCTGCGGATCCTGCTCGGGCATCGGCGTGCGTTCCTGCGGGATGCTGCGTATTGTCTTTTTCTTTGCCATTTCCTTGTCCTCTTGCAACTATCCGGCTGTTCACGGAACAGCGCCCTTGGCGCTGTGCCGGCGCAAAATCAAGCATCGAACGATCTAGCCTCCCGGCGCATCGTCGAACGGGTCCGGCAGCTCGAGCAGTTCGCTCTGCCCGCGGCCCTGTTTCGACAACCCCAGCGCGTCGAGCGCGCTCGGGCCCACCTGCTTCGTCATGCGGCAGGACTCCGACCAGCGCTCGTGGGCGTTCTTTTCGACTTTGGTATAGCGCGAAAGGCGCAGCATCAGATCGTCGAAGTCGACCATATGCCCGTCGAAATCCGGCCCGTCGACGCAGGCGAACTTGACCTGATCGCCGACCTTGACGCGGCAACCGCCGCACATTCCGGTGCCGTCGACCATGATCGGGTTGACGCTCACCATGGTCTTGATCTTGGCCGCACGCGTCGCGTCGGCCGCCGCTTTCATCATGATCGGCGGCCCGATGGCCACGACTTCCTCGACGTCCGGATGGCCCGCGAGGGCGATCTTGATGCCGTCTGTGATCATGCCTTTCATGCCGGCCGAACCGTCGTTCGTGCAAAGGATCAGTTCGTCGCAGGCAGAGCGGAACTTGTCCTCCCAGAAAACCAGGTCCTTGTTGCGAAAACCGAGTACCGCGATGACATACGCTCCGGCTTCCTTGAAACCGCGCGCCTGCGGGAAGATCGGCGCCACGCCCAGGCCCCCGCCGACACAGATCACTTTCTTCGCGTGGCTCATGGGGCTGGGGATGCCCATCGGGCCGACCATGCCGTAGAGCCTGGTCCCGACCTTGCATTCCTGCTGCATCTGCCTGGTCGTCTTGCCGACCGCCTGGATCACCAGGGTGACGGTGCCTTTCTTCTTGTCGAAGTCGGCGATGGTGAGCGGAATCCGCTCGCCTTGCTCGTTCAGCATGACGATGACGAACTGACCCGGTTTGGCGGCCTTGGCCATCAGGGGATGGCGCACCTCAAGCAGGTAAGTGACGTCTGAGAAATCCTCACGCGTCACGATCTCGAAATTGGACGTTTCCATCGTAATTTTCCGCTTATGCCGGTATAGAAATTCGGGTATCCGGTGTCGCCGGGCGGCGAGCCGCCTTGCACCACCGGCACGCATTCCGACGGACTTGCGCAGCCTCCCGCTCCGGGTCCGGAAGCAGCCCCAAGAGGCCATTTGCCGGACTTGATTATTTGCAAATTTCCCGGTGGCGCAATCCCGTTCGATTGCCCGTTGGCGCGACCCGCGCCAGCTAGGCTCGGCAAGTATCTTCCGGGGTGTACCGGCGTATCTTGACATAGATCAAACACGGCGGCAGCGAGGAAAAAAGCGTCTGAAACCGCGAAGCATGCGCTTGCATTGCGCGAGGCATTTTCCCGCTTTCGGCGCGAATCCGGCGGCACCGGCTAAGCAGGGCGCTGGAACTCCCAGTTGCCGTCGGCGCGTTCCTTGAATCCCTTCTTCTGCCAAAAATCCCGCGCGGTAAAGCGCACGCGGTCGGCGACGATGACCCGGAAGCGATCCTTGAGCATATCGATGGTGGCGGTGCCGTAACCGTTGCCCTGAAATTCGGGAAACACCTGTATCGAAAACACGATCACCATTTCGCCCATGAAGCGGCAACGCACGTTGCCCACGCGCACATCGGGCAGGTCGATGTCGATGCGGTCATAGCCGGCCATGCTGGTCCGGGGGGTGATCGTCAGCTCCAGCAGATTCTTGTCGCGGCTCGTCATTCGAAGCCCCGGCAAAAAGAAAGCACGTTCTTCCCCAGATCGGGCAGATAGTAGCCCCCTTCGAGCACGGCGAAGCGCCGCTGGTGCCCGAGGCGTATGGCATAGCCCTGCAGCATCCGGCCGATGGTAAAGAAATCCTCGGTGGAAAGTTTGTGGCCCAGATCGTGTATGTACGCATCGAATCCGGCGGAGACGGCGAGGATGTCGACCTGCGGCGCCTGCTTCAGGCCTTCTTCGAGGTTGCGCAGATAGTCAGCCGCGCTGTCACCGTAGACGTTGAATACCCGGGCCTCCGGCCAGGCGCGCAGCACGTCCTTGGTGCCATCGCCGGTGTGCGCGTCGAAATCGACCAGCATGGCCGACCGTATGCGCCCCGCGTTGCGCAGCCACAGCAGCGCCAGGGCGACGTTGCTGAAAGTGCAGTGGCCCCAGGCCGAGGAGCGGCTGGCATGATGCCCCGGTGGCCGGACGCAGGCGAACATCGGCTCGCCGCGCAAAGCGTAATCCGCGGCCATGATGGCGGCTCCGGCGGCCATCATGGCCGCGGCGTGAAGGCGCGCCTTGGTTTCGACCGCGGCAACATAGGCTTCACCGTGCCCGAGCAGAATATCTTCGCGCGTCGCGCGCGACGGAATCACCACGCCGTAGTGCCCCTCGCCGCGCAAGGCCTCCATCACGCCAACGAGCCGGCCGGGGTCGGCCGCGTTGTCGTGCTTGTCCTCTGAATAATCGGAGTCGTGAAATGATTCGTGAAATACGACGCGCATGGTCGAAGCGTCCAACAATCAGGCTGGCGCCATACTAGCCGGACGGCAACGCCGTCGACTTGATCATGATCAGCAAACAGTGGGAAAACGGCAATTGGACTGGAAGCAGTCCCGGATTTGCCTGATGATTGGTGGGGCGTGCAGGGGTCGAACCTGCGACCTACTGATTAAGAGTCAGCTGCTCTACCAACTGAGCTAACGCCCCAAGGTGTGGACAGGAAAAGGCCAAAACACAGCGCCAAACCCGTTTGAAATGTTGGTAGGCCGTGCCAGATTCGAACTGGCGACCAACGGATTAAAAGTCCGCTGCTCTACCGGCTGAGCTAACGACCCGAAAAGAGGCGAGATTTTAATTTGCCGGGGGTACTCGTGTCAATGAAATCCGGACTTTTCGCGCCTGTTTAAGCCTCAATTTTAGCCAGAAACACTCTCCAATGGCGGAAAACTGTATGTCTCGGGCACTGCAGGTGGGAAAGCGTCACCGTTACGGGCGCGAGTCAGTTCGGGCTTACGCACCCTGAGCGAGACTGAGTGGGTGGCTATATACAATACAGTACCGACGAGGGGTCCCCTGCCTGGATCATTATTGGACTAGCATTCGGGAGGTCGCTATACCGAAATTCCGCGGGTCGGTATTGGCCTATCCAGCCAAGAAGAATACAGCGGTATGATACCGTTGCGCTGTATCGATAGGCATTCCTGTTACTTGGCCGGGTCGATCTCAACATTCCCTCCTGAATTGCTAAGGCAACCAAAATGGCGATCTTCCAAGCCGTCAATGGAAAGTTGGTTCCGATCGAATCCACCACGTTCTCTGAGGCTGGTTTTAAGGAACGCGCGGATCTGCAGCAGCTACTCAAGCAGCAGATCGAGGTAATCGCCCCGGAAACGTTGATAATCTCTGAAGAATTCGGCAGCTGGGAGGACAGTCGGCGCCGAATCGATTTGCTTGGGCTAGACAAGGAGGCAAACCTCGTCGTCATCGAGTTGAAGCGCACTGAAGACGGCGGACACATGGAACTGCAGGCTCTGCGCTATGCAGCTATGGTATCGGCACTTACATTTGATGAAGCAGTCGTCGCTTTTGAACTGTATTTATCCAGCATAGGCGACGAGAGTGATGCTAGAGCCCGCATTCTTGATTTCCTCGAATGGGACGAGCCAGACGTCGAAGAATTTCCCAAGGACGTGCGATTGATCCTCGCCTCGGCAGAGTTTTCGAAGGAAATTACAACTACGGTCCTGTGGTTAAACGATCACGGTCTTGACGTCAAATGCGTCAGGCTCCGACCGTACAACGATTCAGGACGCCTGCTCATAGATGTCCAGCAAGTAATTCCGTTGCCAGAGGCCGAAAACTATCAAATACGAATTCGCGATAAGAAAGTAGTCGAACGTGCGGCTCGTACTCAGAACCGTGACCTAACTCGATATGATGTGACGGTAGGTGAAGTGTCTTTCACAAACCTCCCCAAACGCAGAGCTGTCTACCAAGTTATACGAAAGTTATGCGACGACGGAATCGATCCGGAAGAAGTCATAAGCGAATTAGATTTTAAGGGAGATGCGCTTATTCAAGTGGTCGGTGAGCTTGACGCGGCTGCGTTTGAAGAAGCATTAGCTGCGCTTCTGACGGCGCAGGGTAAAAAGCCTAATACTCTTCGCTATTTCACAGCCAATGATGAGCTAATCCACGCCCAAGGTAAGACTTACGCGGTTACGAAGATGTGGGGACCAAAGACGACCCGTGCCATCGACGCATTGCTAAAGCGGTTCCCGGGTCACAAAATCTCATACCATGAAAGCAGCTAACCATTCGACGAGGCATACAAGCGGAGGCTTTACACTACTGTTAGGTAAGTTCGATTTGGTACCAACTCAAATACCCTTCTTGTTTGCTGTCCGAGAGCAACTCCGACATGCCATCTCTAATTACAAACGCTGACGCTGAGAGTTCTCTTCGCCGCACGCTCAGCACGCAGGGATTTTCGCTAAGTAGCGAGCGTAGTCATGGCGAGACAGGCGTCGACATTGTCGCCACCCGTGGCAAAGAGTGTTTCCATATTGAGGTCATTGGACATAAGGCCTCCGGCCCCGCTCGCGCAAAGGACTTCTATGAAGCCTTCTTTCGTGCAATCTCCCGCGTGAAGGACGGTGCCTCTAGGTGTGTCATTGCATTGCCGAAGCGAGCACAACGGGGGCTCCCCGCTCGCGCGCGACAGTACGGCGTCGCTTGGGCGCGCATCGGTGATGCGTTTCCGGAGCTGAAGATCTGGCTGATTGACACCGAGAATGATTCATATCAGAGCACTTCGTGGAACGATTGGTCAAGCGCCGCGCTCCCCTGAACTACCCATTATTGTGTCCGTAGCTCATTTGGATCGATCACTTGGTTTCGAGCCAACGGGATAGGGCGTTCGAATCTCTACGGGCGCACCAAAGGCGAGGATGGAAAAGCCGCCATGGGTGCTAGGGACCGCGTCCTGGTCGCGGAACACGTCTAGGCACATCTGCGTACACTGTGTTAGCGAGGAGGACTTGAATGATGATCCGATGCTGGTTAGATAGACCGCCTCTTTGGGTGACCCCATGACAGATAACCTGCTTTTGAAGGTGGGGAAATGGTCTGGGCAGCCCGAAAACTTCCTCACAGAAGCTTTCGCCCATCTCCTACGGAATCTCCTTTCAAACGAGAGCGAGATTGGCACATCGCTCTTAACGTATCTCACTAATGGCATCGTTACAATTAATCAGAGTGACGTTGATAAAGTCTCAGTTGAGACCCAAATTAGCACCCCGTATGGTTGTCCCGATATTCTGATACTTACACCTCATCACCGCGTCTACGTTGAGGTGAAAGACGAGGCACCACCAGGTGATACGCAGATAAGTCGTTATCGGCAAGATCTGGAGAGTCGACCGATTGATATTCAGAACGGAATAATCCTTCTAACCCGATATGCGGTAGTTCCGTCCTCAAAAAAGGAGGAGCCTGACTTCTATATACGGTGGCACCAGATTTCCGAATTTCTCGAGAAAAGAAGATTTAAGGTAGCCAACGCCGTAACCAGATATTTGATAGATAATTTTCTAGGTTTCTTGAAGGAGAAGAGTATGGCTATAGAAGAGGTGGGTTATGAGCTGCCTAAAGGAGTTCACGCATTGCAGAATCTCCTAACGATGATCGGAGAGGCGTTAGCATCTTGCAAAATTCCAATCCACACAAAAACAGCCGCATGGGCGTATATAGGATATTACATAGATCCAGCACGCAAGCACTTTTTCGGCGTCTACTACGATGACCCCACTAAGCTTATATTCGAGGGGCATCTAGACCCCAAAGGGCCGCACTATGAACAGCTACGAGAACTCTTGTCCAGTTCTGGTGTAGTACGTGCAGATGGGTACTGGGCTCCGGAATTGGATCTGGCTTCAGAGAAGGTTCATTTCTTTGCGCTTGGAAAAGCAAGTCAAATGCGCTCTGTGGAAAACTTCGTTCGGGAATCTTGGAAAATGTTTCAAGACACAGAACAACAATTTGCCTAGGATACCGATGTCAGTGGTAGCACCATTGGCTTACCTGTACGCTGATTGAACAACAGCGGAGCAGAGGATGCAGCGCTTACCAGTTCGGCCAATTGCAACGGACTGGCAAGCCCTGCTACGGGTATGAGGCGAAGGTAGCAAAGGTTCTTCACCCCATACAGAAAATCGACCTGATCCACTTTAGGTTCACCAACTTGCGCGAGTACCTCGTACTCTCCGAAGTAAGCGGCTTTACTAAATGTGGACGGCGTTTCTTGAAATGAGACCGGAGAGCCTGGAACTTTTGAAAGATACGGTGCTAATGCCTCAACAAATCGTGCCTTAAGTTTCTTTCGTTCATCTTCAATGCATGCTTTGTCAGCATTCGGCGGCACGTTAAACACAATTGCTCCACCTTTATGGCGCAGATCAAAGGGCAGCTCCTCATGATTGCCATAGTACTCGTTGAATACCATAAGAACTTTCTGGTCTGTGAGAGAACTAAGCGCATAGCCCAATTCAATTGCCACATTCGAGTTGATCAGCTTCTTACCGGGAACCCTTTCGCCTGCGGCATTGGTGCTATCTGGGCTTTGCCCGATTAGTGTTACATCGGCGATCACCACTTCTGATGCGTCGATCTTATCTAGAATCGTCCGGGCCAAGTCCGGACTTCCAGGAACATTCTGGCGATCGTAGTCCAGATGAAGTGCCTCTCGGATTTCTCTAGCTGTCGGCTCTTCAATGTCCGGTGGTTGCTTGAGTTGATTGATGGCGTCATTTAGAGCATCTCTTATCAGGAAGCGCCCTATCTTCCCCGCTGTGTCGGACTGCCATGCCCAGAATATTTTCAATATCTTCCTCCGAACCGTATCGCTTTCTATTTCTCCGCCCTCTTAGCTACCCGCATCAGACACGGCGACGTTCTCAGCTCGCCCGGAGCAGTGCGGGATTACCTTCAACTGATCCTGCACGGCCGGGAGTACGAGGTATTTGTCGTTGTCCTCCTGGATGCACAGAACAGGGTGCTCGCCTCGGAGGAAATGTTCAGGGGCACGCTGACGCAAACGTCGGTGTATCCCAGAGAGGTCGTGAGGACGGCCCTACGGCATAACGCCGCGTCAGTGATCTTCGCGCATAACCATCCCTCGGGTGTCACCGAGCCGAGCCAGGCGGATCAGCTGCTCACCAACAATCTGAAACAGGCCCTCGCGCTGGTGGACATCAAAGTCTTGGATCACTTCGTCGTAGCCGGTGCCGCTGCAGTGTCATTTGCAGAGAGAGGACTGCTCTAAACCAATCCATCAGGAGAGATTTATGCATGACCCGAAAGATGCACCAACTTCTGACCAACCAAAGGAGTACGCAATGCTACCTGCGTGGCTGTTGCTTGCTGCAAAGCTGGCGATCGAGCTGAGACCGTTCGCGACCGCTTTGTTAAAACGCTTTCTTTCCAAATAGGAGGACAAATATGTTCTGGCCATTCGTAGCAGCTACAGCAATAAGCGTCGGACTAATAAGGCTGGGTGCCTTGTCCGTGTGGGTCGGTGTTCTCAAATCAATGTTGTCGCTAGTCCTGGCGGCCATCTGCGTCGTTGGCATGGTATTCGCATGGCGTAGGTACAGATGTAGATGAAACTTTTTACTCATTTTCCATCTGACTGAAATCATCGAGCCTGTTCTTTGGTCCGGCCAGAAAAATGGACTCGAATCCATTGGTCCGTTATTGATGGAAATTTCTTCTTAAATAGTCGATTTAATTCCGCTTCTTCTTTCTTGGTGGCAGTTCCGTTATTCGACTTTCTCGTCAGCGCGCGAAGCGTCGTAGGACTAAGCGCGCCAACGGTCATAATGGGAAATACAAGGACACTAAGAGTCGGTTCAAGAGTCTATGCAGTCGGCGCACCTCAGGGGCTTGAACTAACGCTGTCTGACGGAATTGTTTCTGCGTTGAGGGACTTGGACGGTGGTAGGTATATTCAAACTACCGCTGCGATCTCTCCCGGATCGAGTGGCGGTGGACTCTTTGACGAAAGTGGATCGCTGGTTGGCCTAACCACGTTCTATCTAGCAGAGGGGCAGAATCTCAATTTTGCTGTGCCCGTCGAGTGGGTGAAGGATTTGCCCAAACGAAGCGCCAAAGTCGCCACCTCAACACCTACGATAGTTCAATGGGCAAATCGAGGAATTGAACTTTTTGAACACGGCGACTGGCCGTCTACAATTGATTACTGCAACCGTTGGATTAAGGTTCAACCGGAAATTGTCGTGCCATGGATTATGCTTGGCCACGCTTATACTGCCGTTGGGCAACCGACTAAAGCAATAGAAGCCAATAAGCAGGCTCTCCGCATTGACCCTACAATTGACGTAGCTTGGCTTAATTTGGGAAATGCGTATCGCCTCGCGGGGGACAACGCTAAGTCAATCGAAGCAATTCAAGAGTCCCTACGCATCAATCCGGCACCTTCTATCGCGTGGACAGAACTAGGGCGCTCCTACGGTAGGAGTGGTCAAACCGCAAAGGCGATCGATGCGCTCGAACAAGCTCTTCGTCTCGATCCTAGAAACTATGATGCGAGTTTCATTCTAGGTCTCCGATATTTCATGACGAATCAGACGAGCAAAGCGATTGAAGCTCTCGAATTTGCGCTAAGTGGCAGACCGAAAGATGTCGATGTGTTATTAGGTCTAGGGACAGTTTATTCAGTGACCAAGCAAAGGGAAAAAGTACTTGACATCTACAAGCGTCTCAAGACGGTTGATAGTGCTCGTGCAGAAGAATTCTTCAGCAGTAACGTGGCACCTTGACCTTGCCTTTGCCCTTGAATTCCCGCTACCGTTTAATTTTCACTCGGTTAACCAATGGCGTCCCGTGCGAGTAATACTTGTTTGTGACCTAGGACGAATATGCAGCCTTCCCACCTTACGCGACCTTCCGTTCGATTGGAGATGGGATTAGGTCGCAATGATATTTGCGTCACATCGTTTCACGTTGAAGCCTGAAGTGGATCGCCCTCCAAGTCTCCCTCTTGAAGCACAGAATGTGGGCATTCTTCAGACCCGTTCGGGCGAGCGCATCGTCATAAATCACCCGGTCGGATACAAGCTTCAAACTCTTGCGGAAAGGGGCCTGGTCGATTGCCTTATCGTGGATACGGAGGATGGCTTCTCCCAACTTGGTGGGATGCGCGGGTTTCTCGCAGGCGACCTTGGGCTTAGAGAAAGGAATCTAGTCAAATGGGTGCTGGACGGCATGTCGGAGGATCTGGAGAGAAATATTGCGAGCCTTGCAGACTGGAACAGGGCAAGGGACGAAGTAACGTTGGTCGCCATCCCTTCGGAGCGGGAGGGTAGCCATTTGAGGGGCATAATACTTTGCCCGTATGACGGGTCCGATTGCTATAGGAAATATTCCGCACCAAATTACTGGTATACGCACAGAGATTTTATGTACAACGTA